>NZ_BAAHYN010000007.1:0-324651 GCF_054657535.1 Desulfosporosinus burensis
CAGCCACTCCTTCTAATCCTTTCTGCTGCCCGAAGAAAATCCAAACCGCGAACTCCTTGCATCCTTAATGGGCGTTACTGCCTTCATTCCCTTAAAAAACTCCATCGCATGAACAATATTCTTGATAGAATAGTTATAAACCCGAATTACTGCTCGATTCGCAAATTCCTAATAGACTTTTTTATAGATAGTGCTTCTTGGGCGTAAACTTAAAATGTATAGTTTACACACACTATGCTCAAGGGATTGTTTACTTTGTATATCATTTATTAAGGAAAACAAAACTCTTGAAATATGCTCGTCTAAGGGTATATCCCTTAATCTCCTCACCTCACCCCTTTTCAATTTTCAGAATAATTATACTTATTAGAATAATGCAAAAGTCGTGCCAAATATACTACACTATCTAGAATTCTTTCCTTTATAAATCTTAGACATTTACATTCCTTCCTACTTTCTTTGAGTATTGAAGATACAGCGCGAAGGCTAAAGAAAACTTGGCTGGCGCCCGAAGACACTGTCTTCGCACGTATTAGTCTTTTTGTCAGCCTTGGCGAGGCGGCCGCCTTAGTTGCACTTATGCTTAGAAAGTATATAACGCAAGTTTATACTTTCTGCCTCTGAAAATTCAAAAAAAAGGTGCGTCTTTAAGACACACCTTCATAACGTTGATTCAATTATCAAGATCCCCATGTCTAGGGGTTCTTCATCACTAAACCCTAATTTCTTACTCTAACTTTACTCTTCAATACCATATTTTCGTAACTTGTCGTAAAAAGCCCGCCTAGAAATCCCTAATGCCTTCATGGCTTGGGTACGGTTATTGTTATAAGTAGTCAAGGCTGATAAAATCAGTTCTTTTTCCATTCTCCCTACAATCTCTTTAACATCATATGGATTATCTTTAACGCTTGAGTTCCCGCCATGAGTCGGAATTATGTGCACTGGCAAGTGACGAATTTCGATGGTCGTACCGCTACACACAATACTGGCATGTTCTAACACATTTTGCAATTCTCGGATATTACCAGGCCAATCATATTCTTGGAGAAACCTCACTACTTGGGGTGAGAGATTTAGTTCATGACCTACTTCTCGAGAGAATTGCTTTAGAAATGTTTTGGCAAGCTCCAATATGTCATCTTTACGTTCGCGAAGAGGGGTCAGCTGGAGAGGAACTATATTTAGCCGATAGTACAAGTCACGACGGAAAGTCCCTTTTTCGATCATGCTTTCTAAATCTCGGTTAGTGGCTGCAATCACTCGGATATTAACTTTGATAGTCTTAGTACCACCGACCCGTTCAAATTCCTTTTCTTGCAGGACGCGCAACAATTTAGCCTGCATTGTAAGACTCATATCCCCTATTTCATCCAGAAAAATTGTCCCACTATGTGCCAATTCAAACTTACCAAGCTTTCCTCCTTTTTTAGCCCCCGTAAAAGCTCCCTCTTCATAGCCAAAGAGTTCACTTTCTATCAGATCCTCTGGTATGGCAGCACAATTTACCTTAATCAGGGGCTTCTCGTTACGTCGGCTACAATTATGAACAGCTCTAGCCAAAACTTCTTTGCCAACACCACTTTCACCAAGAATCAACACTGTACTCTCGGTTCGCGCTACTTTGGCTGCTAACACTAAAGTTTCTTTTAAACGACTGTTCTGTCCCACATATTCTTTGAAGGACTTTGGAAGGTGCTCCCATTGCTCTAGCTGCTCTTTCAAATAGTCGGCTACACCCTTGGTCTGCTCTAACTCACGATTTAGTTCTACGACTTCTGTAATATTTTTAAAGATTGAAACTGCTCCGATGATGTTTTTTCCATTTAAAAGCGGAAAAGAACTACCCACTACATTGATATTCAGAGATTCTACATAATCTCTGCCTCGCCTAGGCTTTCCGGAATGGAGCATTCGAATTGTCGCCGAATCAGGTTCGATGATGTCCAGCCTTCGGCCTAGAACCTTGGCTACGGGTACTCCTAAGATTCTTGCATAGGCCTCGTTGGCATAGACAATGGTGGTATCCGAATCGATAACAAGTACAACATCATGGATGTTATCCAAGATCTCAAATAAGAGTTCACGATTCCATTGTGGAATAATACTAGTTGTGACAGCGTGAGATCCGGCACTCATGTTTATCCCTCATTTTTTTGTATCTTTTGTAAACATTATACGGGTCTATGGCATTGAAGTAAAGATAAATTCCATAATATTTTAACAATTCACAATAGTAAACTTTTGTCAAAAAGTTACCATCCAAACATTCTTAATCCCCGTCCATTGAACCTAATTGGATGAAAATCCTTCAGAATTGGTTCTTTAATACAGACTTTTTCCAAAACGAAAAGGGTTGTAACAAAACTTCTACCAGTTTGTTACAACCCCTAGGATTATAGGCCCTTCTTAGGAAAAATGGATAAATCACTTTTGGTCTTCATTAGATTCACTTGGACTTGGTTAAGCGTGGTAAATCCCAAAACTCCTTCTTGAGCGGGACTTCATAAGTAATCTTCGTATATTGTTCCTTGTCATAGGTTTGACCTCTGAGAAGGTCTACCAAAAAACGTTCACCATTAATTTTATTTTCTATGACAACCATGCGACTAGGATTGCTCTGTGGTCTTTCCAAAATAAATTCTCCTTATCTAACTCAAAGTTGGATTAGCTTAAGATTTATACTCTCTGTACAATTCGATGAATACTAAGCGATTCCTTCTTATGCACTGAAATTCGCAGGCAGATCATACCGTAATACATCCACTATATCATTGCCCATCTGAAAATAATATATAACATAGTCACTACCCAATTAGGATTCGCTCATCCGGATATTTGATCTTAGCGGAAGAAATCTTAGCTTTCTGAGAAAGGAAAAAGGCCAAGGTTAAAAGTCCAACCCGTTCCATAAACATGGAAACACTAATAATAACAAAGCGTTCGTTTATTTAGTCGGGTAATTTCGCAAGTAATTTTTTGTTTCCAACAATCACCAAGACATCCCGTTCCTCAATCACTGTATTTGCCCCTGGAGCAACAATAATATCGTCCTCATTCCTTTTGATTGCTATCACATTGATTCCATAAACTGCTCTTAAGTCTAATTCTCCGAGTGATTTATTGACAAATTGGGCAGAAGCAACGATTTCAAAAATGCTAAACTTCGGTGACAATTCGATATAATCCATGACATTAGAGGTTACTAAGTTGTGGGCTAGGCGAATTCCCATATCCTGTTCTGGATAAATAACTTTGTCTGCCCCGATTTTTTCTAAGACCTTCCCGTGTTGAGAGGACTGAGCTTTAGCGACAACATAGGGAATTCCCATTTCTTTAAGCATAAGGGTGATCAGTATATTCGCTTCAAGGTCATCCCCCATAGCGACAACTGCTACATCTAAATTCCTTACTCCCAAAGCCCGGAGCGTCTCCTCATCACGTGCATCGGCCTGAACAGCCTGGGTTACATCATTCATGACGGAATGAACAGCACTTTCGTTTTTATCAATGGCTAAGACATCATGACCCAACTCGCTGATGGTTATAGCCACACTTTTTCCGAATCGCCCTAAACCAATAACCACAAATTGTTTGCGCACTAATTTGTCCCCCTATCCAATCATAATTCGTTCTTCTGGATATTTAATCTGCCCCACTCTCCCGACAAAATCGTTGAAATGATGGCTATTTTGCCGACTAGGGAAAGACGGGGAGTAACAGACATGCCTAAACTAGATTATTATATCATAAACTCGATGCCGGACATGACACAAAGAAGCTGGTTCAAATCTTAATTTATTTATCCAAAGGTAAATATGTAATCGACGAATCTATCTATTTCCACAATCGCTTAATTTTATCTCCCTACATAATCAATTCTAAGGCACCCGCTTCAAAAAATGGGTGTTCCTTATTCTGCTCCATTGACTACATGACAACAGAGCTTACCTAGCTTATAATAAGAAGTGCATCAATGTGCAGGTTTCAAGAGAGGTTAAACTCAGTTGAACTTTAACCCTTCTTGAAATCAATTGAAATGAGGTGATCAACATACAATGAGTATTCTTATCGGGATTGTACCTATAGTTCTAATAGCTTTGATCATTGCAAGTGCCATAGGAGTCAAAAAAGGCAGCGAAGAATCTTTGGAAAGAGGTAATGAAATGATTAAAACTGTCTATGTTTACTTAATACTATTTGCCACATTAATGATGACAATTGGCGGAACAGTCGCTTCCTTTATGGCCGTGGCAGACATTGTTGCTCCACCTCCTTATTATCAGAGCTTCGAACAATATAAGATACAGCCACATTATAAAGGAGAGTATGCTACGCCACCTGTTAATCAGACACAAACTCTCAGTGATGCAGAACTAAAGGCTCAATACGATCTGATAGTAAGTGATGAGCGATCATTAACACAACAACGAGCCCTTAATAGCTTAATTAAGAGCTTCGGCTGGATTGTCATTCCCCTTCCCTTATTTCTTTATTTTCAGAACAGAATAAAAAAGCAGTCTGAATAGCAATACTAAGCATCCAAAAGTTTAGCAAATAAAACAACCCTACCTTCAAACCTTGAAAGTAGGGTTGCTTTAATAGGATAAGTTAACATTAGTCTTCATCTTTTTAGAAAAAATGGATTACAAACGTAC
This sequence comes from Desulfosporosinus burensis, assembly GCF_054657535.1. Classification (NCBI taxonomy): domain Bacteria; kingdom Bacillati; phylum Bacillota; class Clostridia; order Eubacteriales; family Desulfitobacteriaceae; genus Desulfosporosinus; species Desulfosporosinus burensis. The sequence goes on from NZ_BAAHYN010000007.1 coordinate 4,659, forward strand.
TGATAAAATGACAAAACAGTGGTTATACTTTATTTTGTAGATACAATTATCCATAACAATTAATTAAAGAGGTGTTGTTAATAATGTTTAATGACAAGATTTTGACATGTAGGGACTGCGGCCAGGAATTTGTCTTTTCGGCGTCTGAACAAGAATTTTACGCTGAAAAGGGATTTACCAACGAACCTGGAAGGTGCGCAGAATGCCGCGCTGCTAAAAAAGCACAGACTCGGAATTCTGGCGGCGGATATAACAATAACCGTCAAGATCGCGAAATGTTCCCCGCTACATGCGCGACATGTGGTGTAGAAACAACCGTACCTTTCCGCCCAACGGGTGATAGACCAGTTTATTGTCGGGACTGCTTCCAACCCGCTCCACGAAATAATTGGTAACCCCCCCTTAAAACACCGACCTCCCCATCTTATGGATGAGGGGGTTTTTATTTTCTATTCAGCACAGGAAAAAATGTTGAGGTATTCACCATAACCTTCTTGTTCTAGTTCTTCTTTAGGAATAAACCTTAGCGCAGCAGAATTAATGCAGTATCGCAAGCCAGTAGGAATTGGACCATCCTTAAAAACATGTCCGAGATGAGCCTCCGACTTTGTACAAACAACTTCAGTCCGACTCATAAAATGACTCCGATCATGCCTTTCTTGAACATTTCCCGGTAAAAGAGGTTTTGAAAAACTTGGCCATCCACAACCAGCATCGAATTTGTCGTGTGAACTGAAAAGAGGCTCTCCAGATATTAGATCGACGTAAATACCTTCTCTTTCATTATCCCAATACTCATTTTTAAAGGCTGGTTCGGTACCTCGTTCTTGTGTTACTTGGTATTGGATCTCAGTCAATTTAGACCTTAGAAGCTCTTTCTCTTTCTCTTTTTCTCTCTTTTTTCGGTTATAGCTCTCATTATAGTCCTTTTGAATAGCGCTTTCTTCTTTTTCCATATCCCAGTATACTTTAAGAAAATCATCCCGCCCTGATCCTTGACGGTACGCACCGTATCTTAAAGGAAATTTACTATGATATCTTTGATGGTATTCCTCTGCAGGATAAAACGTTGCAGCGGGTAATATTTTAGTGACAATAGGATCCTTAAATCTAGCGCTTTTTTCGAGGATCTCCTTAGATTTTAGTGCTTGTAGGCTCTGCTCCTCATTATGATAAAAAATTACAGTTTGGTAAGCTTCACCCTGATCTAAAAATTGTCCAACAGGGTCTGTCGGGTCAATCTGACGCCAGTAAATTTCTAACAGTTCGGTGTACGGAACCAAAACCGGATCAAAAGTGACCTCCACTGCCTCAAAATGTCCAGTCTTTTTAGAGCAAACATCCTCATAGGTTGGATTCTCCAAATTTCCCCCAGTATATCCTGACACCACTTTAATAACCCCAAGCAATTCCTCAAACGGTTTCACCATACACCAGAAACAGCCTCCCGCAAAGGTAGCAAGTTGGTATCCGTTATTATCCACGTTCTTCCCTCATTCTCTCGATTTAGTGCACTCATGGCAGTTACTCTAACACTAATTTTTACCCGATTTATGAAGTTCTACGTACCTACATGATAATTTTCTTCTCCATTATCTGTTATTAGAAAAAGCTCCGTCATGATCATTTTATTATTAATAATATATATATTACACCATAAATAGACTCCATATATTATTGTCTGAAATAAAAGTTAATTATACTGCCACTGTGGGAAATGTTTACTTTACATTCTTAGTATTTATGAGATAATTAAGACAATTGGTGAATGGTGATTCATATTACTATTTATAAAGAGAGGTGTGAGAGTTATGTCCCTATTATTCAATCCGCAAAACTATGCCAGCCCACAGGCAGATCGGCAATCTAGTGAAGTTATGGAAAAAACCATCCAATTCTTCGAGGACAAAGGTCTGGCAAGCATCAAAGAAGATGATCAAGCAAACCGCTGGTATACTGATTTCTTGAAATTCATCAAAGCAGAACGTATTTTTTCTACCTTGTTAACCCCTTCTGGATACGGTGCCCCGGACTCAAGGTTTGATCTGAGCCGCGTCTGTGAATTTAATGAAATTACCGCCTTTTATTCCTTAGCATATCAATACGCCTACCAGGTTAGCGTTCTCGGACTTGGCCCTATTTGGATGGGAGATAATGAAAAGGTCAAACACATAACTGCCCAAAAGTTGATCGACGGGGGGATTTTTGCTTTTGGTTTGTCCGAAAAAGCCCACGGTGCTGACCTTTACAGCAATGAAATGGCGTTATCCCCAACCGACGATGGCAACTACCTAGCTAACGGCGGAAAATACTATATCGGCAACGCCAATGTAGCCGCCCTAGTTTCCACCTTCGCACGTTATAAAGATACCAAGGATTATGTCTTTTTCGTCGTTGACAGCCAACATCGGAACTATAAATTAATTAAAAAAATCTCCACCTCTGGGGTCCGTTCAGCTTATGTAGGAGATTATGACCTTATTGATTACCCCATAACGTCTGACGAAATTCTTTCTAGTGGCCCTTTAGCTTGGGATTCAGCTCTTTCCACCATCAACATAGGGAAATTTCAATTGGGTTTTGCGTCCATCGGAATTTCTACTCATGCCTATTACGAAGCTCTGAATCATGCTTCAAATCGAGAATTATATGGTAAAAAAGTCACAGATTTTCCCCATATCCAGAAGATCTTTACTGAATCCTATGCTCGACTGATTGCCATGAAACTGTATGCTCTGAGAAGTTTAGATTATTTCCGTTCTGCTTCTGACGATGACCGGCGCTATTTACTTTTTAACCCCATTCAAAAAATGAAAGTAACAACCCAAGGCATGAAAATTATCGAAATGCTTCTCGATGCTATTGCTGCCAAAGGGTTTGAACAGGACACATATTTCGAGACCGCTATTCGTGACATAGGCATGATCCCCCGCTTGGAAGGAACAACCCATGTTAATATTGCGCTCGTCATTAAATTCATGCACAACTATTTCTTTAGTCCCGCAGAGTTCCCTGTAATCCCTAAGCGAGATGACCCTGCTGACGATAGTTACCTTTTCCGTCAGAAAGCCGGAAAACTCGCCTCTGTCCGGTTCCCTGACTATTGCCTAGCCTATGAAGGTCTTCAAGTCCCCAATGTAGCAGTCTTCAAAGAACAAATCGAACTCTTCCGTTCCTTCATAGAACAAGCCCGTCCGAATCCTGAACAACTCAAGAATATTGATTATATGCTCGCGCTAGGTGAAATGTTTACCTTGATCGTATATGCCCAGCTGATTCTCGAGAATTCCAAAATCCATTCCATCTCTCCGGCTTTGCTCGATGAGATCTTTAACTTCCTCGTTCGGGACTTCGCTCAATTTGCTTTAACTCAACTTTCCAATTACAGTAATTCTGAGCAACAAGAAGAATTCCTAAAATCTATGCTGAAAAAGCCCATCCTGAACCCTGTAACTGTCCAGTCCCTTTGGGAAAATGAAGTGAAGCCTTTACAAGGCACCTATCAAAACATTTAACCCCAGCACTATAATCGCGGCCTCTAACGCACCTTTGGATTTACTTCCAAAGGTGCGTGCTTTGCTTTGCTTTACTTTACAAATCCGTTGGGATGCTTCTTATGCCAATTCCAAGCAGATTGAATAATCTGACCTAAACTATTAAACTCTGGCTTCCACCCCAACTCTTCCTGGGCCCTTATTGAAGAGGCAACCAAAATCGCAGGATCTCCAACACGACGAGGGGCTATTTGCATAGGGATCGGATGTCCCGTAATTTCCCTAGCCTTTTCTAAAACCTCTCTCACTGAAAAGCCCTCTCCGTTGCCAAGGTTATAAGCAGCACTTCCCTCAGTTTGCCTAAGTTTTTGCCAAGCAAGCCAATGAGCATTTGCCAAATCTGTTACATGGATATAGTCTCGAATACAGGTTCCATCAGCTGTTGGATAATCATCGCCATATATCGCCAGACCTTTCCTCTGTCCTCCTGCCACTTGCAGAATAATTGGGATCAAGTGACTTTCCGGTCGATGATCTTCTCCAATATGCCCATCTATATGTGCTCCTGCAGCATTAAAATAACGCAAGGCGACACTCTGTGTTCCATAGGCTTGTTCACACCATCTCAACATTGTTTCAATGGCGAGTTTGGTCTCACCATAGGGATTGGTCGGCTCTTTTCGATCCGTCTCTCGAATAGGAATATTTTCTGGTTCTCCATAGGTTGCGGCTGTTGAAGAAAAGACAATCTTCCGCACTCCATATTTCACCATACACACTAGCAATCTCTGAGCAGTAATTAAATTGTTATCGTAGTATTTAAGAGGTTCTTGTACACTCTCTCCAACTAAAGAATCCGCCGCGAAATGGATGACCGCCTCAATGTCGTGATTTATGAATACCCTTTCGAGCAACTCCGTATCCCGAATATCCCCTTGGTAAAAGGTCTCAGTGAGAACTGCTTCACGATGACCTTTTTGCAGATTGTCTAATACAATGACCTCTTCACCCTTGGCCATAAATTCAGCCACAGTATGACTGCCAATATAGCCTGCTCCCCCAGTAACCAAAACCGCCATGATTCTACCTCCTGAACATTTCCGGTCTCACCCAAATAACTTAATAAAACCGCACTTTACCTTGATTTAATTGATGTCTCAACGTTACTTGCTTCTGACATTAGAATAGCACAACTATTTTACCCTTCGTAAATTGCTTTGTTTCTTTACCTTCGACAAAGGATATACTTTAGCTGCTTTCGTTTTCTGTTTCCCTTGTGTCTTGTGACGTTGATATCTTGACCCATAACCAAATAACAATACAACTCCTAAGGCAATAACTAACACCAAATAACCCATATTCACGCACCCTCCGTCCACTTAATCATTAACTGCCTTAAAAGACTTTCTCATGTCTATCCTACGCCATTGATAGTTAAAGTATCATCCTCTTTAATAAATCATAGACGAAAAACACCCTGGGGAGATTTTATCCCAAGGGTGCTCAGATTACTACTCAAACTGAATAGCTGCTCCCACTGTGCCTGGACCAGTATGAACACCAATCACGGATCCCACCTGAGTAAAAACTGTCGTTGGAAGCTGAAAGGCATTTTCTAAAGCTTCCTTTAAGTATGTTCCTGCCTGTTGTGCAGCGCCGTGAGCCACTGCCAAGCGAATTGCTTTTCTTCCCTTCGTCAAATCCTGAAAAGCCTGGACTACACTATCTAAGGCCTTCTTCTGGCTGTGAGCTTTTCCCGAGTTGTGGTATACTCCATCGTCTCCAACCCTAATAATAGGTTTAATATTCAAGAGCGACCCCATAAAACCTTGAACCCTTCCAATTCGGCCTCCTTTTTGCAAGTATTCCAAGGTATTCAGAGTGAAAAGGGTTTCTATGTTCTCTCTTACCTTCACAAGGTTATTAAGAATCCCAACCATGTCCTGACCCTCTTTAATATTCCTAGCGGCCTCCATGATCATCAAACCCGCACCTAAACTAATGGTTTTGGAGTCGACGAGATGGATCTTTTCTTTAAACTTTTCTTTAGCCAGATAGGCTGCATTGAACGTACCGCTAAGGGCCGATGAGATATGGATAGATATTACTTCATAATACTCTTCGAGCAACTTACTGTATAGAGTACCGAACTCCTCGGGTGTAGGCTGTGACGTTTGGGGAAGTATTGTGTCCTCTTTTAAACGCCGATAGAATTCTTCACTCGTCAGTTCTTCGTCAGAATACTCCCGCTCTCCGAACCTTACTTTCAGAGGGATTATATGAATATCACACTCTTCAATAATTTCTGGGGTTAAGTCCGCTGTGCTATCAGTTACTAAGGCAATCCTTTTCATCTAAACCCTCCGATTTATTAGTATTTGAGAATTCTATGAAGTTCAGTGACCTTCTTCTATACGGTCATTTCTCATTGATATACTTCGGTTGTCATACCGATGGATTTTGCTAAACTTCAAACATTGACATGTTTACGAAGTTGGCTCCTCGATATAATTATAGAAGTTCGGTGAAAGCTTTTAAAATCCTTTTGTAAAATAAAATAAATAAACACACAAAGCTGGAAGTTTAACTTCCAGCTTTGTGCTTGAGTCTTACGAGGATTTATTTTACACTAGCCTTTTGGTTCATACTCTTGTGCTAATGTTTCATCATAATAATTGAAAACTTTTTCTTGTAACGTACCGACGCAATCTGGGCAGACACAATAACAGACCTTTTCAGATAGACCATCCTCAGTAGGAGCATAGGAACAAAAAGCAAAAACATCTGTTTCTTTACCACACATTTCACAGGTCTCGCAAGGAACTTCAGGAGTCAGGTTTTTTTCGATATAATCAGCACAAATCGGGCATGTACAGTAACAGACTTGTTTTTTTCTCCTTCCGTAGTATGCTGAACCTTACAGAAAGAGAACACATTCTCAGTAGAGCCGCAATAAATGCATTCTGTGCAAGAAACGTCCTCATTCTTAATCATGATCATACCTCCTATGACTTTTGAATTGGTCTTGACTCAAGTGACTTATATATACTATTCTATTTAAGCCATGAAATTACTTAAGTTTTTTAACTTTTTTAAATATTTTGAATATTACAAGATATTGTTTTTAATAAAGCAAAAGATTGGTCGATACTGGTTGTGCCATCACCATTAATAAGACAACAGCGAGAGGGAGCTAACCAAGCACGGTCGAAAATTAAATCGTCATCCAGGCCATTCTGATTAAGAAACTTCCATAATTCGTGCAGTCGAGCAGTTAAAGATTCCGCTGTCTCCGAATTTAATTCACTGGTTAAGGTGGGAATAATTCCCCACGATATTATTTTGCCCCGTCTCAAAAACTCTTTTACTTCATCAATATAACGCACAAAAATGTGACCCCAGCTAAAAGCATCCACTGAAAGGATATCAATATCCGCGTTGAGAAGAAAGGCCCAGTCAGGGTTACCACATAAATGAACACCCTTAGGTCCCGGCAGTTTTGACAAGAAAGCTCGATACTCTACTTGAGCGACTTCAGAAGTATAAGCACTTAGAGAGTTGAAGATCATTTCTAATCCTGGTTCATCCAACCAGACAAAGGGGTTAGGATGAACCTTTTTTAATTGATGATATTGCCAACTAATCTTATAACCAAGAAAATCGTAAAGAATTTCTCGAACAAAATCATTATAAATCATTGGCTTTCGTTCTTCATCGCATATTTTTAGACCAAAACTAATCGGACCAACCGTCTGTCCGTGGACCATTTTATATGCGGACAAGTCCTGCGCTAAAAATCCACTAAAAGCTGCAGAAGATTCCTCAGACAAGGCAAAGTGATCAGGGATAACGCTAGCCTCGAGGTACTCATCCAGTTCCTCTGCAAAGCGTTCGTGAGAGAAATGAAGACTTTGCTTTTCTTCATCAACCTTGATCCCCGGGAAATGCTCGGCAAATTGAGCATACATATCTTCTTTGAATCGAAAGCGTGGTAATTGAGGCCAAAAAGGAATATCTAAGCTAAGCGCTAATTTCTGAGCCTCTTGTAAATTTGTATGGGGCAAAATGCCCATGGCGGTTGTTAAAGCTTTACCTGGAAGCACTTATTACAGCCTCCTCCCTTACTAGTCTGAATAGTTTTATATTTCTTATTTTGATTATACCAATCCCTAATCAAACTTTTTGTGATTTGGCGCACACAAAATACAAATCAATGCGTTTGTTGATCCTCAACCAATTCTAATCACAATATCCCTTATGTCGTAATTTTGTAATATGCTCCTTCAAAATAGTTTCTAAATCTATACCGTATTGTTCTTCGAGGACAAACATCATTGTGACAGCTGTCTGAGCCACGTCGACTAATTCTCGGGCCACCATCTGCATGGCTTCTTCTTCTTCGAAGCGCTGCTGCTCTCCACTAAGTCCCCTAAATTTACCGATTGCTTGAGCTAACTCACCGGATTCCTCCATGATCTTCAAGGCTGTACCTTCCAAAGAAGGACTTAAGCGGTTCAAGCGAGGAAGAGTTACAGTTTTGGAAATCATTACTTTTTCGCTTAACGTTCTATCTGTGGTCATATTCGACTGCCTCCCAATTATTACAAAAATAAATGATGTGGAGCTTATTATAGTGCTTAAATGGTCTGATTGTAAACTGTATCCATTACAATATTCAACCATTATATGCCCAAGAAGGCCGTTTGCATTATTTGCAAACGGCCTTCTTCGTACTTCGTACCTCATCAGGGCTTCAATTGTTCTAAGCGACATCTTGAAACGTCAGCTTGAATCACTCAAATAAATGACAAGCGACCCAGTGGTTGGGCGAAACTTCTTTGAGTACAGGTTCCTGGAGTTTGCACTGGTCCAGCTCCTTAAAGCAGCGGGAACAGAAGCGACAGCCAGCGGGCGGGTTAATCGGGCTGGGCACATCGCCCTTTAAAATAATGCGTTCCTTTTTCTTCTCCGGATTGATAATCGGGATTGCGGAAAGTAGCGCCTGGGTGTATGGGTGCAAGGGGTTGCCGTAAAGCTCCCGTTTCGAGGTGATTTCTACCATCTTGCCCAGATACATCACCCCTACCCGATCGCTGATATGCTTGACCACGTTCAAACCGTGGGCGATAAACAGGTAGGTCAGCCCGAATTCCTCTTTTAAATCAACCAGTAGATTTAAGACCTGGGCCTGAATGGAAACATCCAGAGCGGAAACCGCTTCATCACAGACGATTAATTTTGGTTCCACTGCAAGAGCACGGGCAATCCCCACACGCTGCCTCTGACCGCCGGAAAATTCGTGCGGGTAGCGGTTGCGCTGGTGCTGTGCCAGACCAACACAGTTTAAAAGATAGATGACGCGTTCTTCCACTTTATTGGCGGGAAGCAATTGATTGATGATGATTGGTTCTGCAATGATGTCTCCCACCGTCATTCTGGGGTTTAAAGAGGCGTAAGGATCCTGAAAAATCATCTGAATATCCTTGCAATAGGAACGGCGCTGCTTATCATCCAGTGCAGTTAATTCTTTACCCTCAAAAAATAGTTTGCCGTGTGTGGGACTGTGAAGATTGACGAGGATTTTACCCAGGGTTGTTTTTCCACAACCGGATTCGCCGACCAGACCAAAAGCTTCGCCTTTGTCAATTCTAAAGGAAACGTTGTCAACCGCTTTTAACACGGAAATCGGCTTGCCAAACAAACTGGTATCGAGGATAAAATGCTTGGAAAGGTTTTGTATTTCCATCAATACTTCATTCATTTTGCGCTCGCTCCTTCCTTGACTTCGTCATATAAAAAGCAACGCACCTTATGTCCGTCAATCTCTTGCAATTTCGGCATTTCTAGGGTGCAGCGTTCTAGACAGCGGTCGCAGCGGTCGGAAAAGGGACAACCATGCGGCATACGTAAGGGATTGGGCACCATGCCCTTAATCATATATAAGCGTTTATCGCTGTCGTCATCAATCTGAGGTATAGATTGTAGCAAGCCCACGGTGTAAGGGTGCATCGGACTGGCAAACAGGCTCTTCACATCGGCTTCCTCCACAATTTTACCGCAGTACATTACGATGACGCGGTCGGCCGCTTCAGAAACGACGCCCAAATCATGGGTGATGAGCAGGACCGCCATACCGAACTTTTCCCGCATCCGATAGAGCAGTTCCAAAATCTGGGCCTGAATCGTCACGTCCAGTGCTGTGGTCGGTTCGTCGGCGATCAGCAGGTCTGGCCCACAGGAAAGCGCCATGGCGGTCATGACCCTCTGACGCATGCCGCCGCTCATCTGGTGGGGATAATCGTTGGCCCGTTCAGCTGGAGAGGGTATGCCCACCGTATCCAGCATTTCAATGGTGCGTGCCAGTGCTTCTTGCTTAGAAACCTTCATATGGGTCATCAGGCTTTCCATGATCTGGTCTTTAATACGCCAAACTGGATTCAGCGAAGTCATCGGTTCCTGAAAAATCATAGAAATCTTGTTGCCACGGATCTGTTGCAATTCCTTTTGGCTCATTTTTTTCAAATCCTGGGAGTTGAACAAAATTTCTCCCCCTGCAATCCTGCCGGGTTTCTGTAAAAGTCCCATAATTGAAAGGGATGTCACGCTTTTTCCGGAGCCAGATTCGCCGACAATAGCTAGAATTTCACCCTTATCTATGGTAAAACTGATGTCATCGACTGCACGAACAGTACCACGTTTCAGTTTAAATTCCGTACTTAAATTTTTCACTTCCAGCAACATCCTATTCACCGCCCTTATTTTATTCTGGATTTGGGATCAAGCGCATCCCGCAGCCCGTCGCCCAACAGGTTAAAGGCCAACACGGTTGTAGTGATGGCAATCCCGGGAAAAATCAGGGTGTAGGGTGCGTTGAAAATAAAGCCCCTTGCTCTACCCAGCATATCGCCCCACTCGGCGAAGGGCGGCTGAACACCCAGACCCAAAAAGCCAAGGGCCGCGGTATCCAGAACAGCGGTGGAAATACCCAGGGTGGCTCTAACGACAATCAAGGAAACAATATTCGGCAAAATATGCTTCATAATAATCCGGCTATCACTGCTGCCGATGACCTTAGCCGCTTGAACGTAATCATTTTCTTTGACGGATAAAATACTGGCGCGCACGATACGAGCATATTCTGGAATGGACACCAGACCGATGGCGATGACCGCTTTGTCAATGCCCTTCCCCAAGGCTGCCATAAAGGCGATGGCCAATAAAATAGACGGGATGGCTAGCATCATATCCATAACTCGCATGATGATCGCATCCGTCCTTCCACCGCGGTACCCAGCGAGCGCCCCCAATAGAACGCCAGTGGAAAGTGAGATAGCAACCGCAGCAACACCCACAAACAGGGATATCTTTGTCCCATCAAGGATTCTGCTGAATATGTCCCTACCCAATTGGTCCGTTCCAAACCAATGCTCGGCGTTCGGCCAGATAAAGCTTTTGGTCATGTCGGAGTGATTGGGATCATAAGGTAAAATCTGTTTTCCCATCAGCCCGCTCACCCAGACGGACAGGGCAATCAGCACTAGAAAGCCGATGATAAAGAGACCGACGACAGCGGCCTTATTCTGCCTGAGCGTTTCCCACATTTCTTTCAGCTGCGATTCCGGTTTTTCCACGTATTCTGCAGCCTGTATCAGATTTTCATCTGTGTTTGAACTATATTTTTCCCCCATACAAGCTACCCCTTTGCTTTCGAATATTTAATACGCGGATCCAGGAACGCATAGATCACATCAACCAGTAAATTTACCATGACAAATATGAAAGCGATCAGCAAAACAACACCCTGCACCACAGGAAAGTCGGACTTTAGGATGCAGGCCACGGTATAGGCACCGATCCCGGGCCAGGAGAACACCGTTTCCGTCAGCACGGCGCCGCCGAGAAGGCTGCCCAGCTGCAAACCAATGACCGTGACAATGGGAATCAGTCCATTGCGCAGCGCGTGTTTGCGGATCACCTTGCCTTCCGAAATTCCTTTCGACCTCGCGGTACGGATGTAATCCTGCTGCAAAGTATCCAGCATGCTGGAACGAGTCATCCTAGTAATGATGGCCATCGAATACATAGCCAGGGCAGTGGCTGGCAACACTAAATGCTGCAAGGCATCTTTAAAAGCGTCCATATTGCCTTCAACCAAGCTATCGATCAGATAAAAACCAGTAACAGCCGCAGGCTGCAGCAACGGGTCGATCCTTCCGTTGGAGGGAAGCCAGTGCAGCGTGCCTGAAAAGAAAATAATTAGCAAAATACCAAGCCAGAAGATCGGCATGGAAACGCCGATCAGGGCGATCAGCATACCGGCGTTATCGAAAATGGAGTTCTTTTTTACCGCGGAAATGACGCCAATCAGGATTCCAAAAAGCGAAGCGAGCAGAATGGCAACCACCGCCAGCTCAATCGTGGCCGGAAAGCGGGCATAAATCTCTTTAGTAACAGGCATCTTGGTATAGTAGGAGGTACCAAGATCACCGGTTAGCGCTCCTGTAATAAAATGGAAATATTGCAGATAAACCGGATCGTTTAGTCCGTTGACCTGCCGCCACGCCTCTACGGCCTGCTGAGTTGCATGCTGACCCAAAACAATTGGAGCCGGATCAGGGGAAAAGACACGCATAATCAGAAAGACAATAATGGAAACACCAATTAGCACGGGAATCAGCATTAAGATTCGTTTAAGGATATAATTGAGCATCGGCAACAACCTTTCAACGTTAGGTACTTAGCAGCGGCGAGAAGTTCCTCCTAGCTACACAATTATCTGTGTATGGTGGATTTTTCCTTTGACTAGCAAAAAAAACAAAACCGGGAACCGGTATTAACCGGTTCTCGGCAGTCTAAAGTTAAGGAATACTTACCAAAGGTTTATTTCTTTGATACACCGGCTAAAGGTGTGATACCGGTCATATGGAAATAGAAATCCGAGATATTTGGTCTGAAGGCACAAAGTGTTTGAGCGTGGGAAATTGGGAGCCATGCAGCGTCGGCAGCGGCGACCTTTTCCATTTGGGTGTAAACTGCATTGCGCTCAGCTCCAGCAGGAGTTTCCAAGCCCTTAGCAATTAATTTGTTGAATTCGGCATTTTTGTAGCGGGCAATGTTCATGGTAGGATCTTCGTGAGATAACAGATACATAAAGTTATCTGGATCTCCGTTGTCCCCAATCCAGCCGTAGAAGGCGATATCATAATCACCTGCTTTTATTTTTTCCTTATAAGTTGTCCAGTCAAAGGAATCAATAGTAGCGGTAACGCCTACTTTAGAAAGGTAGCCTTGAATGGCTTCGGCCAGGGTCTGCCCGGTAGCGGCATTATACGGTCTCGGATTGGTATAAGCAATCATGTGTACCTTTGTCAATCCAGCAGCTTTGATGGCCTTGGCAGCAGCCTCAGTATCATAGGCAACTTGAGCGATGCTCTTGTCATAACCTTCCATAAAGGTTGGCAAAACGGAAGTAGCAGGTTCGGAGTAACCCTGATACAGGCTCTTTACCAATTCCGGAACATTAATGGCCTGAGAAACGGCCGCACGGACCTTAGCGTCATTAAAAGGTTTTCTGGAAGTGTTGTATGCCATGTAGTTGACGTTCATACCCGGGGCCTGAAAGATTTTGTTGCCTGCATCCGTGATTTGCTTGACCACAGTCGCATCAATACCATCGATCATATCAGCCTCGCCATTGTTCAGGGCAACTACACGTGCAGAGTTGTCTTTAATGAATTTGAAGATAACATTCTTAGTGAGGGCCTTGGTTCCCCAGTATTCATCATTGCGGACTAAAACAATGTTTTCGTCCTTAGCCCACTTTACAAACTTGTACGGTCCTGTACCGACTGGTGCCTGGTTCACGTTGTTTTTACTGTCCGTTAAAGCCTTGGGGCTTACAATCGGCGCACTCATGACCATAGCCAGATTGGCGAGGAAAGGAGTACTAGGTGCTGTCAAATTGACTTTAACAGTCTTTTTATCCACAACCTGGACATCTTTCACGGAACCATAAACAAAGGATCCGTAGGCCATATCAGCCGTCACCTGTGGAGGTATCTGGCGGTCGATGTTAACCTTCACGGCGTTCGCATCAAAATCAGTGCCGTCATGGAACTTTACGCCCTCTTGCAGGTGGAAAGTATATGTAAGACCGTCCGGGCTCACATCCCAACTTTTAGCTAGGGAGGGCTCTACCTTGGTGGAATCCTTGTTATACTTTAAAAGCCCATCATAAATATTGATCATTACCTTAGCAGACTCACCGTCGTCAACCAGGGCTGGATCAAGCCCTCTAGGCTCTGCGCCTTGTGCATAAATCAGGGTATCGCTGGCTTGTGGTTTGGTGTCACTGGCCTTGGGTGGGGTGTCGCTACTTGCCTTGGTGCCGCATCCAGTAAGGATGACTGCCGCTACCAGAGCAAGAGCCATAAATTTTTTCATTCTTCTCATTTTCTTCCTCCTATTTTTTCTTTGATTGGAAAACATTGCATATTTTCTGCAATTTATAATACCAACCCTTAATTATATTGCCTAATTATAGCAAAAGGATTAGACCAACTAAAGAAATAAAAAAGAGAAAAAGTACAATAGATTATTAAGGTTTCGAATCTTAAGGAAAAACCCCCTTAGGGATTCCCTAAGGGGGTGATGATTCAAATTAAATCCAACAATATCGATTTTTTGGTCTTCCTATTTTTTGATAACTAGGAATTGACCGCACCTTGCCATTTTGAACAAGATACGTAAGATATCTATAAACTGTAGGAACGGCTAACGATAATTCTTTCGAAATCTCCTCCACTGTGCAAGGTTGATTACAAGCCGAGAGATGTCGTTCAATATAGGACAGGGTCGTTTCGCTAATTCCTTTGGTTACAAATACTTCGTATTGCATTTTTGAGGTTACTTGAACAGTCTTTGTCATATCCAACAACCGCTTATGCAATTGAACTCGAGCAATCAAATCCGGCGCTTTGACAGGTTTAAGTGCGAAATCAGTGGCTCCTGCATCCAGAAAACGATCGGCAATTTCCTGCCTTTCGTCTACGGTGAGTACAAGAATGGGTATTTGCTGATTCTGTTCCCGAATCAGGCGAACCGTTTCTAAGCCATCAATTTGAGGCATATGATAATCCACTAAGATGATATCCGCTCCATGGTTGAGGAACCCCTTAAATCCCTCTTTCCCATTAGGATAGGCTACGGGATCCCAACCAATATACTTGAATATTTCACTTAACGTATAACGCAGGGACTGATCATCATCCATAATTATAATTCTCATTGGCTTTCTCCCAGTGGCAGGGTTATCCAGACCTTCGTCCCCTGCCCTACTTCACTTTTTATATTAACGGACCCTTCGTGTCCTTCTACAACTTTTCGTACAAAAGCTAAGCCAACCCCAGGATGGTTTTTCGTGCTGTATCCGGTCTTCCAGATTCTTTTTACATCATTTGCCGAAATACCGTATCCGTTGTCTTCTACCTCTAGTTCTACTACGTTTTTTAATGTTATGGCGCGTAAAACTACCCTTCCGTTCTCCCGCTCCTGAATGGCATCCAACGCGTTATCAATTAAATTTATGATTGCTCGAGTCAACCTAATTTTATTAATGTAAAGACTTGATTGAGGTTCTCCCTCTAATTCAATATCCACCGCTGAATTCGTCCCGCTTAGACGACTAGCTCGAATATAATCGATTAGTTCTTTAAGCTCACACCAGTTCTTTCGATCCTCATACAAAATTTCTGAAACCATTTTGCTCATTGAATTTATAGAACCATAGATAGTTTGACAGTATTCTCGCATCTTAGGATCCGGCCATCGTAGCTCCATCAATGAAACCAGTCCTTCGATTGTAGCAAGCGGAGTTTTAAGGTCGTGGACAAGATGGAGAACTTCGCGTCCTGAACGGGATTCATTGGCTTCAAGTTGGGCACGGTGTAGGTCCTGAGAAATGGCCCATTTCTCCATATATAAAATCAAGTAAATCCATAAAGTGATTGCACTAGCCACGAAGATAAAAAACAACACATTCGCATAAAGCTCGAGAACCTGGCCAAATCCAATTTGAATCGCTGCCTGTTTTATTTTTATTGATAAAGAACCTTGTCCGAAACCATATGGAGTAAGAAAAGGAACTTGATTTAACCAAGCAACACCAAAAATCAATTGGGAGAAAACCAGAAGTTTCATCCCCATATTTAATTTTTGTTTGCTTAATTTCTGCATCACCACGATCATTAGCCAAAGGAAAATATCTGTGGCCCCAAAACTATAGTTTAATGGAGTGATCAGATTGACGATCACATAAGCGAGCGGTACTACAGTTAAGGGAATGATGATTTTAAATCCAGAACGATTGAAAGCATCTGCCATTCCATCTCCCAACATCACCACGCTGAGGAACTGAGGTATGGAAATAATGGTATTAATTGACACAACGAGAAAGGCATTAACCATTAACGCACTGCCGTCAGTTTTTTGGTTCATCGTTTGGAGTAATTGATCCAATCCTATAAGTTGAGGTTTTAACCAATATGGTATTAAAATCCCCAACAAAAATAATCCAATTCCTATCCATATTTTTCTTGATCTAACGACTCTTCCCACCGCATTACCTCCTTTCCTTCTCATACTATTATAACATGAAATTAGAACAGGATAATTTCTTTTGCTAAGGCAAAAAGAGTCATGACAAAAGATGTGAAAAACTATACCCCAGCATCAACGAGTTTGACGCTGTCCCCAGTAAGACAACTTAGTGACTGGATGACTAATCTTTTAAGACTTACTAAACACTGCCGGAATCGATGACTCCCATGCTGGGCGTAGCGTACAATCAAAAGAACTCAAGCTAATTGCCTGAGTTCTTTTATGTAAGATTTTTTCCGTGTACTCACCTTTTACTAAAGGGAGGCATATCTTTTCTTGTCCAAAAAAAAAGTATACCTTTTCCATGCGGAAATTTTATGGGTAATGCCACATTCATTTTTTCTCAAAAAGGAGACTAGGTAAAAGCATAAGCAGCTTCAACCCAGTCTCCAAGTGTTTAAAGTTTCTGCATTCCTAAAAAGACCTTTTCTGGGGTAATTGGCAAATGGTTTTCTCGAACTCCGACTGCATTATAAATCGCATGAGAAATAGCGGGCGGGGGAGTATTTGCAACCACTTCCCCAATCGATTTTGCACCGAATGGACCCGTGGGTTCATAGCTCTCTTCAAACGCTATCCGAACTTTCCCGACATCCTGACGAGTGGGGATTTTGTATTGCATGAAGGTATTGGTGGCCATCTTTCCGATCTCGTCATATCTTACTTGTTCATAGAGAGCCATTCCAATTCCTTGGGCAATGCCGCCTTCGGCTTGAATTCGAGCGAGATTAGGGTTAATTATGGTTCCGCAGTCGACGACCGCAACATAGTCGATCAACTCCACTTTTCCCGTTTCTCGATCCACTTCTACTTCCGCAAAACCGGCTATATAGGGTGGAGGTGAAACGTCACTTCCGTGAGTCGCATATCCAATGAGCTGAAGTTTCCCTGCGCCCAGCACGGTAAGCTCTGCTATTTTTCTAAGACTAATTTCTTGATCCTCGTCATCTGTTCGGACCGCTAAGCCGTCGAATTGAGCGTTTTCTGGAGAAACTCCTAAGAGCTTGGCTCCCTGTTCAATAATCTTCTTTTTGAGATCTTCCGCTGCTTTAACGACGGCAGTCCCTGCAACATAGGTCGTACTTGAAGCATAGGACCCCGGATCATAGGGAGAAGTATCCGTATCTCCGGCGTTCACAATGATCTTCTCCATAGGAATCTCCAAAATCTCAGCGGCCATCTGGCTAAGAATCGTATCGCAGCCTGTTCCCATATCTGTTGCTCCTGTGAGAAGGGTAAAGTTTCCATCATCGTTTAAGCGAATTTCTGCTGAGGCAGTCCCGATATTGGCAATCCCGGAGCCCTGCATCGTGATCGCCATACCTACTGCTCTTACTTTATTGGGACTGACTTCACGGCGCGGAAATTTTTTCTCCCAGCCAATCAGCTCTTTACCCTTTTCTATACATCGATCCAAAGTCGAGCTGCCTAGCATAACCCCCTGACCCGTAAGAAAAGTTTCCCCCACTTTACTGATATTTTTTAAACGAATTTCTGTTGGATCCATGTTTAATCGTTCAGCTAACATATTTACGGTTGATTCTAAGGCGAACGTACCCTGAGTTGCTCCATATCCCCTAAAAGCGCCTGCCGGCATTTTGTTTGTATAAACGGCCTTCCCATCAAATCGTACTGCTCTAGTTTTATTATAAAGTGGAAGCGTGTAATGGCCTACGCAGCTTAAAACAGTCGGCGCATGCTCTCCATACGCTCCAGTGTCCGATAAAACCTGCATATCGATTGCTCTGATAATTCCATCTTGGTCGGCACCCAATTTGACGTTTAATCTCATAGCATGACGGCTTGTCGTACAGCTAAAGGTTTCTTTTCGGTCATAAATGATGATCGACGGTTTTCCTGTTTTTAGAGTTACGATGGCTGTAAAGATATCGACGGCTCCCGTCTGTTTTCCGCCAAAACCACCACCAATTCTAGGCTTGATTACCCTAATTTTACTTGCGGGAAGCTGCAACGCTCTTGCTAACTGTCTTCTAACATGAAAGGGAACTTGGGTTGAGCTGACCACGATCACCCTTCCAGCATGATCCAGATAGCTAAAGGCTCGATAGGTTTCCATCATAGTGTGAGCCTGGGCTTGTGGATAATAGACATCCTCTACCACAACGGCGCAACGCTTAAATTCTTCTTCAACATCTCCAACTTCTTCATGAGAGGTAGACGTAATATTTTTTTCCTTTTGCAATCCAATCTCAAAGTTACAGCTCAAGTTCTCTTCAGGATGAACGACTGAGGAATGCCCGATAGCCTGCTCAAAATCTAAAACAGGCTCCATTACCTCATACTCAACCTTGATCCTTTTCATCGCCAACAGCGCCGTTTTTTCATCGACCGCTGCTATGATCGCCACTTCATCCCCTACATAGCGAAGGATTTGATCGAGGATTAGACGATCGTAAGGCGAGGGTTCAGGATAGGATTGCCCAGCTAGGGTAAATCGTTCGTTTGGAACATCTCTATAGGTAAGGATGCATTCAACACCCTCTAAGGTCTCCGCCTTGGAAATGTCAATCGAGGTTATCTTGGCATAAGCGTGTGGACTTCTCAAGATTTTTACCACTAAGGCATTGGACATAGCCAAATCTTCAGTATACACGGGCTTACCTGTAGCGATGGCCATTCCATCAATCTTTCGAATGCTTTTCCCGACACTCTTCATCCTAAGCCACCCCCAGATAGGTCTTTATCGCTCTAAGCTGTCCCATATAACCTGTGCAGCGGCACAAATTGCCCGTTAAATAGTGAATAATTTCTTCCTCTGAAGGATTAAACAGCTCATTTTTCATAGCAAGCACACTCATGATGAACCCTGGGCTGCAAAAGCCGCATTGTTCAGCCCCTTCTGCACTGAGTATTCGAGCAAATTCTTCCGCTTCCTTAGGTAGCCCTTCGATAGTTGTGATTTTCTTACCGTGGGCCCGCAAAGCGAGAATCGAACAGGAAAGCATCGATTTACCATCCATCCAAACAGTACAAAGTCCACAACAGCTTGTATCACAAGCCTTTTTAACACTCAAAAAACCATGGGATCTGAGAGTATCCGCTAAAAACTCATCGTTCGCGACATCCAATTTCACCACTTTATCATTAATCGTTAGTTCGATTTGCATGCCAATACCTCCATTATTCCTCGTTTGACAAGCGCTTTGCAAAGGGCTTTCCGATAGGTTGCAGTCCCCCTCCGATTCGTTCCAAACGCTAAATCTTCCGATGCCCTCTGAGCAACCTTTTCAATTGTTTCTAACGTCGGGATTCCCTGAGATAACATCGCAGAAGCACCTACCGCGATCGCAGCTTTACTCGGCCTGGCACCCACTGCAATCGTCCAGTGATTATCCAGCTTGGAGACTGCCGCATTTAAGACCGAATAATCGCTGGCAGAATTCCTAAAACTCAGGTAGGCTGCCTGACGCATAGTTTGCTTGATCCATAATTTAACGAGGAGGTCCTTTTCCTTGGGCCTAGCTAGAAAATCCGCCAAGGGCATTCTTCCAGCCTTAAATAACTCAACCTCCGTATCCAAGGTCAACAATGCCGTGATCAAATCAGAAAAACCATACTTAGAATAAACTGAGGCACCAACAGTTACACCGTTTCTAAATTGCACACCGATAATATTCCGAACGGATTGAGGAAGCACTCCGTTAGAGTGCTCTTTTAAGAGGGGATGAGTTTCTAATTCTCTCAGGCTAGTCATAGCCCCGATCTCTATAAAACCATCTTTCTCCTGAATATAATTAAGCTTAAGCTTTGTAAGATCTATTCCTGTATTAATTCGTTTTTTACCCATTTTCAAAAAGGCACAGCCTCCCAAAATGGTATTATTTCGTTTATCAGATAGGATCTGATAAGCTTCAGCTAGGTTATCTGGTTGAACCAAATCAAAAATTGTAAACACGCGCCTACCCCTCCTTACATGTGACTTTAGTAATTTACGGGAAAAAACAAACCCAAGCGGTCAGCTTTCAACTCAAATTGGTGAGAGAAATCTGCCCGCTTGGGATCTGACCCTGCGGTGTAATCCAAAAACAAAGTTAGACTTCCTAAGAAAGTCTTTGGATCTGTACATATAAGGACTACGCCCTAGTACATCTTTCGCTCATAGTCGGACCATTTACGGTGGTCCGGTAGAAACTTGCAGACCATATCTCTGCTACTATATGAACACTATTCATTTGTTGATCTTGAGTTTATTCTACAAGATATAATTACAGAGGTCAAGACATTTTCCGAACATTAATTACTATTTTATGTAGATCGTTCGATCTAAAAACTTATTCTCTAATCATTATACTTTAGCATGATTATTTAAAAACAAGGCTGCCAGTTCATTCTTACAGCCTTGTTTCTTTAAGAAAACATAGCGAACGCCAAGACATCAGTCGCCGGCGGTCGCCTTAATTGATAATTTCTAATAGTACGAGAAAGGTCTTGATGTTATTCAAGTCGTGGTAATAAAGTTCCTTTAGGACGAGTGATAAATTCCTTTAAACTCGTCGACTGCAGCTTCGATGTTGGCCTCATACCCCATCTCTTGAAGAGTCCTACCAACGAGCTCGAGTGCTTTAACAAACATTTCTTCAGTGGCATTGCCCATATGCCCGATTCGGAAAGCCTTACCAGCTAAAGCAGCTAAAGCCCCAGCCACGATCACGCCTTTCGAAGCTAACTTTGAACGGAACTCCGCATCATTTAAACCCTCAGGATAGATTATACAACTTAAGGTCGGAGCCGCCACATCTTCAGCAGCTAGAGGCTTCATGCCATAGACTTTAAGACCGGCTCTCACCGCTCGTCCTAAAGCTAAATGGCGACGATAACGGCTATCAAGTCCTTCGGCCATAACCATCTCCATGCCCTTATTAAAAGCGTAGATCATGTTAACCGGGGGCGTAGCAAAGTATTTGACAGGCTCATTCATAACTGGAAGCCAATTCTTAATATCTGTATAATACCCCATTACTGAAGGCATCGCTTCACGTGCAGCCAAAGCTTTTGGTCCAAAAGCCACAATTCCAAGTCCCGGTGGAACCCCAATCGCTTTCTGGGAGCCGGTTAACACAACATCTATCTTGTAATCTGGGTGTCCGTATGTTTTTTGCATATCCTCTTCTAAGGCAGCAGAAGCACATACTCCATCAAGAATAAAGAGCGCACCTGCTTTTTTAACAACCGGAAGTAAATCTTCAACATTTGCCATAACTCCAGTTGACGTGTCAACATGAGTCACGGTTACTGCCTTGAAACCACCCTCAGCCAATTTTCCTTCCACTAATTCCTTGCTGATCTGCTGGCCCCACTCCGCTTGAAGAGCCTCCACTTGGATACCGAAAACTTTTGCCAATGGAATAAAGCGGTCCCCAAAATAGCCATGGCTAACGACTAACAACTTCTCCCCTGGAGCAACAGTATTGATAATAGCCATTTCCATCGCCAAGGTCCCTGAACCCGCAATAATAAAAACTTCTCCATCTGTGTTGTACATTTGCTTACTTAACTCTATGCTGTTCTTGAAAATCTTGGCAAATCGAGGATCAGTGTGCCCCATTGTCTCACTGGATAAAGCATCATATATTTCATCTATAACTGGTGTTGGCCCTGGGACTAGTAACATTTCTTTATTACGCATTAGTGTTCTTCCTCCATTTACTATTGCATTATTTTAAGCATTTCCAATATCCCACTAATTGATCACTCATTATCAGTGTGCATCAATGAATTCACAAGACTAAGCCTATCTTACTCTAGATTATCGACGACTTTCGATGTCCTCCCTTCATTGGTAGGCCGTATGTTCTAGAATTATCACTAGTGATTGCAGTTAAAACGAATAGGCTGGATTTAAGTGTACAAAAAGAAAACCCAAGCGAACAGATTCTACTCAGATTAAGTGAGAGAAACCTGTCAGCCTGGGTTTGCCGATCGCAATTAACTCAACGGAATAATCCCAATACAGATATTGACTTCCTGGATAAGTCATAACCATCTGTGTTACTTGGACTCGTTGCCCTAGGTACATTTTCGCTCATAGTCGGACAATTTACGGCAGACCGGTAGAAACTTGCAGACCTTATCTCTGCTACTATATGAACTAATATTCACTTGTCTGCTTACATTTTACTAGAAATCTAGACGGAGGTCAACTTTTTTCGAACGTTTACTATCGCAATTGAAAGAACGTTCGAAATTAAGTTTCTTCTGCGCTGATTAGCGCATATAGTATTTCCAATCCGGTAATAATTTTTTTCATTTCCTCTTCACTGGCATTCTTGAGGATGTTGGTAATATATTTGTTCATTAGCTCATGCAAGACATTATTTTTTTGCCATTCCGGCGATAATGAGAGTCGCACAATTCTCCGATTATTTTCAGGAATTTCTCTAATAACTACGCCCTGTCCCACCAAGCGATCCACAATTCCGGAAACGGTACTTTTAGATAGTCCTAAGAAGTCACTCATCTCATTCAAGTTTGAAAAAGGGTGTTTATGCAGAGCTATAATTAAACCGATCTGAGGTCCAGTAAAACCATATTCCCTTGATTTTTTGTAGAGTTGATCCCTATATACTTTGTGAATAGATTTAAATAAAAATACCACTCTTTCAGAAGGGTTACTCCATGATTGTTGCAGTTCGGGCTTCTGTACCATTCGACCCCTCCCCCTTCACAAGACTTTTATCGGGTTCCATCGTCTTAGTCTTAGTCTTTTTCCTATTCCTCATCATTATAACCAATATGATAGCAATAACTACAGCGAAAACTGTTATGCCAATCACATAATTCATGGCATCCAGATAGGCCTGTGCATAAATCATTCTCCCCACAGTCGTCAATGCTGTTCCTTGGGCATCCCCTTGAGATAACCCGTTTTTCATATAAATTCCTTGCAAACCCTTTAATAATGAGTTTGAAGCTGGATTAAAAGAGGTAATCTGCTCGGTAAGTCGAGCATAATTATCGCTGGATTTAGTAGAGATCATGGTCGTCATAAATGTGATGGCTAAGGCACTCATGATACTTCGAATGGTCGTTGACAAGGCAGTTGCCTTCCCAAAGAGATGTCTAGGTACGTCATTCATAGCGGCCGTATTGACTGGCATCATTGCAAAGCCAAGTCCAATTCCCCTTATAGTAGCAATCAAGGTAATCGTTGCCATAGAGGTATTCATGTTAAACATGGACATTTCATAGGTAGCTAAGGCAACGACAATAAGCCCTGGAATCGTTACGACCTTTGCCCCAAACTTGTCAAAAAGCGCGCCACTTATGGGCATCATCATGCCTGAAGCAATAGCTGAAGGGAATAATATTAAACCTGTTTCCATTGCAGTATACCCTCTTATATTTTGCAAAAATAGAGGTAATACATACATTCCACTCATCAAAGCCAAAGTCGTTGCACCTGTTATAAATTGACTTAGGGTAAAATTATAAATTTTAAACACCCGTAATTCAAGCAATGGGTCTGGATGAGTCAATTCATTCACCACGAATATGAGAAGACTGAATAGCCCAAAGGCCAGGATGAGTGGAAATTTCACATTTCCCCAGTCAATCGAATTACCTTCACCGAAAACATATAAAAGGCTGACAATACCAGTAATAGAGGAAATAAAGCCAATATAATCAAAATTCCCCTTGTATGGTTTCAGGGTTGTCTCCCTTAGTAATAAAGTTGCAACTATAACGCCTATGACACCGACTGGGACATTGACATAGAAAATAAAGCGCCAATCCATATACTGAATAATATATCCACCCAATGAAGGTCCGATAGCAGGTGCGGACATTGACGCGATGCCCCAAAAGCCCAAGGCCTTACCACGTTCATGAATGGGAAATATCTGCATAATGTACGACATCCCTACGGGCATGATTGCCCCGCCGCCTAGCGCTTGTATTACTCGAAAAGCAATCATAGTATTGGTACTCCAGGCAAAACCGCATAAAAAAGATCCTACGGTAAAACAACCCAATGCCCCAATAAAGAGTTTTTTGATCCCAAACGTATCACTGATGAAGCCTGTTATAGGTACTACAGCACCCATAGTAAGGGTGTAACCTGTTAATATCCACTTTATCGCTTCCAAATCAGAACCAAAAACATTCATCATTTTAGGAATCGCGATATTCACAATACTACTGTCCAACATTACCATAAACGTACCTATAACAACAACAAACAAGGCAGACCACTTATATAAACTGTCACCTGCACTTTCCTGAATATCATGTCCTGTCATGCTCCATCCACCCCATCACTTTATATGAATCTTGACAACAGCATTCGTACCAGGCAGTAATGTAGTATCGCTTTTATCAAATTCTATTTTTACAGGGACCTTTTGAATTACTTTGGTGAAAGTCCCGCTCGTTGATGACGGAAGCAGGGCAAAGGTAGAATTTGAAGCTTGTCCGACATACTTTACACTCCCGGAAAACGACTTATTTGAAAATTGATCAATGGTAATATCAACCTTCTGACCCTGTTTAATCTTAGCCAGCTTTGTCTCTTCAATGTTAGCGGTGATATAAAGCTTATTCGGATCGATAATTATCGCTACGGTCTGGCCTGGAG
The DNA here is from genome assembly GCF_054657535.1 of Desulfosporosinus burensis. Taxonomy (NCBI): domain Bacteria; kingdom Bacillati; phylum Bacillota; class Clostridia; order Eubacteriales; family Desulfitobacteriaceae; genus Desulfosporosinus; species Desulfosporosinus burensis. Next base: position 29,406 of record NZ_BAAHYN010000007.1, read on the forward strand.
AAATAAACTCCCCGACTGTTCCTTGCTTCTTGATAACCATTCCATCGATAGGTGCCCTAAAAACTGATTGATCTATATTGGTCTCCTGAAGATTACTCATTCCCTGGCGGCCAAGAATCTGATCCTTAATAACCTTGTCTCCCTCTTCAACACTAAGCTCCAAAAGCTTCCCAGAAATCTGTGGGCTCACGCTCACTAGATCACCCACAATTCTAGCGTCCTCTGTTATAACGAAATAAGAATTTTTATACCAATAATAGCTTCCAATACTTGCCAATGCAACAACCATGATAGTGAGTATTATAGAAATTATTTTTTTCCGTTTATCAGCCATATTCGCCACCTGCCCTTATTTAATAATGCCGATTTGAGCCAGCATCCCAGGTTTTAATACCGAATCAGGATTATCTATTATAATTCTTACTATGCTACTACTACTACGGGAGTCTATAACAGGATCAATCACTAAAATTCTCCCCTTAAATTCTTGATCTCGAATATCTGCTACCTTACAAACAACTTCCTGACCAATTTTGACATCTCCCATAAGTCCGTTAGGTAAAGAAGCTTTAATATACGACGAGTCAACATTCACAACAGAAAGTAGGATGGCCCCCGGAGAGGCTAATTCTCCAACATTGATATTTTTTACACTAACTATTCCAGAGACCGGAGATACAATCGTTCCATTAACTAACTGAGTTTTGGCAAGCTCTAAAGCAGCTTGGGATTGGGCGACTTGTGCTTGCAAGACATTCAGAGATTCTTGTGTTTCTCCCTTGATTAATAAATTTAGCTGGTCTTGGGCCGAATTGTACTGTGCCTGTGCCGCTGCTAACTGTGTCTGACTTGTTTCAAATTGAACTTGGGATATTACTCCAGCAGATAAAAGTTGTTGGTTTCGATCAAAACTATTTTTGGAATTAGTATAATTAACTTTAGCACTATCCAAGACTGACTGTGCCTGAGCTATCTGCTCTGGTCGCGCTCCAGCCTGCATTTTAATTAAGTTAGCCTGAGTAATATTCACACTTGCCTGAGCCTGTGCTACTTGAGCTTCAATATCTTTTGTGTCTAAAACAATTATCGTATCGCCTTTTTTCACTTCTGCTCCTACTTCAACTGGGATTTCAGCAACTTTTGCAGATAGTTTAGTTGTAATCTGAGCTTTTTCGTTAGCGTCGATGATTCCTGCCATAACAAACACAGGTTTACTAACCTGAACAACGTTATCAGCTTCAATCTTTTGACTCACATTATTACAGCCTGTAAGTGCAACACCCATAACTAATAAAATTACCACCATTCTTTTCATTACAATCCCCCTTTTATGTTTGTATAAGAATTGTTCGCATACGTACATTAGAGCACGATTTAATTTACTGCTATTTAGCAGCTATGTCAATACCTATATCCGAATTATTTTCTTCCCCATTTTTATTAACTGATTGTGCCTCACAACGACAGGAGGGCTAAAAAAAAGCGCCCCTTAAATATTAAATGAGCCCCAACAGAATAATGTAGGAACCAGACAAATCCTTAATTCCATATAATGGAATTAAGGATTTGTTATCGCTTATGTCGTTCAAATTACTTTGAAATAGTATTATTCTCTTGAGAGGAGCGACTTATATGGACGGATGGAATCGCAGGCGTCGTAGACGTTTTTGGCGTAGATTTCCCGGTTGGCTAGTCATTGTTCCATTTCCACGGTGGGGACGTCGACGTCGTAGGTGGTAAATTAATCAGGCATTATTGGCATCTGCGCTTGCGAGCGCAGATGTTTGTCTATGCTCTGCCTGCTAAGAGCTTTTGTATCCTGATATATTGGGCCTCAGCCTCATCCTCATCAATAAACCATAATGCCCCTTGGTCATCAGATTGACTGTTAAAGGTATGGATCAACCCATCGGCAAGAACCCCCTTGCCCCAAGCTACGAAAAACTGAGCCGGGGAATTAACGGGGTTAACTCCGGCACCATAATAAACAGGGACCCCGTTCACTTCAGAGTTCTCATAGACATTAGCCTTCGTCATTCCACAAGGGTTATCCATTAATTTTCCTTCTTTCCGCATTTCAGCTTAGTGATGTTTTTTCCTTTATAGTTTACTTTATTCTATTTGGCAAATGGTCTATAATTACAACATGATTGACTAGCTAGAAGTGGCAAGTGACTCTAAGGGATAAGAGTGGGAGTCTCGGAATTGATGAATTGGGGGAGTTCGATGTTTACTCAAGCTTATTCACCTGAACAATCTGCCTGTGGCAAACTTGAAAATGGCCGTGATGTGCTGATTTTATACGTTAAAGAATTTAGTGAACAAGTCAGGGCTGTCAACCAGTCCGGTCTTTCAGGATATACCTATCATTGGTTTGCAACGGAACTACAGGATGCCTATGTCCTCCAAGTAGCTTGGGAAAATGAAGTTCACATTGCTATCCGCTTTAACCCTCAGCATTTCGGTCTAATAGAACAATTACTGCAGCCTAAGGATGTAATCCTAACAACGACCCCCATATCTCTCCTTATGGAAAAAGCTCAAACAAACCACTACAACTTTATCGAATTCAACGATGTACTAACCTTTAGCAATTTATCGTTTGAAGTACCGGATTCGGAATACCAGAATTAATCGTGCAAAAATACTTGTCCAGTTAAAAAGAAATCACTTGCAATTCCCTACGTCTATCATATAATGATTAAAGAATTGGCAACGAGGCCTACCTGAATTTCAGGTAGGTCATTTTTGATTTAGAGGTGAATCGTCATCTCAAAAGAAAATCTAGTTATCGATACATCCATTATCCGCGACCCGCTTCACCTGCTCTAGCCGCCTCAATCGCTGAATTTAGTGACAGAAGGTTTGTGTGCTGGGCTATTTGTCGGATGGATTCAATGACCTGACCCATTTCTTGATTCGCATCTTTGAGTTCACTGAGCAGGATTAGCTTAGCTTCAACTAAAGAAAGTACAAAAATTATCGAAAACATCCAAAGCAAAGCAAACGAAGTCATGGCAGTACGAATGGCCGATGTGGCCTATGACACGATTGATAAGATCGATCGGAACCTATTTGAACGTAATTGTGACGCTCAAGCTTGGGCTGGTTTTGATAAAGTAAAGAACTGCTTTAGTACAACCGCTTCTGATCGCGCCTCGATAGCTAATACGCTCTTAAAGAAATTGGTTGACATTTATGAAGTCTATCATGATCTTTATGTACTGGATACTGAAGGCACAATCGTTGCTGCTGGTGTACACAAGGAACTCATTGGTCAGAATATGGCGGATAGAAACTGGTTTATAATTGCCAAGGCTGAAAACGCTATATCGGTAAGTGATCTATACTATTCGACGGTTGGTACGTCACATACTGTCGCTTATACCTGCCCTATCCTTAGTGATGAAGGCCAAGTATTGGGGTATTTTTCTACACGATTCAACTGGGACTATATCTACGACATTATCGATTCCGCTCGCATTGGGAAGAACGGGGACATATTTATTATTAACAACTCTGGCTAGGTGATTGCCTGCCGAAACCGCAAGGGTATTCTGTCAGAGAATTTAAAGCATCTTAAGGCTGCCCAACTTGCGATAAGTGGAGAAACCTACGGATATCTATTTGAAAAGGATACATCGGGTGCTAAAATTTACGGCTATGCTCATACTCGTGGCTATAATGCCTATAAAGGCAAAAACTGGTCTGCCATAGTAAGTGAGATCCTATGATTTGATAAGCAAGAGGATTTACTAGGGTTAGGTTCGAGTTTGCAAACGTCTTTTGACACTAGGATAACGATCTAAGTCGGTATGAGGAAGAAATTTACTGCCACTGAACTTGTCCATGAATGTGGAATTAGCATTCAGCTCGAAATAAGTCACCTTCCCTGCGATCCCTTCTGCTTCCAGTCGCTTGGTACGAGATAGGAGCACTTGGCGAGCTGCTTCACCTGAACTATTGCCTAGGCGTACGATCGCTGAACGCGGAAGGTCCGGGTAGAGACCGATGGTAACGGCTGACTCGATGGGCAAATACTGCCCAAACGCTCCAGCTGCATAGAAATGGCTAATTTCTTGCCAAGCACAGCCGACATTTTCCATTAATAGATCCGTAGCCGCGTTGACCGCCCCTTTCGTAGCCATGAAATTGTTAATATCGACTTGGGAGATAACAATGTCCTCCCCTGAGGCAGTTTTATGGGCAGGGACGACGACAAATTCCTGCTGACCGTTCTGAAAACGAGCAGATCGATTAATGAAGCCGTTAAGGAAAAGTTCGGCAAGTGTGTCCACCAAACCCGAGCCACAGATACCTCGGGCAGGGAGTTTGCCGACGGTCGAATAGTCCACCCAGCCAGTCTTCGGATCTATGGAAACATGATCTACCGCTCCTGGTTCTGCTCGCATTCCATAGGTTGTAACCCCACCTTCTAGAGCGGGCCCAGCTGCTCCGGCACAAGCGACAAGCCACTCTTCATTCCCTAGTACGATCTCCCCATTCGTGCCAATGTCCACAAACAGGGAAATGTCCGACTGTTGATGCATACCACTGACTAATATTCCCCCTATGACGTCTCCACCAAGATAACTTCCGATACTAGGCAGGCAATAGACTGGGGCTGAGGGGTGAATCTCAAGTCCTATTTCTCTGGCCGAAATTATTCCTGGACTGTTAACGACTGGAGTATAGGGAGCGCGGCAAATAGAAGCTGGGTCCAGACCTAGCAAGAGATGAATCATAGTCGTATTGGCCCCGATAGCTGCAGCGGTAATTTTACTTGTTTTGCTAGTAAGCGGGTAAAGACGCTTGATCAATCGATTTAAGGTATCCAAAACCGCTTTCTGTAGCCTTGCTAAACCGTCAAGTTCTGCGGCATGACGAATGCGGGTCAAAATATCCTCACCCATAACAATTTGGTCATTATAGTCTGCGGCATGCCTAAGAACTGTGCCATCACAGAGATTAATTAAGTACACAACCACAGTTGTCGTTCCAATGTCTATAGCCAGCCCGAAGTGCTCTTGGGTAGTATCTCCAGGCTCTATATCAATTAAGGTCCAACCTTGTCCAGTATCTCCCAAGGTGGCTGTGATCTGCCAATTGGCGCTCCGGCATATGCCCGGTATCCTTGGCATAAGTGCTAGAGGCACACTGACCAAGCCGTAGCTTCGCTCCAGCGTATGGCGCACTTGGTCGACATCCGCTCGGTTATCTTGTGGGCTAGGTGGTTTAAGAGACAAGAATACTTTCCTAGAGAGTGGCTCCAGATTAGCAAGAGAAGATTGAACCTGCTCCGCTAGGATCACAGGCTTCTGATTCTTGTTTGACATCGCAGTACCTTCTTTATAATTATTTGTTCTTTGACCTTCGTATTTCCATACTGCCGCTATTTAGGAAATAGCTATCTGAAGTTATGAAGGCTATACGAAGGAGTTCAGTTGGTTTTACTTTTGTAAGTCAAACTCATAACAAACTTCAACAAAGTTTTTTGGACTTTGATTAAAACTTCTCTCTTTAAAGGTCACACGATCGTCGCGATCAATGAATAGAACCGTCGAAGACCTAGTTCCATAATCAGTTCCTTGAATAAAGATTGAGGATAGCAGTTTCTCGAACTCATAACTAATTCCAGTATCCGGCAATTCGCGATCCTGAGCCATTTTATCATCTGCTAAGATTTCAAAGAGTGCTTGAGATTCGATCAAGGTTTTATTGTCTATGTAATTTGCTAAAGCTTGTTTGCTTTTTTGGACTTTAGGCCAAGGAGTATCAAGACGATGATTACTAAGACCATATATCTTAGGCTTGAGTACCTTAACTTCCGAGGTTTGATGACAATAATACATTAGATTCGATAAATCGCCCACTAAGAGATTAAACGGATTATAGAGATCTCGGCTAAGTTCGACTTCTTGTAGGTATCTGATTGGGTATTCATTCATGCATAAGAAACCACTGACTAACGTTCCTCTAGATTTCGCATTCGTAATCTGTGCTAAGGGATCTCGAAAGTTTGTCAGTGCTGCAAAACGGCCTGAACGCGTTATTCCCATCCAGGTTCCCAGCATCTCTAAATCTCTACCTGCTAAGACACGAGGGTTAGACTGCCAGAATTGAGCAGGCTCTGTCGGTCGATGAAAATACTCATCCCTATTAGCTGCTAGTATTAAGCGATAGTGCGGGTGGCAGTCATACGCAAAAATGATCAAACACATAAGTCCACGTTCCCTTTCACTCTCCCAAAAATATGCCTCACTCTCTTTCTTGAGATTCCCTGCAATCATCTGAGCACTACATATGTGATCGCGTTACAAATTTTGCTCCGAAATTTTTCCGATGGGAAGGAACCTCTCGACAAAGAGTTACCTTATTTCGCAAACTTTTTTACGGTGATACTCATAAGCAACCTCGATATAAAAACCTGTTTTTTGGTATAGTCCTAAGGCATTTGCATTCTCACTATTGACCTCAATCGTGAGATCTGTTCTTCCTCTTTGCAATAAATCGTCTATGATTAGGTGGAGCAGCTCATTTCCGTATCCCTGGCCCCGATATTCAGGGATCAGCCCCAGACCAAATATCGACACGTCTTCTCCTTCTATATTTGCTGAACCAATCCCAACGATCTCATCGTTTAAGAAGACTAGATGCTGTTCGCGAGTTTCCGATTCGAAACACTTTTCCAACAAGCTCTTAGCATCTTCGTAACTATCATCGAAAATCCTCATGCTGGTTGTAATTGTTTTTTCAAGGTCCTTGAGTTCTGCTTTTCGCCATAACAAACGATACGTCTCTCTTGCTGCATATCTCGACTTATTGAATCTCATGAAATATTCAGTATGTTCATACTCAGCATTGAGAGCTGCGAGGACCTTTTTACCCGAAATCGAGGGTTTTTCACAGACAAACAGGATGTCCGGAATCTGAAATTTCCTTAATTCCTCCACAGCATTCGCTAATAACGCCTTGAAATAGCCATTTTCTCTAAACTTAGGCAGAGTATAAGCCGAAATCTCCGCCTCTTGCCTTGTCGGGATGAACATGGATATCATGCTTATCAACTCACCTTTTTTATAGTAAAGGTGAAAACTATTAATAGTCTGATCAAAGTTTAAGGAAGGATCTAAAAAAAGACTCCCTTTGAGATTATCATAATCAAGACAAACATTCTCTAGGTTCAGTACCTCATTGAGAACCCTCTCACTTAGGCTGTGGTAAGCTTTTATCGTCATGCTCTGCAATTGCCTCCAAAAAGTTACATCCAACTGTAGTATAAAGTTTTTTTGCGTCATCGAACAGTGTTTACTTGGAAAAAGATATTGAAAGAAAGTATACAACCAAAAGCTATACTTTCTGACTAGTACATAAAAAGGCCCTGTCCCCTGAGGAACAAGGACTTTTATACAAGTGACCCTTGACCATTACGTTGGTTGGTCACGATAATCAAAGACCCGTTTAGCTTTTCCAGCACTTCGCTCCAAGGTTCCTGGCTGGACAATTTTCAAACGCACATTTATAGAAAGGACACTGTGGAGCTTCTGACGGATGTATCCCGAGAAGTCTTCCAGTTTAGAATAAGGCTCGAGTAGGTCTTCGCGGTTTAGTTCCACCAAGACTTCCAATTCGTCGAGGAAGTTGCGCCTATGGACATTGATCACATAATAAGGACTGATCCCTTCTATGGTCATCAGGACGCTTTCAATTTGAGAGGGAAAAACATTGACCCCACGAATGATAAGCATGTCATCCGTGCGACCGACAACTTTTCTCATTCGAGCAGTAGTCCGACCACATTGACAGGGTTCCTGGTTAATACAAGAAATATCCTTGGTCCTAAACCGAATTACTGGAAAGGCTTCTTTGGTCAAAGAAGTAAAGACTAACTCCCCTTCTTGCCCTGGTTCGAGCACTTCACCGGTATCAGGATCAATCGTCTCAATGATGAAATGGTCCTCTGCAATGTGATGACCACATTTGTAGGTGCATTCTCCGGCTACGCCCGGCCCCATGACTTCACTTAGGCCGTAATTATCCGTGGCAAGAATGTGAAGCCTTGACTCGATCTCCCTACGCATTTCCTCTGTCCAAGGTTCACCACCGAACAGCCCGATCTTCAATTTCAAAGAGGAAATATCTATACCCATCTTCTCCGCAACTTCTGCTATATACAAGGAATAGCTAGGCGTTGAAATCAGCACAGTTGTGCCAAAATCCTGCATTAACATGAGTTGTCGTTCGGTATTCCCTCCTGAAACGGGGACCACGAGGGCACCGGCTCTTTCCAATCCATAATGGAGGCCAAATCCTCCAGTGAACAAACCATAGTTAAAGGCAATCTGAGCAACATCTTCAGAGGTCACTCCAGCCAATGTTACCATCCGGGCAGTAAGATCAGTCCAGGTATTGAGATCATTTGCCGTATAGCCAACAACCACGGGACGACCGGTGGTACCTGATGAAGCATGCACCCGCACTATTTCTCTCTGAGGGGCAGCAAATAGACCAAAAGGATAGTTGCTCCTTAAATCTTCTTTAGTCGTAAATGGTAACTGCTTGAGGTCAGCTAAAGATTTGATCTTCTCAGGGGTAATCCCTAATTTCTCAAATTTACCCCTATAATGAGGTACCTTGTTGTACACTCTATTGACTGTCCACTTTAGACGCTCTAGTTGTATTTCTTCTAAACGGCTACGGCTCATACATTCTTGCTCAATATTCCAGATCACGCTAAACCAACCTTTCTCTTCAGAAAATTGGGGTATATCTCTATAACCATTAAAAAAATAAAAATAGCTACCACAAAAGGATAGCTACATTAGCACAGCCGCTAAATGTTTCATATTCTACCATCCTTCATTCAATCGTCAGACTCCTACTTTAGTGGGTCATACTTCTTCAAAAAAACCCACGCTACCCATTTTTCCTTACTACATGCCTGTGAAACAACTCACAGGCAATTCTACATGTTCTATTCTAACGAAGTATTGTTAATTTGTCTAGGCTTCTCTGCCCGTTCTCTTTATAGTTCTTTTAGCTCATAGCTCTGTACATATTGATAGACATCCAAAACCTCTTTTACCGAGAGATCACTCCCGATTATTCCTGCACTAGTGCCAAAGATATATCCTCCACCCTTGGAAGTCACTGCTAATAATTCCTGCGCTCTTTCCTGCCGCTTTTCTTCGCCAAACCACCCTAGATCATAGCCGCCCATTAAACAAAGGCTCTTTTCAGTGATTACTTTGGCCTTGGCTATATTGGCAAGGGAAGAAAAATCCAGGGAATGCATACCGTCAATACCCGAAGTAACAAGATCGCTTAAGACCGGGAGCAAATTCCCATCGGCATGGAAGAAAACTGGAGCGTTTTGAGCCCGTAACACATCAACCTGGTCCTTAAGGCCAGGAAAAAAGTCTTGGCGGAGAGCAGTAGGGGAAATAAACGTACCACCCTGATAGGCTATATCGTCCGCTATAATGATTCCATTTGCCCCAGAAACTAGGGCATTTAAGCCCAGGGCAATATTCTCAGCAATTGCCTTAGTCACGAGCTCAGGAATTACCGGGTCGTGACGAGCAATTGCCAGCAGATAATCCGTAAAGGAAGAGAAGAGCTTAGCAGTACCCTGAAAGGGACCGTCGATAATAGCAAAAATAAAAAAATCAGTCTCTTTTCTCCATCGTTTAAGATCTTCCCAAACCAGTGCTTTGTCAGGTTGCGAGGAGGAAGGTGAAAAAGCTAACGCATCTAGCCCACAGACTTCACAAGCCTTCACCCTGTCTTCAAACCTCACCTTTTCCTTATGCCCTAATAACTTGCTTACAAATCCATCTTCAAGATAAAACTCCCCTTTAGGTATTCGATCCACCCACTCAAAGCGTGTAGCAGCCAGTATTCTCTCGATTTTCGTCATCGTACTCTTCCTTTTTTTCTTTTTAAGTAACTTGAAAATTGCCATCTTTTTCAAGATGGCAATTTCTGTTTCTTCGGTTTAATCTACAAATATAGTGCTTTCAAATTTACTTTAGGCACTAGCCCTTCTTGCGAAGCCCTGTTTAACAAGGTTGATACCGCGTTATACCCTGTCTCACCTATATTCTCGGTGAATTCATTGACGTAAAGTTTTATGTGTGCTTTTGTCACTTCAGTGGACAACTCTTGGCTATGCCGGAGAATGTACTCTTTCGATTCATCTGGGTTAGCCCAGGCATACTTGACCGATGCCTGAATCCAGCCAGAGATTGCCGATAGGTCTAGCGACCGTCGAGCAATGATCGCGCCCAGTGGAATTGGTAGATTAGTATCTTTCTCCCACCAATTTCCTAAGTCCGCTAAGAGGGTTAGCCCAAATGAAGGATAGGTAAAGCGTGCCTCGTGAATCACAAGCCCAGCATCAACCAAACCGTCACGTACCGCCGGCATAATCTCGTGAAACGGCAAAATTACTATTTCGCCCACTCCCCCTGGCACATGTTGAGCTGCCCATAACCGAAAAAGTAAGTATGCGGTAGATCGTTCACTCGGAACCGCCACTCGTGTGTTCCGTAACCTTGCCGGATCATTGTTACTACCTATTTTGTCTGAAGTAAGCACCAGCGGTCCACAGCCCTTACCCAAGGCACCTCCACAGGGCAAAAGTGCATACTCGGACAAGACCCACGGTAATGCTGCATAGGAGATCTTAACAACATCTGGTCCATCGGAACCGGCTGCCAAAGTATTCGTGATGTCGATATCCGCGTAAGTTACATCAAGCTGAGGTGCACCAGGTATTAGTCCGTGTACCCAGGCGTGAAAAACAAACGTGTCATTGGGACAAGGAGAGAATGCAATTTTCATACTAGTACCTCCGTCAAGACTGCGCTCGCAGCTTCCAGCACATCTAGTGCCTCTTTAATTCGCCAAGCGGAGCGATCACGCGGACCTACCATGTTTGAGATCGCGCGAATCTCCAGAACCGGCAACCCTAGATCCTGGGCCGCCAGTCCGACACCATACCCCTCCATTGCTTCAGCAGCGGCTCCCGGCACTCTAGCCGCCAGTTCTGCGCTACTCGCTGCAGTACCGGTGACGGTTGATACCGTGAGTACCGGGCCTGTACTAACGGATAATCTTGCTTCGTGCAGAGCTCGGGTAAGGCGGTTTACTAGGTTAGCCTCAATTTGAACACGTGTGAAACCGAATCCCAACTCATCTAAACTACAAAATCCCTCTGAAGTTTCAGCCCCCAAGTCGGCTGCGATGATCTCAGTCGCCACCACGAGTGAACCCACCTCAGCTTTACCAGAGAAGCCTCCCCCAATTCCTGCACAAATAACCAAACCGTACTCTGCACTAGCTAACGCTTTGACTGTGTTAACTGCTGCAATGACCGAACCGACACCTGCTGCCAAGACCACAAATCTTGTATCCCCTTTTAGACCACGTAACACTGCATCCCTCTCAGCAGAGACGGCGGTTATCACAAGAACATGCTTATTAAAGTACATATATCATACTCCCCTCATGACTTCACTGCTAAAGCCCTATTGTAAAGAGAGTGCATAAGCACGTCAACGGGACCTGTCCACGCCACAAATCTCAGGGTTTTCCACATAGAAAGTTCACTAGGACTTCAAAGCCAATTCGCTCGATCATCATGGCAAATCGTTCCCCTTTAAGACCGTTGTCTCGATAATATGCAATCGCTTTATCGATCATAGCAAGGGCATCATTGCTCGAATAAAGCCCTGGTAACTCTCTTCCCATAACGTGATCTTTGCCAAACATTCCCCCCAAGCTAATCGCCAGTTGATTTGGGTTTCTGCCTTGCAAGCCAATGCATCCAATTTGAGGCTTTGAACAGCTATTACTACACCCACTAACAATAATTCTTAATTTATTAGGTAGCATTACTTTGTAATACCCATTATAGAAGCGTTCATCGATCATTTGAGCTAGTGCATCAGTGTCCAGTAATCCTCTTTTACAAACTGTCCCTTTACAGGTAAGTACTGGTCTAACCCTTAAACCTGTGCCTCCAATAGCTAGGCCTACTTCATTGAGTTCCCTTGTAATATTATCCAAATCTCGATACTGTATCCAAGGAATTTCAACGTTAAGCCTTTGGGTTAAACTAAAGTGACCTCTGCCATATTTCTCACTTACTTCGGAAATCTTGCGCGCTGCTTGGGCAGTCATTTTACCTGCAGGGACTAAAACCCTACAGGCAAAATACACCCCATCTTCAGACGCAATATATCCCTGACCTAAAAGAGATTTTTTCTGTTCATCCGTCAATTCCATCTCTCAAACTCTCCTCTGCCCATACTCCTTTTTTACTCTTTTCTAGGGAGTCTATTTCAGCGATAGACCGTCACTCACCAGGAGTTTCTCTAAAGCCTCATAGCTCTGAACCCCATAGGCTGTGCGACCGTTCACAATATAATACGGAACACCTTGGATACCTAATTCATGTGCTTCGGAAATATCCTGTAAAACTGACTTTTCATATTGTTTAGAGACGAGTGCCTTCCTGAATTCTTCTTGATCTAGCCCGATCTTTACCGCTATCTCAGTCAGAACATTCTGATCGTTGATGTTTTTTTGCTCTTGAAATTGAGCGGCAAAAACTGCATCATGATACTCATTGCCACACCCATGGTCTTCCGCAAATTTAGCCCCTTCTAAGGCCATTCTAGAGTGTTTGCTTTTCTCATTGAAGGTCATTTGCAGACCATACTTTCGGCCTAACGCTTCCACACCTAATTTCGCTTGGGCCAGATAGTTCGGTGACTTCTCAGGAATTTCCAGACCCTCCGGCCTTAACTCAAAGGATTTCCATTCAATCAAGATAGCTTTGTCCTTGGCCAACTGGTCAAGTGGGACTTTCCCAATCATGCAAAAGGGTCATAAAAAATCTGAAAAGATTGTTATCTTATTTGTCATAACTTTTCCTCCAATGCCGGAAAGTAAAGAATGCTTACTTAGATCAATTCATCATAGAAGGGCCACTGTTCACCACTGATAGCGGCTATTCTAAATAAATAATCGTTTCCCATATGTTCTCGCATATCGTCCTTAAAGCCCTTACTTTTCAAGAGATTCAAAGTCGTGTAATTAGCAGCATACCCTGATAAGTACTTTGCCCCTTGTTCCTTGGCAAATCCTCGCAAATTATTCAGAACAGTATCCATCACAGTGTCACTTAATAGATCAAAGTCCTCATTTTTGACTAAGACGATATCATTGATGAACAGCTCCTGTTTGTTCAGCTTAGAAACATGCAGACTGATAATCTTTTCTTCATATCCTAAGGTGTCGACCCACATGATCTGTGGTATTTGGATCCCTAACAAACCTGCTAACTCGGGACTATCACGATGAGTGGTATAGTACTCTTGTAATAATTGCACAAGTGATAAATTATGTGCTCTTGCTTGTACAGAAATATTATATTGACTGGGATATTCTAATCTTATTTCATCGTCACGAAACACCTTGATACCTGGGTCCCGGCCTATTTCTGATTTCAAGTCTTCAATCGGGAAAATCCGATTGATTTGTTCCTCTGATGGATTCCACTCTTCGACATAAATTCGCTGCGCCTTAACTGCCATTATAATTCACGCCTTTCGAGATCTGCTTTAATAGTAACAATCATATCGTATTTTTATTTAAATCGCTAATTGGCTATTTTTTTTGTTTGTTCAAAAAATCGGACTTCCTATGAAAAGTTTACCACTTAATACCCCTTTTACTGTATTAATAAATACGTAGAGCCAAAGAAACATAAGAAGTAAGGTTAAAATTGCACTGAACCAATAGGTTAATGGCGTCGAGAAAATTGTCGCAACTTTTTGGCTCGCGATGGTATAGGCGGCCAAGGGAAAGATAAATGCCCACCAGCCTAAACTAAATGGAATTCCTCCTCTTCGGTAATGATAAAAAGAAATCATCCCTATGATTCCGATAACCCAAACACCAAAACCCCATATGATCGCTGCCCCTAGATAAGCCAGGTCTACGTAGTCCACCACTCCGAGGTTTTGTGCACTTTTTGCAGTATCGATAATAGCAATAACAGCCAGCCCCACTGCACTCAACAGGATTCCAAAAGAAGGGGTCAATTCGGCTGGGGGTAGAGGATATTGCGCTAAGCGAACAAAAATTATTGCACTGATAAATAGAAATAAAAAGAAGCCTATACCAAACATCACAATGTTCACAATTAAAATAGACATGCTCCAGGTCGGCTCAAAGTTAAAACTCATATTTAAAACAAGATTTCCTAACAACAAGGTGGCCATATTAGCAATCGGGGCCATTATCCAAGAGAAATTTGTAGTTTCTGGCTGGGGTGCCACTTCTACCTGTATAATCCTGAAGGTTGTGTAGAACGAAAAAAAGGTTACCCCCACAATTCCGATCACCCAAGCAAAGGTTGTCAGCTGAAAGGTGAGCAGACCTCCCAAATAGTCACTCCAAATAGTATAGATATTCGTTCCGAGGATAATGGTAGCCACGGGCATTGTCACAAAAAAATTACTAGTCACTGGATGGTGGAGGTCCCTACGTGCATACTCAAAAAACGCTATCCAGCGAATAATCCAAGGGCCAAGAACCAGAAAATAAAGGGCACCCGCCAAAGTAGCAAACAGTAAACTCAGAAGATGTGCTGCAGGAAAGACTTTTTGCCATTGATTTAAGATATTGGCAAGACCTCCTGTGCCCATGATCACTGCAAACCATCCTGGTGCTAAATATTTGATGGCGTGTCGCTCAACCATGCTGTCATATTCCTTTCTCTTATGAGGCTCCTCTTTTAGCGATCATTTCAATTTCCACTTGGGCCGACTAGCGGCAACGATGCTACCCCAATTGTGGTACGGGCGGGATAAGGGGACAAAAATTGCTTTGCATAGACTGAATTCATGGCCTTAAAATTACTCATATCTGTTAAAAAGACATTAACTTTTATCACATTATCCGGTGTTAACCCCGCTGCAGACAGGACATTGAATAAATTCTCAAAACATTGTTCAGTTTGGGCGATTATATCCCCGGTGACCAGTTTTCCGGTCGTGGAATCGATAGGGGTTTGTCCGGAAAGGTATATCGTATCACCCGATTCGACAGCATTGGGAATAGAGGCCAATCGCTACTGCTCCGTCAGCGTTGTAAGAGTTTCGTGGCATTTATTTGCTACCTCCTTTAAATCTCTAGCATAAATTGTTTTGTTATTTCAAAAAATACCCTACTCAGCAGAATTCAACAGAGGACTATCTTATCCTTCTAAGCTTCGCAAAATTAAATTCCTTCTTATTATTTTCCATCTTGATTATATATTGCGAAGAATGAGGGAACTATAAGTTCGTTAACTACTTATTTGGTGTAGATTTAAGAAATTATTACGGGAATAAGGAGCTGAGTGCTTTGTCATCTTCTAACGATGCTGAAAAATTCCGTGAAGAACAACATGACGTGCCCAGTAGAAAGATAAGAAAAGTCGTTATTTATTCAACTTTGGCAGTGGTACTGCTAGGGATAATAGCCTATGCAGGAATGCACTACACCTCCCAACCAAATTTTTGCGCAAGTTGTCATCAAATTAGTCCTTCTGTAACCTCATGGTCTCAGGGGAAACATAAAGATGTTACTTGCTTAAGATGTCACGCCGATCCTGGCACAATTGGTTATGTTAAGCGTAAAGTTGGCGGATTAAAGGAAGTATATTTGCATGTTACGAACCAAGTTCCTAACAAGTTAGAGGCAAAGTTAAATCCTGAAGCTTGTATTTCTTGCCATACCAGTGGCGAGTATCCCAAAGCCAAGAATCTTCTCCTAACTTCCGGAGCTCTTGCGCCCAGGTTTCCGCATGCCGAAATTTTAAAGAATAAAACTTCGTGTCTTACGTGTCATCAGAATGTGGGGCATAGTAAAGACTCAACAAACCAGTGAAACTGGCAAGATGATCTTAAGCATCTAAAATTATTAGCCTTTACTTGGTTAATCCAAGCAAAGGCTTTATTACTGAAAGAGAATCCAATATCCTCATCCCCTTATCACTGACTCAACCACTGATGCATCACAAACGCATCTACTAGTCCTTTCTCCTTGTGATTAAATGCTTTGGGAAGTGTACCAACAATCTCGAACCCACATTTTTTCCATAATTCAACTGCTACTTGATTTGTAACGCATAAGTCTCTCCCTTTTTAAAAATTTCTTGCAAAATAGTCCATATTTGTTCAAAATCACTCTTCGGCTTTACGGATCACGATCATTCTTCTCTTCCTCCTCCCACTAAACTCTAACACCTTAATAAGTGGAACACACCCTACCACCCTTTGCGGCTACGCCAGAACTCTGGCTGAATGAGTACCAGCAAGGTAAAGAGCTCCAATCGACCAAGCAACATGCAAAGAATAAGAACGCTTTCTCCAAAGGCGTTAATGGAAGAAAACGTGGTCATCGGACCAACCACCCCAAATCCTGGACCTACATTCCCCAAGGTGGTAACCACCGCACTCATTGCATCAAATGGTTCTAAGCCAGTAGCAGTAATAAGAAGAGTTGCAAAGGCAAAAATACTGAGAAAGAGAAAGAAGAAAACAGCCACGGTATTTAAAACAAGAGGATCAACTGACCTTTTCGCAAAGCGTACGTTAATAACTGCTTTTGGGTGGATTGCCCTTTTCAACTCAGCCCAACCTAGTTTAAACAGTAGGATAATTCGAGAAACTTTTATTCCACCAGCAGTAGATCCTGCACTTCCACCGATAAACATCAGGCATAATAGGATGAACTTGCTTACAGAAGGCCACTGATTAAAGTCAGCAGAAGCGTACCCCGTTGTGGTCATAATCGAAGCAACCTGAAAGAGCGCCTGCCGCAGTGAATTGCCAACCCCAGTACCCATCGTCCACCACAAGCTCAAGGTAATTGTAAGCGTTGAGACTGCAATAATTAGCAGATAGAATTGAAACTCCACATCTTTAAGAATCTTTTTTACCCCTGAGCGCCAAGCCAGGTAATAAAGGCCAAAGTTTCCTCCAGCAATAATCATAAAAATAACGACTATCAGTTCAATCCCCAAATTATCATAGTACATAATACTGGCACCTTTCGTAGAAAAGCCTCCAGTCGCCATCGTTGTAAAGGAATGATTGATAGCATCAAACCAAGTCATACCCACAAGTATTAGGAGAATGATTTGCAAAACTGTAAAACCAAAGTATATTTGCCAGAGTTTTAGAGCATTATCGCGGATTCTGGGAAGAACACGTTCGGAAATTGGCCCGGGAACTTCTGCATTAAATAGATGAACTGCGCCTGTCATGTTTGGCAGAAAGACAATAAACAACACTATAATCCCCATACCCCCAAGCCACTGGGTCATACTGCGCCAAAGGAGAATGCTCTTAGAGAGGATTTCAACATTGTCAATAACACTCGCCCCTGTTGTGGTTAAACCAGAAACAGTTTCAAACAAGCCGTCAAGATAGGTAGGCACAGCTCCACTCAAAACATAAGGTAAAGCTCCTGTTATGCCCGTCAGTATCCAAGCACCGGCTACAATGACAAATCCTTCCCTTAAACCCATTCGTCCGTCTTTCTTACCATGTGCCACTAGGCTGATCCCTAAAACCAGGGTTACGATGATGGAGAGGAGAAACGCAGGCACGCTTCCTTCCTTCCAGATCAATGAAACTAATAATGGAGCGCCCATGAAAGTTGCATAAGCAAGCATAAGACGGCCAAGGATATCTTCGACTAATGAATAGTTCATTACAGAGCCCTACCTTAAAAGATTTTACTAATTTTTTTAATGGAACTTGGCAAAGTAAAGATTACGACGCGGTCGCCTGGTTGGAGAATAGTATATCCATTAGGAATAATTAACTCATCTCCACGCAATAAAGCACCGATCAACATATTGCTAGGAATCCTAGCATCTTTTAGTTTACGACCGATAATCGAAGACTTGGCAGAGACCACGATTTCCATCGCCTCTGCTTTAGCGCCTTCCAGCAGCGATACTGCTACAACCTCACCAGCGCGAACTTGACGCAGAATAACTCCCGCAGTTAAGAGTCTCGGCGAAAGTATAACATCGACTCCCACCTTACCCATGAGAGACATATATTCGGCACGACCCACTCGGACAATCGTCTTTTGAGTTCCTAGATCCTTAGCTAAAAGGGCCAGCAACAAATTCAACTTATCGTCACTTGTTAAACAAACTACCGCATCCGTTTCTCCAACTCCCTCTTCGATTAGGAGGTCAATATCTGTACCATCCCCACAAAGCACGAGTCCTTTGTCAATACTCTTGGCCAATTCGTTGCAACGCTCTCGACTTTTCTCGATAACTTTAATTGACATTCCAACATCATCAAGAATCTTGGCCAGATGTCTCCCGATGCGACCTGCACCAATGATCATCACCCGTTGAATCTTGGTTTTCCTTTCAGCGAATTGTTCGCTGAATTCTTCAATCGATTCCTGTGCTCCGACAAAGAAGACACTGTCCTCAGGTAGTAAACAATCCGTACCATTAGGTATGATCATTCGGTTCTGACGCAGGATCCCTACCACAAGTATTCGGTCTGGCAATGTTAATCTCTTAAGCTGAATATTGACGAAGGGAGACTGCGCTCTGATCCGAACTTCCAATAAACGCACTTTCCCGTCCCCGAAATCTTCAACATCCAAAGCAGCTGGTGTGAGAAGAATACGACTAATTTCAATGGCTGTTACCATTTCCGGATTAATGGTTAGATCAATGCCTAAGGCTTTATTAAATTCCAGCTGATTTTTCCCTGCATATTCCTGATTTCTTACACGAGCAATGGTTCGAGGTATTCCTGCTTGTCTGGCGGCCATGCAGGCAATCATATTAACTTCATCCCGATCCGTCACTGCAACCATTAAATCAGCATTTACCAAATCAAAATCTGCCAAAAATTGCGGACTAGCACCGTTACCGCTGATCGTCATTACATCCAAGCTATTTTGAACGATGAGACGTCGCTCCTCATCCTGCTCAATCACGGTAATTTCATGTCCCTCTTCGGATAAGCGCTGGGCCAAACTAAATCCTACTTTTCCAGCTCCTACAATCACGATACGCATAGACTTTTATTTTCTCCCTTCCACCAATTGACTAATGGGACCACTCTATCATGAATAACATTCTGCTATTCGGCAATCTTTAGGGTAATTCCTTTATTTTATAAGTCTGATACATATATTTGTCAAATTATAATATTATTTTACAGATTTGTCCCGTTCAAAGAATAGCTTGGATTACATTAAAACATACTTTATGATAAACTCTTAGTGACACTTTTAAGTTCAGAAAGTAAATTTCTGCCTAGTATAAGAAAGTCTGAAAGTAGGAATTTTAGTGTTTATTGGGGCACGCACCATCAAAACAGGAATAGCTGTAACAACCACACTCTTTATATGTAACCTTTTTCACATCGAACCTGCTTCCTTTGCTGCGATCACTGCAGTTGTAAATATGCAACCTTCTGTCAGTCAATCTCTGAATAACGCCTGGCAACAAATTGGTGTACATCTGCTATCCGCAACCTTGGCATTATTCATTGGCATTCTCATTGGCGCTAATCCAATATCCATCGGAGCTATTGTCATTGTCCTTATTCTTATCTGTAACTGGATCGGTTGGTCCGGCGGCATTGTCTTAGGAATAGTTTCAATCATTTTCATCCTTGACTCTCCTCCGGAATCCTTCCTCATCCATGCCCTCTCCCGGTCTCTTAGTATCTTTGTAGGACTTGGGGTAGCCTTGCTAATCAATCGGGTTTTAGCTCCACCCAGATATAAAACCAAACTCCTCGATGCCCTTCGATCACTTCTCTTCAACTCATCTGCGTTTTTCTTAGAAAGTCTTCACACCTTCATCCAAGCCGGATCCTTAACCTCCTACCAAAAATCTGACCCCCAAGAACTCATCATCCAACTTGATGATCTAACGATTCTATACGAGCATGCTCGTGAAGAGATAACCATTGAAGACAATCCTCCCATAATCGAGAGGCTCATGGAGATTTGTCGAGGCTTTATTGAACGTGGTCAAAGCATCACTCAGATGACGGCTCAACGGGTCGAACGCAGACAAACGACGTACTCCGAGGCTGAACTCCAAGAAATCACTGAACAATTCCAAGGAATCATGGATGTCTTGTCGGTTGGACACGGAAAACTGACTGAACTGATTCACGCTCTCCGCCTTAGCCTTACTGAAAAGAAACGTAGTGGATTCTATACAGATGACATTTCCTACTGGGAATCATTTGATAAGGCTATTGACGAATGGAACCGGCAGGTGAGTGGAGTTTTTTATTTACGAGCCTTAATGGAAGTATCGGTTGTTGCCACAGAGCTGCGCTGGGCGGAGCGCCGTACCAAAACGGTGCTCAATCTGATTGATAAACAGTATAACTTAAAGCAGAAAAATAGGCATGCCTAATCGTTAGATAATATAAACAAGAAGGCGACCTTGCCCCTGAAGCAGGTCGCCTCATATAATTTTAAAATGTAAGAGCACGTAATGATCTACCTTAGCACCAATACACATAGCATGTTACCTAACTATGATCTCAAGACCATAACAAAGCAGTTCACTACCATATTGATGGTTCGTTCAACCTTAAAGGATATCTACCTGACTACAGATAAACTCTCGGCTACCTATAACCAGATTTCTTACACATGCATATATCTCACGATCTATGATTGAGTATGAAAAACTCAACATCCCAAAGATCTTGCTCGACCCATATACACCTAAATTGGCATATATGTTCGGCTCGACCATTACGCACCCTTATGAAGATATTATTTGCTAGTCTGGCAGGAACTATTCATTGGCCTCTCTATCGCCCGGATCAATTTTCGCGTTTAGTGCTTGTGCATAACCATTGGCCTTAAATTAGTGTGCCCAATGATATACGCTAAGATTGTCTTCTTCTTTTTTGTTATCAGTACGATTATACAGGTAAATATTGGGTGAATCAAGTAGAGGTAAGCCCTGGATAGGTGTAGTACTTTTTCCTATCTTAACAGGAGTATACAAGGGGGTTATGGCATATAAATCTTCCATTTCCGAGTTATTTAGCCGTATACAGCCCTGAGAAACTTCTTGCCCAATGCTCGAAGGCAGGTTAGTTCCATGAATAGCAAAATTGATATTTGACAATTCCATGGCCCTTGTCCCATATACATTTTGGTCAAGGGGTACAAATTTATCGGGATTCATGATTTTTTTAGAGATAAAAAAATCACCCTCGGGAGTTGAATCCTCTTTTCCAAGTGCTACAGAATATTTCCTTATTATTCGATCACCGGAAATTACCAGCAAGGTATGGTTGCCCTTATTTATAGTAATAGTTATTGGAGAAAATGGAATCTCTTTAACGTATGGTATATTTGGCTTTATTGCCTCTTTTACAACAGCTACCCAGTCCTGATTAGCAGGATTCTCCATCAATGAATATAGCCACCCGCCCTCTCCTGTTGAGGATAAGGTCACAGTATGCTTTAACTCAAAAGGGTCGTTCGGTAATTCCGTTAAGTAATTGTTGGGGAAAGGTTGAATAAGGGTTTTAAGATCTTCTGGCAGATAACCGTTTTTTTTGGAAAATTGGTATGTAGCACTTCTTACAACTGTCGTCGTTTCCCATAATTGACGTTCTTGGCTGGTGTCAAACGCTGTACTTTCCTGTGGATAAATATATACCTGAATATTTTTATCCCCGCCTGCCCAAAAGACCATCCCTCTTTCTGTATTCGTTTCATCGATAGCCACTACCTGTTTCGCCTCAGAAACAGGCTTCATTTCGTAGTCAGCTTTTAGTCCCGCAACGAGTTGATTAACTAGTAATTCTTTACTTATCTCACGTTTAACGACGATTACCTTAGCTGGATCTTTAAGGCCAGGAAAGGTAATAAGAGTGGTGGGTTTCTGCTCTATAACCTCATACGGCAACATATACAGATAATGATTGTTTATATGATTGGTCGTAGTTCGAAGTCTAGGTAAGAAAATCATGGCTAGAATTAAGGCCATAATTAATCCGAAAATTAAAGTTAGTAATAATCGAGTTTTACCATTTTTACTGACAAACTTTTCAAGATTAGCAAGATCCTTACTTTGTGTAATTTTCATGGCTCGTTCCATTCTTAGAACATCCAGTCTTGCAGATAGAAACCCTTTGTTAAAAGAACGATTGATCAACTCAAATGATTGTTTCATTAATTTATGATATAAAGTCAAATACTGATCGGTCTTGGTAAGATTGTACCTATCCAAATAGTTTCTGGCTTCAATTTCATATTCTAAACCAACATAATACAGAGCTTCCTTATCTTCAGGTCTTTGAATCAAGAGTTTTTTCCAAAATAAAGGATCATTTTTAGAAAGATAATAGCCATTTCCTAAACTAAATAAATTTCCCTTTAGTTTGGTAGACTCCAAAGTAACCACATCCCCCTCGCTGGATAAATCCACATGCGTTATTAAGCGGTGCATCAATTCACGCTACTATGTAAACTATTCAAAATTAGATACTATAAGACTTCTTTCAGAAAAAATAATTAAAACAAGTCTATAAGCTTTTTCGCTTACAGACTTGTTTTAATTATTTTCCCTTTAGGGAAAAAGCATTCAAAAAGTAATTTCTAGTCCATTAACATTTCATAATATCGAAGTTTGATTTGTTCTACCCTCCCTGAAAAAAATGTATTATTAGCTCGAAAGTGTTTTAATACAGGCGGAAAAAAGTATTGTCTGTTCAGAACACAACTGTTATAATTTCAGCATGTCCTTTTAGCGAAGTAATTTTTACGGCAAATTTATTAATAATTCGTTTAAAAGCAAATAAAAAGGAAGGATAGTAGTACGGAAATTTCAATTAATTGTATTATTGTGTCTAAGGCTGGGTCGCTAGAGGAAGCTACAGAATGTTAGCATGGTAGGGAAAATAATTTAAGCACTTAATTCCAAAAGAATTGTTATAATCTCGAATTTATCTAGCAAAATTGAAACGGGGTGGATTTATGTTAGGGCTGACTGACCCGGGGGTTATTGCCGCATTTCTCTTGTCCATTGGCAGTGCCCTCTTATGTGTAGTTTATGGTTTAATCAATTGGAATAAAGACTGAAATTTCATAGTTTTGAAGGGTGGAGTCGTAAGTGGGTATTTTTATTGTTGTCTTAGCAATTTATATATTAATCACAGCCTTTCTAGGATACCTTGGTTATAAGCACACAAAATCTTCAACCGATTATATGGTGGCAGGTGGAAATATCCATCCTTATGTCATGGGCATGGCTTATGGAGCAACCTTTATCTCTACCTCTGCCATTGTTGGGTTTGGAGGAGCTGCCGGTTTTTATGGCCTGAGTATGTTATGGTTAACCTTTGCTAATATTTTCGTGGGAATTTTCATCGCCTTTGTTTTCTTTGGCAAGAAAACACGCACCTTAGGACAGAAACTTAAAGCCTATACCTTCCCCCACCTCTTGGGAGCTCACTATCAATCAACCTTCATTCGCAAGTGGTCTGCGGCACTCATGAGTATTGTCTTACCACTTTACGCCGCGGCCGTAATGATTGGTGGAGCCAGATTTTTAGAACAGACCTTGCAAATGAACTACACTACAGCGCTCTGGGTTCTCTCTCTGATAGTTTTAGCGTACGTCTTTTTTGGCGGCCTAAGAGGAGTTGTTTATACTGATGCCTTCCAAGGCACCTTGATGTTCATTATGATGTTTCTTCTACTCAGTTTCACGTACATGAAACTTGGCGGCATCTCAGTGGCACATGCTAAGTTAAACGCCATGACAAGCCTAGTTCCTGCAGCTTTAGCGCAACAAGGAATGACCGGTTTTGCCTCAATGCCCACCTTCTTAAGCCAAAATTGGTGGTTTGTCATATCCACCTTAGTCCTCGGAGTAGGTATCGGAGTGCTAGCTCAGCCACAACTTATAGTTCGTTATATGACGGTTAAATCCGGCAAAGAGTTAAACCGCGCCTTAGTTTTCGGGGGAGTTTTCATTCTATTTATGACCGGGGTTGCTTTTACCGTCGGTGCCCTTTCCAATGTCTACTTCCACGAAACGAGTAATACTATTGCCATGACAGCGTCCGCCATCGGTGGAATTGGTCCTAACACAGATAAAGTAATACCCTTGTTTTTAGCTGAAGCATTTCCTGCTTGGCTGGTTTACTTTTTCTTACTTGGTCTATTGGCAGCAGCTATGTCTACCTTGAGCGGTCAACTTCACATTATCTCAACCTCAATTAGTTATGATCTTTTCGGTAAAACCAGTAAGGATGACCCGACTAAAACACTCTTACTCGCCCGTGTAGGGCTAATTGTAGGGTTCATTGCCACTGTTATGGTAGCCAACGTCTTACCGGGTAACATTATCGCAGTGGCCACCTCAATCTTCTTTGGTCTCTGTGCCGCAGCTTTCCTACCAATATACGCTGGTGCCCTTTGGTGGCCGCGTGCCACGAAAACTGGCGCAACTTGGAGTATGCTGGTTGGGACCCTTGTTTATAGTTTTATGTGCATCTTTGTCTATACTAAAGAATCTGCCATCTTTGGCTTAGCCAAAGTTCTATTTGGCAAAAATTCGCTGGCTGGAACTGGCCCCTTAAGCTATATCGATCCCTTAATAATCGCTCTTCCTGCCAGTATTATTGTCTTCATCATCGCCTCATTAGTTACCAAACCATACAAGCCTGTCGCTTAAATTGCTTGGAATTTAAGGCATTGAGATACAATCAGCCACTTTGCCAATCTTGCAAAGTGGCAGATTTCAGCTTCTACGACTTATATTCGTCTTTCCCTAGGACTCGTTTAACTCAAGTTGCCACTTGTAGTTGTGAGCGTCTCACGATTGGCTGAACTCTTTACTAGTGAGTTATATCTAAAAATAAGAAGGGTTTTAGATCCTAACGTTGAATTGAGTGGATAACGGAGCCCCTTTTTAATGATTATCAGAACAAGATTGGAGATGACCTCATTGCTTAAGCTAGCCAAAATAATAATCGACTCGATCAACTTCCAAGTCGACCAAGCCAAGACACTAACTCAATACCGCAAACCACTTATTGGGTTCGCCTCAGTCCATGACCCCCTATTTAATCAAATGAAGGAGATCATTGGGCCCCATCATTTACACCCAACCGAACTTCTACCCGACGCTCAAACGGTTATAGCCTTTTTCTTACCATTCACTGAGACCATAGTAGCAGCTAATCGAAAGGATTCCCAGATAGCAAGAGAATGGGCCATAGCCTATATAGAAACGAACGAACTTATCGCAACCATTAGCTCAGAACTTAAACAAGTATTAGCGAGTCAGGGAATAAATGTGGCGACTCAACCCGCTACTCATAATTTTAACGAACAGGATTTAACAGCAAGTTGGTCAAATAAAAGCATGGCCTATGTTGCAGGGTTAGGGACCTTCGGACTGAACCACCTTCTGATTACCTCGGCTGGATGCGCAGGGCGTTGTGGTAGTATGGTAATCTCCGCTGAAATTACGCCCTCCCCTCGGCCAGCCACCGAAAACTGTCTCTATATCAGAGATTCCAAATGTCAGTTTTGCGTTAACAACTGCCCCACCGGTGCTTTAACACTGCAAGGTCTGGATAAACATACATGTTATGCTCATTTACTAGAAGTGGATAAACAGTTCCCGGACTTGGGTTTATGCGATATTTGCGGTAAGTGCTCAGTAGGACCCTGCGCCTTAATATAACTTTATATTAAATAAAACTCGCCTGAAATATGCTCTATCCCATCGATATGATAATTTATCTTAGTATCAAGCAATGAAATTCACGGGACATAGACGACGCAAGCCGAGCACAGTCACGAAGAGCGCCACCTTGTTGGAGGCCCACTCGGAACTCAAGGATCATTCCTCTGAAGCTGACATTGATTATTGCGACAGATGAGTCAGTGGAAGTGGAAAATGCTTATGTAGATGGTCTAGACACAATCACCTAGACCATTTTTTATTACCATCTGCTGGATTTGTTATCTTGGCTCTTGTTATCTTGGTTGTTTTTACCATCTTTACTGTTGCTGTTTTGAGAATTTTCATCCTCTTCGTCATCCCCAAAAAAATAATTGAAAGTAAGCAGTGACAATAAGATAACAATGATAGCTAACTCTGTCTCGATTAATCCAAGCGGGCAGCAACTTTGACTGTTTTCTTCTTTCATTTGAATCGTCTCCTCTGTATTAAGATATTTGTAAGAATAAGGGGGGCTAGTATAGCATATTAGACATGTCCATTGGATGTTAATGGAAGGAGTGTGAATTTATAATTCTTATTATGCTCAATCTTAAAGAGGTTCTAAAATTTGCGAGTGGTAGGAGAATTGAACACGGTTTTCACTTACTCAGTAGTTGATGTTAGTTACTATATATAAAGCCGTCCGATTAGGGCGGCTTTTCTGATAGTGCCCAGAAAATGAGTCGGCTTATTCAGTGGCCATTTTCAATTTCTTATGCTTTTTCCCATGATCTTCTTCTTGAATTTCAAGGAATAATAAGATTAGCACCCCTATGATTATACCTAATTCAATGACAACTATAGGACCAATTAAAGATTGTTTTTCTCCCATCACAATTGATTCCTCCTTCTGAATAAAAATATTTGAAATGGTTTCCTAGTACAGGTTATGAAACTTGTCTGGCTTGTGTGAGCACTTTCTTAGTAATTCAGTATACTTTTTAATTCGATATACTCTACATGTCAGTGGATGTTCATACAGACTCATCGTCTATAAAAGTAGTGAGAATTGAGTCTAATGGCTCAAGTCCACACGCGACTGCACTTACTTTGTCGGCGAAATCCTTGCTGATTAAATGTTTAAGCGGTTGATCACAACTATTAAACATTGTAAACGCGTCCTTAGCTATTTCGTCCCACTCCTGATAGAAGAACAAATAATCATCAGCGTTCACACTCGTACGCGCCGTGCCTTCAGATTGACATTTAAATTCTTCATCATAGCCCATAGCACCGTAATCACAGGTCATCTCTTCACCGGGAAAAATATCTCTTGCGGCTAATTCAAACTCATAAGCTGTATCGACGCAATTTGAATGAAAACTATGATTCATATACCGCGCATGGTCCCAACAAAGGATATAGTTATCATCGTTATCTTGATAAGAGTACTTATAGATAATTTCCTGACGGATTTCATCAAGGGAATCGACGTAATCCTCATCAAGGATCAAGTCTAAATCATCTAAGATCCACACAATGGTTCCTTTAGGGATGAATTTTGTAGCAAATACGCCGAGACCTATCTCGTCACTTATAAAGCGAAGTTCTGTATCCGGATGCATCATGATTTTTGTTCCCCTTCTTCATAGAATACTAACTTATGGCAAGCTCTTGTCTCATCAGACTAAGCCTCGTATGCTTTGGGTTAAAGACAAGGGCAGGAAAAAATCCTACCCTCTTCGGTATAATGATTATTCTGAAACAAAGGTAATTTTACTGATGGGGATGCGAACGAGCGGCCGAACTCCATCGACTGGTTTGCCCATGTTGGCGTACAATTGTGCGTTGGTTAAGATTGCAACGCCATCTTGCAAGCCCCCAAAATGACCAACCCAAAAGCTTGCATCCACCCCGATTCCTAAACGTTCACCTTTTGGATATTTGTCGAATAAAGCTCCAATGAAATTTGTGTTTCTAAATAGCATAGGATTGGGCCCCCTTCTTTTGATTTGCCACTCATCATGGCGACATAAGATGAGAAGATTCGAGATTGTCTAGGGGGATTGTTCCTAATTCATGTTATGTACAAGTTTGTTAAAGCGTGACAAGTAAGTTGCATATGCAGACGATCTTTTTTAGGATGCTGTCATCAAGAGAATATATTATAGGCTTATCCTCACATTAGTGAGCCTTTGTCATAGGTTATAGTGCAATCTATAATTGGAGTGATGATGGTGACGGATAAACCTTTGTGGAATTATTCAGTCCTCGGAAGCGCCGGTGGTGTGTCCAAGGCGTTATTATCGATTTTAAATAAAACTGCCGAAGATGAAAATGACCCTATTCATTCTTTTGTTATCAACTTAAAATTGCATTTAGTTGATAATCAAGAAAAGAACATTGATTACTACAAAAATCTATTTCCTTATTTAGCAAAAAACCTCAGTGTTTACAAGTTCGACCTTAAGAATTCCACTGAGTTTACAAAACATCTTAAAAGGACTCATACAAGTATAGTCCTTGATTGTTCATTAGCAGATACTTTGGAAACGCTTAGGATTTGTGATGAATTAGGTGTTAACTATATCAATACTGCTTTTGAAAATACCATGATTGATGAAACGGAATCCTTTGATGGCTTCGGTTTAATTGAAAGGTATTATATCTTTGAAAAGAATAAACAAGATTTTAAACGATCAACGGCAATCATAGGGTCAGGTATGAATCCGGGCGTCGTGCAGTGGATGGCTTTGGAACTGATCAAGAAAAGGCCGGATAAAAATCCCCTTGGGTGTTATATCGTTGAACAAGATACTTCGTTTTACGCAGATAAGTCTTTAGCTGATAAGCAAACGATTTATACCACCTGGTCGCCGGAATGCTTTCTTGACGAAGCAATTCTTGGCTATCCGATGTTCCTTAAACATGGAATGCCGCTTTTTTTATATGATAATGTGTACAATCATGAATTTAATGTGTCCTTGGGAGATCGACGTTTTTCCGGTTGCCTTATGGCGCATGAAGAAGCTATAACACTGGGTAAGGCTTTTGATATGGAAACAGGTTTTATCTATAAGATCAACGACCATACTTCGGAATTAATCCGAGCAAACCTTGACCATGTTGACGATTTATGGCAGTGGAATAAGGAAGTCCTTGACCCTTCGCGCGAAGAACTGGTCGGAGAGGATTTAGTCGGTGTGTTACTTGTCTATGAAGACTATGAAATATTCATGTATAATGTGTTAAGTAACCAAGAGGTTTTTAAGAAATTTAAGGTCAATGCCACTTATTTTCAAGTAGCCTGTGGGATTTATGCTGCTATTTCGTCCTTGCTGTTAGATAAAATTCCCCAAGGAATTTTTTATGTCGACGAGCTATTATTAAAAACTAACACTAATTATGGGAAATATCTGAGATATTATATGACAG
Organism: Desulfosporosinus burensis; assembly: GCF_054657535.1. NCBI lineage: Bacteria > Bacillati > Bacillota > Clostridia > Eubacteriales > Desulfitobacteriaceae > Desulfosporosinus > Desulfosporosinus burensis. Next base: position 58,618 of record NZ_BAAHYN010000007.1, read on the forward strand.
ATTACGTGGAAGGAAAGAACGATACTTCTCAGGGAAGTATGCTGCAGCGGATATGTCAATGAAAGGACTGCCTGTCGCACGTAAGAATAGACCTGGTACACTAGGTACTGGGTCTATTCTTTGTAAGCGTCAAATCGCCCTCACCCGAAATTAGCATCAAAACGATGATATCATCGTTTTGATGCTAATTTACACGAATCGAGGATTGACTTTGACCAAGCAAGAGCTCATCAACCTGACCTGATCTAGGTCTTCAAATCAATGTCAGAAGTTTCTCGAATAAGTGTAAGAAAAAAAGCTACCATCTTCAAGATGATAGCCCCATAGAAATGTCTAGAAAATAATAATGAAACCGCCTTAGTACTTAGGAATACCCGATCAGGATGGGGGAACAGGACTAATAGGCTTGTTCCCAACATGGAACATCAGCTACAAACTATGGTTTTTTTCGTACGTAAAAGGAGTGGGAATTTGTCCTACTCCTTAGTTTTTATTATTTTTTTAGTCACCATGCTTGACTACCTCCTAAATGCACAGAGTTGTCCTTGTGTACATACTATAAATTAGATAAAACCGAATTCAGTAGTTTATTAGAAGAAAGGGTGATAGTTAAGTCTTACCGGTAGCCTTCGGAGAAGGAGGAGGAAAAATGTTCATGGGCTCTTTATTGATCCTTAGCAGTTGCTTTCTATATTGGATGTTAAGACCTCCAATTCCTCAAAATTTTATTCTGCAAGAAAAAAAATTTGAATTTTTAAGAAACCCTTCATTAAACAGTGAGGGCGTGGCGGGATGTTTGATTTCACAACCCTTTATACGTTAGCGTTTTTTTCCTTAATGGTGCTGTTTCTCCTTTGGAGACCTCATGGGATTAATGAATCCATTCCTCCAACTATTAGTGCAGTCTTCATTTTCCTCGCGGGAATCGTTCCTTTGAGCGATTTGAATACAATACTAGGAATTGTCAGCGGGGCTTCCCTAACTATTCTATCGACGATCGTGATGTCCATTGTCCTTGACAGCATCGGTTTTTTTCGCTGGGCGGCCATTAACCTTGTGAACCGTGCTAAAGGGTCAGGAGTTTTGCTTTACTGGTATATTTTGTTGCTGTGCTTCCTAATGACCATGTTTTTCAACAACGACGGAAGCATCCTAATAACAACCCCTATCATAATTAATATTGTCATTATGTTAAAGTTAAAGCCTTATCAACAATTCCCTTACCTTATTTCCGGGGCATTGATCGCTACCGCCTCAAGTGCACCAATTGCTGTCAGCAACCTAGCAAACCTGATTGCTTTGAAAATTGTCGGATTGGATATAAATTCGTATGTGACCATGATGTTCGTTCCCTCGATGGTGGGGATCACAGCCATTTCCTTACTACTGTTTTATTATTTTCGTAAGGAAATTCCGATAAAGATCATGGTGCTTCCTAAATCAGAGGTTTCAGATCATTCCCTGTCTTTCCCTAATCAGCCAGTAACAAAGAAGGATCACCCTCACCCACATCCGCACCGACACTCGCATCCACACCAAAACCAACATCTACACCAACGCCGGCATCCACATCCACATTTCCTGCACGTTCATGCTCCTCACTTTAGAGCGGAGAATCCTCATCACTCACCTGTGATTGAAAAGTCTATGTTCAAGGTTTGCATCGCCATTGTCGCTCTGATTAGAGCGGGACTGTTTATAGGCGCGGGTCTTAACATCCCTATAGAGCTGATTGGCATCTTCGGGGCATTGCTACTCATTGGCTATCGTTGGTACCGAATGGGAGTCGGAGTCAAAGATATTATCAAGAAAACCCCTTGGCATATCATTCTATTCGCTTTTAGTATCTATGTCGTTGTCTACGGACTGCATAATATTGGCTTAACCGGAATGATCGTGGAACTACTCCGAGAACCCATATCAGCCAACCATTTGAGCGCCTGTTTGATCAGTGGCAGTTTGCTTACGGTCATGTCGAATTTATTTAATAATCTTCCCTCAGTTATGATCGGGACCTTCACCCTGGTGGAAATGGGGCTAGATACCGCCACGTTACAACTTGCTTATATGGCAAGTATCATGGGAGCCGATATCGGCTCATTGATTACCCCGATGGGAACCCTAGCTACCCTAATATGGATGTTTTTACTCAGGAAAAATGGGATTAGGGTTAAATGGGCAGATATTGTGAAAGTCACTGTCATGGTAATTCCCATTGGGCTCTTGATTAGTTTGTTTAGCCTATATTTTTGGGTAGAGTGGTTATTTTTCTAACCACGGTCATGAAAAACTAGACATCTTTGCCTAGGTTTTTCGTACTAGCAGGCTCTCATGTCGCTGCGCGGCACCACTGATCAATAAAAACTGGGTATTTTCAAGAAAGTATAACTGGCTGTACCAGCCAGTTATACTTTCTGCTCTGGTTGGAGGATTGGTACAAGCAACAATTGGAAATTCATGAGCCACTATTTTTTACTGCCATCCGTGATGCACTGAGTTGTCCTCAAATACATATTATAGAGTAGAAAAGGATTCCGTAATTTAGGGAGAATTATGGACATTTAGGTGGTGTTAATTAGATTTACTTGTGTTTCCTGTACGCTCTTGAAAGGAGGGAGGAAAAAGATGTTGATGGGCTCTTTTATGTTCATCAGCGCTAGCTTGTTATATTGGCTATTGAAACCTACGTTTCCCTATAGTAATTCTATCTTACAAGAGGAAATCGCATTTCCTAGGGATCCTTCTCAAAACAGTGAGGGCCTGGCTGGATGTTTGATTTCACAAACCTCTATACGTTAATTATTTTTCCCCTGATGGCTTTTTTTCTCTTTTAATGGCCTCATGGCATTAATGAATCAATAAGAGCGTTGGCCTAGGCATACATACCTAGGCCAACGTTCTTGAGATTAGCTTTACCATGACTTCTTATCGTTATCTCTAGCATTAATAGTAATAGTATTAGAATTACTATTGGTATTCGGACTACTACCGTTGTTATTATGATTACTATTGAGGGTGAATGCTAAAAATAAGACAATAATAATCGCCAACTCTATTTCCATTACATACTGCTTGAGAACTCCAGAAGTTGATCCAAATGATAACATATGGTTGATCTCCTTTTGCTCATCTACCACAAACGTGGCGATATAAGATAAGAAATTCCAGAAATACGTTGGTGATTATTGATGATATAAGATATGTACAAGTTCCGTAAAGTGTTACAGATCCAGTGAGTGTTCATGTTTGCCTAGAGTAGTAGTTAGAGATAATAACAAGAGTAGGAAAATCCTACCCTTGCTTAATTAAGACCAGCATTTAACTATAATCATTTGTCACCTTTATTGTCCTTATTGTCCTTGTCATCCTTGTCATCCTTGTTGTCTTTGTTATCTTTGAGGGCTACAAACGTAATCATTCTAATTGGGATGCGGACTACCGGGCGGATTCCGTCAATTGGTTTCCCAACGTTAGCAAACAGTTGAGCGTTGCTCAATATTGCAACTCCATTTAGTATTCCAGCAAAACGGCCAACCCAGAAACTCGAATCGACACCTATTAATAAACGTGAACCAATAGGATAAGGAAAGAATAGCATCATATGATTTATCCCCTTTTATTAAATCTGCCACTAGTGGCGATATAAGATATAGAAATTTGGGATTTCATTGATGATTATTTCTAATATAGGTTATGTACAAGTACTAAAAAGTGTTACAAAATATTTTTTATAAATTTTTTACCGTTTGTCCACTATTTCTTTAGATGTTGAATATGGATAAGCGTGGCTATCAATCATGGACAAAAAAGCAAAGTATTATTATTGGCATTTCCCAAGTTATCGGTGTTTACTGGGTTACAAGGAAGTTGGGGAAATCAAGACAGGGCAAGTGCTTTTATAATTATAGTAAAACGAAAAGTTTCCCCGGAGTAATTAGAGAAGCAGCAGCTAGTTCCCGAAATGATGAATAGGGTTGCGACAGATGATTAATGTGTCCATACTTTGTGATTATCTTAGCTTTCATGCTACAAAAAAATGTGGAATTATGTTATTGTTAAATATAGACATACAAAGGAGGCTGAATCATGCTTGAATTACAAAATGTATCTCTAGAAATTGAAGGATCCAAAGGCTTTGAGATTCTGAAGAACATAAATCTTAAATTTTATGAGAAAAAGATATACGTCGTTACAGGACCCAATGGTGGGGGGAAGTCCTCTCTCGCTAAAATGATCATGGGTGTGTACAATCCTACTAAAGGAACCATCTTACTCGACGGACAAGATATCACTACAACCTCTATTACTGACAGAGCTCGTATGGGTATCGGCTATGCTTTTCAGAACCCTCCTCGCTTTAAAGGGGTAACTGTTAAAGAACTTCTAAATATGGCTGCCTCACAAAATCCTGAAAAGATAAACATTTGCGATCTTCTCTATGACGTCGGATTATGCGCCCAGGATTATCTCAACAGAGATGTTGATAGTAGTCTCTCTGGCGGAGAAATGAAAAGAATCGAAATTGCTACCGTACTTGCGCGCAATCTTAAGATTGCGGTGTTTGACGAACCGGAAGCAGGAATTGACTTATGGAGCTTTCAGAAGCTAGCAGAAACGTTTACAAATATCCACGAGAAATATGATACAACGATTATCATTATCTCTCACCAAGAGCGAATTATGGGTTTGGCGGATGAAATTATTATCATGTCCAATGGGACAATCAGTGCGCAATCTGAAAGAGACATCATTCTTGCAGGAATTTTAAACTCAGACTGTGCCTGTAGCACAAACTGTGTGAAAGGGGTTGGTCAAAGTGTTGAATGCATTAGATAAACTGATGCTTGAGAAAGTGGCCGATCTCCATGAAATACCACAAGGAGCTTATAATATCCGAAAAAATGGCGAGGGAGTTCAGCGCAATACGACGGCTAATATCAATATCGTCACTAAGCTGGATAAGCCGGGGATTGATGTGATCATTAAGCCCTACACTAAAGGGGAAAGCGTCCACATCCCAGTTATTGTGACTGAAGAAAATATCAATGATCTAGTTTATAATACCTTTGAAATTGGTGAATACTCAGATGTATTAATTGTTGCAGGATGTGGGGTACATAATTCGGGAGACCGCAAATCACAGCATGACGGAATCCACAACTTTTTTGTCCGAAAAGGGGCTAAACTCAAGTATGTAGAGAAACACTATGGACAAGGTGAGGGTAAGGGGCAGCGGGTCCTGAATCCTCAGACAATTATTGACGTAGAAGAAGGGGCTATTGTCGAGCTTGAACTTATTCAGATAAGAGGGATTGACCAAACAAAACGGGATACAGTCGTCCGACTCATGGATAATGCAAAGCTTATCGTCACTGAAAGACTTCTAACTTACAAGGATCAAGAGGCTATATCCAATATTACCGTAGAATTATTAGGGGTCGATTCTTCCGCTCAAATAATATCCCGGTCAGTTGCTCAGGGTGATTCCAAGCAAGAATTTTTCTTCGATCTCGTTGCACGAAATAAAGGACGTGGTCATATCCAATGTGATGCGATTATCATGCATAATGCTCAGGTTCTTTCCACTCCGAAAATTTCCGCCTATCATAGTGAAGCACAGTTAGTGCATGAGGCTGCCATAGGACGAATAGAATCTGAACAGTTAATCAAATTAATGTCTATGGGGTTCTCGGAGAGCGAGGCCGAGGATGCCATCCTAAGCGGTTTTCTTAAATAGGATGAATTCTCTACATTCATAATAGCTTAAATTCTTCTAACAAGGCTGGAAGCTTGACCGCCTCCAGCCTTGTTTCTTAATGTTATCGAATTCACTAGCCAATTAACTGAAAGCCAATTTGTGACCCCATTAACCCTTTCCCTCTGCTGCTAATTTATATAAAGCCTCATCAGATACACGATATACCGTCCAATCCTCCATCGGAACAGCTCCCATTTTTTTGTAGAACTTAATTGAGGGTTCGTTCCAGTCTAAACACCACCATTCCAATCTACCGCACTTCCTATCAATCGCTAACCTTGCTAAAAAAGTTAGGAAAATTTTGCCAATACCCTTTCCCCTCATGTCAGGTTTTACATATAAATCTTCCAAATAAATACCCGTTCTCCCTAAGAACGTAGAAAAGTTGTGAAAAAACAAGGCAAATCCCACCGGGCTATTTTGATATTCGCCTATAATTACCTCCGCGATTTTTCTTTCAAATAAAGACTCTCGTAGAACCTCTTCGGTTGCTAAAACTTCAGGCAACATTTTTTCATACTCAGCCAATTCTCTGATAAAGCCTAAAATCAGGGGAACGTCTGTTATTTCAGCAAACCTCAATTTAAAATCATCTAAACTCGTGTCTATTAATTTTTTCATAACTCTCTCCTTCCAATTGATAGTGCTATCATTCTTAAATTTAAGTGCTGTCGCGATTGGCCATAAGATTTTAATGCAGTTAATGGACACATAAAGTTGAGTGAACTCGGTCAACTAAAGTTAAACATCAAGTCTTCGTTAGGGACTCAGATTGAGGAGGTTATTATAAGTGAAATATCTCAATCCATTACTATTGGCCATTCCCGTCAGTATTTTCTTGCATCTTTCAGGTAACTCGCCTGTCTTGATTTTTATCGCTGCTTGCTTAAGCATAATTCCTCTTTCAGGCTACATGGGAAAAGCCACGGAAGAAATCGCCATCTACGTTGGGCCAAGAGTTGGAGGCTTGTTAAACGCCACCTTTGGTAATGCTGCAGAACTTATCATTACGATCTTTGCCCTCAAGGCAGGCCTTTTCGAGGTAGTAAAAGCATCCATAACAGGATCTATCATCGGGAATCTTCTCTTGGTATTAGGCCTTAGTATGCTCCTTGGTGGATTTAAGTACAAGACTCAAAGATTCAACAGAGCTGCGGCTGTTATGCATACCTCAATGCTCCTCATGGCCGTAACTGGTTTAATCATTCCTGCAGTCTTTCTTAATACCCACTCTAATCCCGCAGCGATACCTCTAAGTTTAGGAGTAGCCACTATTCTAATGATCGTTTATTTACTAAGTTTAATCTTTTCTCTCCATACACACAAGGATGTCTTTCGTCCTAGCCAAGAATGTTCAGACACTCCCAAATGGTCAAAATTTAAGTCTATTGCTATTCTACTTATTGCTACGTTTTTTGTCGTTATCGAGAGTGAATTTCTGGTTGAGGGCATCGATCCGGTCGTTAAAACCTTGGGCATCAGTGAACTTTTCATTGGTGTCATTGTTATTCCGATCATCGGTAATGCTGCAGAACATTCCACCAGCATACTTATGGCCCTCAAGAACAAAATGGATATCAGCCTGGAAATTGCGATTGGCTCAAGTACTCAAATAGCGCTCTTTGTTGCTCCCTTACTAGTATTTATCGGTTTCTTTATGGGCCAACCTCTGGACTTATTATTCACCAGTTATGAACTAATCGTCATCATCATGGGCACCGTTATTACCGCCATTATTAGTATGGACGGCCGTTCCAACTGGTTAGAAGGTGCCCAATTATTAGCAGCCTATGCCATTATGGCTTTAGCCTTTCTCTTTGTGTAGTCCCTGTAATCCACAGATTCGATCGTTGCTATATAAAACTCCTTACAGGCAAAATGACATAATACTCCTTAAATTCCGTACTTTATTGATATATAATTTACGAAGAACCTGGCTGAAGCATATTGCTTCCAGCCAGGTTCTTTTGTTTAGATGTTCCCACTGCTCTAAAACTTGAGAAGTCATACATAAAAGCATTCCTAAACTTTTATACTAAACCTAACTAGAGGGAGGAGGTTCTTATGAATAGTTTATCTTCAAGGACAAAAAAGTCGCTTCTCATCGGCCTACCGTTACTAGCAATTGGTGTGTTCTTTCTTGTCGCTCAATATGAACGAACCTCAACCACTCATTATTGTGGAACGACCTGCCATATCATGAAGCCAGTCTACGAAACCTCTTTTCACAGCACGCACCGCGAGACAAATGGTGTAGGGTGTAAGGATTGTCACATCCCTCATGATAACATTCTTGAGCAAATCGCCTACAAAGGGTATTCAGGTGCCAGAGATTATTACAAAAACACCTTTGCCCAACCTGATGTACTACGTACCAAGGAATGGAGTCAAAAGATTCTCCAACGCAATTGCCTTCGATGTCACTCAACGGTAGTCGCACGAATTAATATCAGTGATGGAAAACGATGTTTTGAGTGCCATCGCGGAGAACCTCATGATACGCCCATTCAACCATTCAGTAGCCAATCCATCTATACATTAAAACAATAAATGGAGGTAGAAATTAAATGCAGAAAATCTGGCGCAGTCTCATGCTGCTTGGTCTTATCCTTACCCTGAGCGGAGTGCTAATAGCTGGTTGTAATGAAAAAGCACCTACTCAACCCACTACTGCCACTATACCTGAGGGAGAACTCGATCCCGCCGTATGGGGAAAAGTATACCCTGATCACTATGCCAGCTATCTTAAGCAAAAGGAACAAACAAAAGGTAATTCCAAATATGGCGGTTCCCTCCCAGAATCACATCTGAAAGAATCACCTGCCCAAGTTAAACTGTTTGCAGGCTATCCCTTTTCCGAAGATTATAACGAAGAACGAGGGCATATTTGGGCCTTGGAAGATGTTACCGGAACGCTGCGTATCGGACCAAAAACTATCAGCTCCTGCTGGAACTGTAAAAGCCCTAACGTGAAACCGCTTGTCGATAAAATGGGAGACTCTTTCTGGTCAACACCTTTTGCTCAGTTAAAGGATCAAATTAAGCATCCCATTGCCTGTGCAAACTGTCATGACCCAAAAACAATGGCCCTAGCCATCACCAGTGTTCCCCTTCTCGACGCTCTAAAAACAAGAGGAATCGATCCCGCCAAATTCAGTCGGCAAGAGATGCGTACCATGGTATGTGCTCAGTGCCATGTCGAGTATTTTTTTAAACCTGATAATAAGAAAGTCACCTTCCCCTGGAAATACGGGTTGAAAATGGAAGATGCAGAAAAGTTATACGAAGAGATTAGTTTTAAAGACTGGGAACATAAAGAAAGTCAGGCCCCTATGCTCAAAGCTCAACACCCAGATTATGAACTCTTCTCAACGGGTGTTCATGCAGCTAACGGTGTCGCCTGTGCGGATTGCCATATGCCCTATGTAAAACAAGGGCAAACCAAAATATCCTCGCACCATCTGCAAAGCCCCCTCAATCACATCTCTCAATCCTGTCAAACATGTCATAAACAAAGCGAAGATTACCTGAAAAATCAAGTCATAGGTACACAAGACGCCGTGTTTAATACGAAAGTTCGATTAGAAACTGCACTCTCAGACGCCATCGATGCCATTGCGACCGCAGCCAAGAATCCTGCTGCCAAAGCAGACATGATGAACCAAGCTCGATCCTTGCATCGCAAAGCCCAATGGCGTTGGGATTTCATCTCTGCCGAAAACAGTATGGGATGGCACAGCCCCAAAGAGGCCTTAAGAATTCTCGGTGAAGGGATAGATTTGGCCCGCCAAGCTCAACTTAAAGCTAATTTGGGAGTAGGGGCAACCCTTGGAGGTACGCCTGGACCAGATGCAGGAAAGACTCCCGGAGCAGGAACCGCTGCTGAAGCTGCTGGTCCTGAAACAACACCCAAACAATAAGCCTATGAGATTTGAAAGAGCAAGCAGTTCCGAGCCGAGGAACTACTTGCTCATCTTTTTGATTGCATTGTTGACGTTCTCCTAGGTTAATTTACGTACCACGAAGTTATCTTCAATTAGAAGCCAATTCTGAGGAAAATCATTTCCCAATACCCAATAGTAGAAACCCCGAATCCCAAGTTCCTTGACCAAATCAAACTTAGCTTGCATGCTTCGGGCATCCTCGAACCAAACTTCATGCCGTTTTCCCTGTTCATCCGTATATCTAAACCACGGAGCTTGAGAGACTTTGTCATAGTTAATGCTTACACCGTAGCGGATAGCGAGCTCCAAAGCTGTTTGAGGACTAATCGACCTAGCAAATTTGCCGCCGGCTACATAAGGAAGGGTCCAGTCATAGCCATATAGGGGCATCCCCATCATAATCTTTGCTTTCGGTACGACAGATATCGCGTACTCCATAACGCTTCTCATCTGGGGTAGAGGGGATACTGCCATTGGTCTCCCTCCGGACCAGCCCCATTCGTAAGTCATAAAAAAGATGAAATCGACAACTTGCCCAATTGCTTGATAATCATGCCCTTCATAAAGTACTCCACGTTGATCTGCCCGATTCTTTGGTGCTAACGCAGCGGAAATATAATACCCTCGCGCTTTTAATAATTGCCGTGCTTTCTGTAAAAAGCGAACATATTGCTCTCTGTTCTCTGCTCCTAAATACTCGAAGTCAAAGTCAAGACCTCTGTATCCTTTCTCTTCCATAATTCGAAGAACTTGGTTTAGCACACGATCCTGCAAAGCTTCATTCGTCAAGATCGCGGTAGCAATTTCTGTACTGAATTGCCCTTCTTCAAAGTTGGTTAAAACCAAGAGCGGTAAAGCCCTGTCCTTGAAAGCTGCATTCAACGACGGTTGATCTTCAACCGGGGTAAGATTTCCGTCTCGATTGACCGCATAGCTAAAAATGGCCAGGTAAGTAAGCTGCTCTCCCACTTTATCAACAGCTTCAGCGGATCGGGCTCTAGTCATTCTAGGATCAATGTAAGAGTTTGTTTCTACGGTTGGCCTTGGTTTCTGAGGTAAATACAAGCGTAGACCAACCGGAACATTATTAGGATTTTGGATCTGATTAATTCTAACGAGTTCTCGGACAGTTATACTATAGCGACGACTGATCATCCATAGACTTTCTCCAGGTTGAACCCAGTGGTACTGCCCATAAGTTGGTATAACCAACGTTTGACCCACGACCAACCGATTGCGATCTGGAACTTGATTGGCCTCTGCAATCTCCTGAAAAGTGATACCATAAGCTTGGGCAATTTTAGTAAGAGTTTCTCCTGACCTTACCACGTGAATCTGCATATATATCCTCCTCAAAGCACGCGCAAATCTCTTTTGTTAATTTATGTTCAGAAAGTTATTTTCGCGCCTCAGAAAAGAAAAAAGACCCAAATGTTTTACTAACGTTCCCTTGGCAGTTCCATGATTTACCTCATGTGCTCGCAGATCGCGGGTGGTCTACAGGTTGCTTTGAACCAGAACTATAAGTTTGAATATGGGCTAGTGATAGGACTCCCTATGATCCTAGGTGTGATTATATCCTACCTACCCCCATCAGTTCTTAACACCTTCCCCCCTATTCTAAAACCAGTGTTAGGCAACGGCTTTGTGGTCGGGGTAATAGCCGTGCTGATTATGGAACACTTGGTTTTTCGCCAAAAACGTTAGATCCTCAGCATAATCGGACATCCACTTTGACATCATAAAGGGTGCTGCCCGCAGCTCTATCCGTTAAGCGTTGAGATGTAAGGGCGTTTACGGTACTTTCTCCGAGCATCATTTCACTCGAAAACAGACCTTCCGTTACGACAACTCCCGGGGGAACTGTTGTCGTTAACTTAAGAATAAACTCTACCTCTCCTCGCACATTAAAGGCGATCACTCTTTGACCGTCTTGCAAATTCTTGGCTTCAGCATCTTCCGGGTTCATTTGAAGGCAGGGTGCTTCCTTCTTACGCAGTAAATCAGGTCGCTCATTAAACGAAGAATTCAGCGAGTACAAACTAGGCGCACTCATCAGATAAAAGGTAGCATCATCACCGTAAGGTTCATTATAGCGCGGCAATGGCTCGGGATCCTTAGGATTGTAGAGCTCAATTTTACCCGATGGAGTCAGAAAATTGATTTTGTAATCTTCGGGTAGGGAAAGTTCGACAGGAAGTCCTGCTCGGAGTTTTGTCAGGTCAACACCTTCTAGCCAGGCTGTCGGTGGATCAATAAGTTGATTAATCAGGTCATCTGTTGTTTGCTGAAAGAACTCCTCTGCAAAACCCATAGCCTGAGCAAGCAACTGGAAAACCTCCCAGTTAGACTTGGCTTCGCCGATCGGAGGAATAACCGCCGCCGCTCTCTGAATGCCATAATGTCCATAGGAACGGTACATGTCTGCATGCTCTAAGGAGCTTGTAGCCGGCAAGATGATATCAGCAAAACGAGCGGTATCTGTCATAAATCGCTCATGAACGACAGTAAAAAGGTCCTCTCGCCTGAGTCCCTTGATGATCATCGTTTGGTCAGGGGCTACTACGGCCGGATTGGAGTGATAGACATACAGGCTCATGATCGGTGGCTTTGATAATTCCGTTAGAGCCAAGCCGAGCTGATTCATATTCACCACTCGGGTTGGCTCTTCTAATAAATCCTCACGCGTCACTCGATCCGCATGAAAAGCCTTACCTGTAGAAATACTGGCGAGCAACCCGCCTCCTGGTTTGCCCCAAGCCCCGACCAGCGCGGGAAGACAGGTAATAGTGCGTACCGTCATCGCTCCGTTACCATAGCGGCAGAGCCCCGATCCTAAAGCAATAAAAGGTGCGCGGGCTCTGGCGTAATGCTGCGCCATTTTTTCGAGCAAACTAATTTCAATTCCCGTGATTTGACTTACTTTCTCCGGTGGGTAATCGGGCAAAACTTCCCTTCTGAGTTGTTCAAAACCCTGAACTTGACTACCTAGAAACGGTTGGTCAATCCAGCCTTCACGAACCAAGATATGCATGATGCCGAGAGCCAAAGCGCCATCACTCCCCGGTCGTACTATTACGACCTGATCCACCATCTGCGCTGTAGGATTTTCATAGGTATCAATCAACCAAACAGTGGCACCCCGTTTTTTCGCCTCACGAGCATTATTCAGGAGATGAATGTTCGTCGCTAAGGCATTGGTACCCCATAAGAGTATAAAATCGCTTTTTTCCACTTCATCCGGGTGGGGCGAATGGGTATCCCCCATGACTGAAGCCCAACCATGACTCTTAGAGGCGGCACAAATCGTGCGGTCCAATCTTGAAGCGCCCAAGCGGTGGAAAAACCCCTCCCCACAATTGCGTTGGACTGTACCCATAGTTCCCGCATAAGAATATGGCAAAATAGCTTCCGCGCCATATTTAGCCAGAATCCCCTTCCAACGGTCGGTAATGACTTGGATCCCTTCCTCCCAACTAATGGGCCTATATTGGCCCGCACCTTTTTCCCCAATGCGCAGTAGAGGATGGGTCAGCCTCTGCGGAGAATGAACGGTTCGTTCATAATGCACCATTTTCGGACATAACGTTCCCTTAGTAAAAGGATGTTCCGGATCACCCATTACCTTTACCGCTTGATTATCAACAACTTCAACTAAAAGTCCGCACATATCTGGACAATCATAAGGACACACCGATCGTTTTAGTTCAGAATTCATGCTAAATTCCCTCTTTCTATTTTTGATAAGCATAAATTACTATCTTGAAAATTCAACGCTTATTTGTCATCTGTCGCCTTGCCGTCACCGAAAACTGGTATGGCATCTCCTAAAAAAGTTGGCTTTGGTTTAATAACGTTTGTCCACAAAAAGTCTTTGTTCCTTGCTGCAATTTCTCTAAGGTTATACATCTTCATAGCCTGTCCATAATCACGTCGGTCAGAAGCAACTCCATACGCTTCCAGGCCCAACGCCCTAGCTACATAAACTGCTCTCTTAAGATGATACTCCTGCGTAACGATGATTACCTTTTGGACTTTAAAAATGTCCCTTGCTCGATAGACACTCTCATACGTGCTAAATCCAGCGTGATCCATGAAAACATCCTGATTGGGTACGCCTTTGTCTTTTAAAAAGCTCTTCATAGAATTAACTTCATCATAATCTTTCCGTCCATGATCCCCGCTCACGATCAGCTTAGGGGCCTTCCCTTGCTCATATAGTTCGTATCCTGTAGTTAAACGGTCGTTCAACATAGTCGACACCGTTCCGTTTGGAAATACATAAGCACCTAAGACGAGAATAGCCTCAGCCTTAGGAACGTCGTTTGAGTTTATAATGTAGTTTGCTCCAACTGACTCAACGTTCTGATTGATAATTAGTACAGTGGTACAAGCAAGAAGTAACAAAAGAACTGAGAAAAATATCGCCTTTTTCAGGCGCTCCTTAACGGTTAATAACTTACCCATAGTACACCTTCCATATAACTCTTATTTTCGAACCCTGTGTTAAATATACTACATTTTAGCCGGCGAGCAAATCAATTATGGTTCCTATTTTGCCGGAACGTAGCCGGTTTTCTCGATTAGACTTTGTCCTTCCTCGGACAAGATCCAGTCAAGATAACGACTGACATTTTCCTTTTTATTTGATTTTAGCGAGACTGCATAAACTGGAACTGTAAAGGGATAAGTTTTATTTCGCACCGTTTCGGGGGTCGGTTTAATACCATCAATCGCCAGATACTTAATCTGATTGTTTTTTATCATCTCGGTTGAGTAATACATAAATGAATACCCTATGGAGTTCTTAGCATTTTTATAACTGGCAACCTGACTAATGATTTCACCCATCCCCCCTGCATAGGTTTCCTTGGTTTGCTCTAACATCGTAGTGCCTTTCATGACTTTATTTTGCATGACCGTTTGACTACCCGAGTTTTCAGGTCGTTGATAAGGCAATATCTTATTCCATTGTCCACCGACTTCTTTCCAGCCGGTTATTTTACCAGAGTAAATATCCTGGATCTGTGTAATAGTCAGACTCTCTACTGGATTCTTAGAGTTTGTGAAAAAGACAAACGCTTCACTGCCAATGGGAGTTAAGACAAACTCATCCCCCTTGGCTTTAAGTTCCTCTACATGAGCTTTCGACGGCTCCGCAACAAAGATTATATCGGTCTCACCCGCTATTAATCGTTCGTAGGCTGTGCCAGTTTTTGTACACTTCACTAAATCGAGTGGAAACTGCTCACTTGCCACAAAAGCGGTATATATATCCTTATCGTTGTTGTTCTTGTTTGCTAGATAGTAATCACCAAGACCTTTATAGACAGCTTCTACAAACGCCGCATAAACCGGATAGGCGGCCGTCGCACCATCTAGACGCGGCATAGAATCAAACTCTGTAAATTGTAAGTTGGCAATTTTATCAAGCTTGGCGAGTCCGTTCTTCTCCTTAAAGGGGGCCTTTTCCATCAGATCATATTCCGTTAAATCTCTCCCGACAGTTGACTTCCCATAAAGCAGTTCTGTCATTCCATTATCAATAACTTTCCTGGTCGTGATACCAGAAAAAGCAATGACAAAAATACAAAGCAGGAGCATGACGGCCTTAAGGTTTCTCGATAGAGATCTATCTACCGTTGTCTTCGCTGTCCATTCAAACAGAACAATCCCAATTAGAAACCCCATATACCCCATAAGCTCTGCCACAGGTATGATAAAATGTAACCCTGATAAGGAAAGACCTAAGCCAAAAATCAATAACATAGGATTCTTGAGAGCATGCACTCCCCACCAGCCTGAATTAAAATTCCCGCTTGAAAGTGCTAGTGCAAGAACTGCAAAGACCAGCGCATAGAGAATAGGCACAATGGCAATGAGATACCTTTCCTTTGCCGAGTTGGGCTTATGCTAGTCGAGTCCTCCTACAGTGTCCTAGTATTTAAGGGTACTTCAATAAAAATAGAAACAAGGCTGGAAGTATCCGCTTCCAGCCTGACCCATTCTTACTGATACACAATTACCAATACAAAAGCTTATACCAATGGCAGATTTAGTTAGTTAGCCCTCTTAATTTTGACCCTTATACTTAATTGTGTCGAATAGTTATTTTGACGTAATTCTAATAGAGGTAACGCTTCTATTTGGTCAATTAAAGAACTGATTTGATTTTCGCTTACCTCTTCCTTGAAATTAAACTCCCCAATCGGAAATCGCAAATCATCCACGAACCTGCTCTCCCTTCCTCTTCGTCAAGCATTTACTCTACCTATCAAGATTCGGTAAAATATAACCGATTCCTTCCATTATATGAAAGAAATTCTCCGGCTTTCTTAGGTCCATAAGGACCATTCCCATCTTGTCAAATCCTACGCTTCCACACGATCTAACCATTCATTTACTAGGGCAATAAAGATTGAATCCTGCTCAATTAAGGAACTTATACAACAAAGTATTTTTCTCCCTCACCTGTCTGGTTATCCAAAAACCTATAATGACCAGTGGATACAAAACCGCCCAACCGACAAACGGAAAAATCGCAGCAGTTGAAAGAAAGGACAGCCAGCTAATGCCCACTCCTAAGGGACTGCCTTTTAGCAGCCGGATTCCTGCTGCACAGCCTCCAAGATAGGTAAGAATAAAAGTTGCGTTAGGAATCTGAAGCAGAGTTATTAGGGATATCGCCCCGCTGCCGTACAAGAAAAGCACCGCAATAAAGCACAAGGCAAGAAAACCAATCCCCCCTATAGGTGTACTATATCATGAAGACAAAATCCCCATCCAGCCTGGAGCGTCTCCCTTGCGTGATAAGGCATACGCAAGGCGAGAAGTTGCACCCGTATAAGCAGTTAATGGTAGCAACTACCCAAATCGCCTATCACAGAAAAAAGTGGATTTCTCCTGCACTTCGTGAATTCTTGCTCATTGTTGGACAGCATGCTGTCGAGTGGCGACAGAGTGGCGACAGAGTTACGACATTCTTGCTGGATAAGTCTAAAATTTAAACGTTGCAAAATAATCAGCCGGTGTTTCTGCGCGGCGTATCAATTCAGTTGAACCGTCCTCTTTTGACAAAACTTCAGCAGACCGCAGTTTACCATTGTAGTTATAACCCATCGCAAAGCCATGAGCTCCAGTGTCATGAATTACAATTAAATCGCCAAGCTCGATTTTAGGCAGCATTCGGTCAATGGCAAATTTGTCGTTATTCTCACACAGACCGCCGGTAATATCATATTTGTAGCTGCACGACTCATTTTCTCTACCCATAACAGTAACATGATGATAGGCACCGTACATTGCAGGACGCATAAGGTTTGCCGCACAGGCGTCGACTCCAATATATTCCTTGTAGATGTGCTTTTCGTGGATTACAGTTGTAACAAGACAGCCGTAGGGCCCCAACATAAACCTTCCAAGCTCAGTGTATATCGCAACATCGCCCATTCCCGCAGGAACAAGAACCTCCTCATATGCCTTGCGAACACCCTCGCCGATTGCAAAAATATCAGCCGGTTGCTGCTCTGGGTGATATGGGATACCAATGCCTCCCGAAAGATTAATAAAAGCAATATGTACTCCCGTTTCTCGGTTTAAAACAACCGCTGTTTCAAACAACATTTTAGCAAGTACAGGATAATAGTTATTATCGACGGTGTTGCTTGCTAAAAAGGCGTGCAACCCGAAATGCTTTACCCCTTTGTTTTGGAGTTTTCTAAAACCTTCGACTAATTGCTCGAAGGTAAAACCATATTTTGCTTCACCAGGGGTATCCATGATTACGTTGTTATAAGCAAATGTACCACCTGGATTATATCGGCAACTGATTGTATCCGGAATGTCTGCGACATTCTCTAAAAAATCAATATCCGTAAGATCGTCTAAGTTAATTATGGCGTTGAGTTTGCGTGCCAGCACTAAATCCTCTTTAGGCGTTACGTTTGCCGAAAACATTATTTCATCTCCATTAAATCCCACGGTATCAGCCATCAGAAGTTCAGTTAAGGTTGAACAGTCTACATAACAGCCCTCTTCTTTGAGGATCTTTAAGATTGTTAAATTTGGCGTGGCTTTAACTGCAAAATACTCCTTAAAACCTTTGTTCCATGAAAATGCCTGTTTTAATCGTCGAGCATTTTCTCGGATACCTTTTTCATCATATAGATGGAAAGGTGTTGGAAATTTTTTTACTATTTCCTTTAATTGCTCTAAATTTACAAATGTCTGCTTCATTTTGTTACCTCCGTTTTTACTACAGTGTGCACAGAAAATAAATACTACATTGAGTAGCATAAATGGTACATATATTTATTCAGCTTGAAGTACTTGGATTATCATTCAAAACTATTTTTAATCTCATTTCATTAGTTCTATTAGTCTTATTTCATTTGTTAACGACTCCTTAAACAAATCAATGAGGTTTTGCTTTTTTGAATAAAGACAAGTTGCACTATCATCATCAATAATATCTCCTGTAAGTACATTTGCAGAGTCGACAATAAGTCTTATCTGATGCTGAGTTTTTTCTACGTGATAAATCCTCGCACCGTTAAGTTCAAAAGGCGGATTTGTAAGTATTACAACTTTAAGACCTCTTGACACTGCTTGATTTAATTGTGGCTTAATTATATCTAAGGTTTGACCTGATAGCGAAATATAAACCCTTTTCTCAGCTTCAATGAGCATATTGGTTATTTTATTGATAATATTCCTGTTCCCTTTTATAGTAATGTAACCTTCGTTTTCTTCTCGTTGTTTGGGCATATTTCTTATGAGACTTAATCTTATCTCCTGCAAATTTCTGATTTTATTATCACAAAACTCATCAACTGGTACGGGAGTATAGCGTGCTGCATTACCCTCAATAACATGTGCGGCTCCCTTCTCAACTAAACCCGCAAGGGCGATGTAGGTATTTGAACGTGAAATTCCCGTGAGTTTTGCCACTTCATAACCTGTAAGATCACCCTCCGATAATAGTGTTACATAAATTGTTGCATCCTGCTTTGTGAGATTGAAATTCATCAGCAATTCTATAATTTCCATTCGTTTATACTCCTAATTTTTCTAACATATGTTGAGACAAATTTACGATTCTTATTCTATTGTCCTTCGTGTATAGTGTTCCTATATAGGGATACTATACAACACATATGAATTATTTTCAACACCTGAATAAAAATCTTACAGGTTCTTTTTTGAAGATCTACGTTAAACTGATCAATCGGCTTTGCCGTTTGGAATTTAATAATAAAGCGCATAGCAATAACTTTTTTAAGAATGTCTTGCCCGTTAATTTGCCAGGATCGTACCAAGCGGTGAACTCATTGACAAAGATTCTGTGGAATTGCTTGTGTTCAAAAAGAACTTAAATGAGAAAAACGAAAAGAAGACCACTTTCATGGCCTCCTTTTCGTTAACTTAAGAGACAATTGATTACCCTCTGCCGGATTCATTTAACATAATTATCTACCTCCTAAAAGGTCTACTCCATAATATGATATGCGATCTTTTACTGTAGCTTGTCCTTGAGACTATTATACCCCATTTTTGATAATATTAAAAACAGATCCATCCCCCGGTAATATCCAATCACTAAACTCAACCTTAATTGCATTAGCGTCTTCAAACGGAGCTATACTAAGTTTTTGTTCATCCATAAAACCAATACCAAAAGCAGTTAACCGGTAAGACCCACTTTCAGAACTAAGAAAAAATGTACTACTATATCTTTTACATGGGGATGAAACGCTAACATGATAATGGATATCGGTAATTGGTACTATCGACTTTGTTTCGAGTTCTACGGTACACCTTTTGTTCACTGTTAACTTATATTCACCTGATATATCAAGGTCATAGCGTTTTTTTAATTTCCCTGTGGTCTCCTTAGATATTAATCTAACCTTATCTACTAAATCATATTCTATATCATCTTGTATAACTCGAAAACTTGTAATTTCATATAGATTCTTATCGTCTTCTCCCGGAACCCTCTTAAAGTATGAGCCTAATGGAATATTTTTATTTTTAGGCTCAGAATTTGGATTTACTATAATAATCTTTCTTATAATAGTTTTATAAATTTTGTTATCTTTTATTCTACATTGAATATCATTAATGAATACTTCATAGTAACATTCGTTAACCAAATTTAAAACTTCATTTTGAACCATATGATAAAAACTATATTGATCGGGTGGATTTTCGCCGAAAATCAATTTCTGTTCAACCTTGTTTCTGATCTTTTTCAGTCTCTCTGTTGGAAGTTTATCAATAAAATCATCGGTGGCCATTGCATCAGTTACTGCTTTAAGTACAACCCGTCCATAATCTGTTACCTCTAAAAATATAGAAACGCTTCCAACGATAAATAAAGCTATACCAACTTCTTTTATCGTTTCTATAAAAATACTGTGAAATGAGTAAAAATCAAAATTATGTTCATATAATGAAATAAAGATAAGTATGAACAAACTAAGCAAAGTGATACGATTAATTACTTTAGCAACTGTGTTCTTAATCCATAGCGGAAATCTGATTATATAATCCCAAATGGACGGAGGGCTTGGTGTAGGGGACTTAATGAAATTAGGTTCAGATCCCATAAATTCCCCCCAAAAGATATAATACTAACCTATCCATTCGACGTTATTTTAAGAATATCCTTCTCCTACTCATATTTCTTTGGAAAATAATTCATGAAGGTTCTACCCAGATGGTAAAACCAATCTCAAAGGTTATTTCGCCATCAACAGTAGCCACTGCCCTTAGAACCTTAATCGCTTCTCTTGTTACATCAATACCAATTCCGTCCCCGGGTAATACGGCTATTTTGTACTTGCGCGTTGTTTTTCTCCTTAATCTCTATTTTCTTACCCCTATTCTAGAGATGAACTATCTCTGATTATTTCCCACCCTCTTAGTTGTGCCTCTTTTAGAAGCTCTTGGTCCGGATTAACAACCACTGGATGTCCAACGAGGGATAGCAGAGGTAGATCTTGGATTGAATCAGCATAAGCATAAGCTTCGCCCATGTCGAAAACCACCCCTACCTCCTTTTGTTCCTGCAGAAACGTTCTGAGGGCCTGTACCTTTGAGGGTCCATTCATGATAGAGGTTATGCGTCCTGTGCAAACACCAGCTAATAATTCGATCTCGGTCCCAAGCCAAAATTTCATACCTAGATTTCTGGCAACCAAGGCAACAAACTGTGAAAAGGCACCGGAGAGAAGCAAAATTTGATCATTTGACTCAAGATGAACCTTTACCCGACTAAGAGATACGGGACTAAAACTACCTCTTGCCAAATCTAAACATTGCCCAAAAAAACCTTCTATTTGCGTCTGATTCATCCCAGACATCATCTTCACGATACCCTGTAAAACTCGCCTAATCGCTAATTGACGGCAAAGTCCCAAACGATACAATATGTATACCCAAGACATCGAAATATAGAACTTACGGATCTTTTTACGCATCCCTTTGTCTTGGCTTAGGACCCGCAAGAAGATGCGAGGGGTTTCTTTAAGATGGATTGTGCCATCAAAATCAAATATCACCAGGCGCATCACACATAACCTCCCGAATAGTTTATTCACTGACCATTACTCATTCAATTTCATCATGTTCCTCTACTGAGGCAATTCCCCTCTCCATTTCACAGAATCTCGACTTCGATCCCATTAAACTTTCACAATTTGCACCTTTTCCCTTAACATATTTCGGATATCCTTATGGAAGTAGCCCATCGGTTTCAATGCAAAATCTCTAAGGATCAAAGGATCGTGACTAGATCAGGCAGAAATAAGGAGGACATAATTTATGGAAGAGGAAATTCGCTCTACTCTCAATGACAATAACAATCCCTCCACTAACACTGACGATGACAAAGTGGAAGTTGAACTAATGTCCACTACTCCTCAACCTATCATCCACCATCAACCCAAGAGCAAGGTCATTGCCTACGCTAGCCTCTGTTTAATTAGCGCAGTTATCGGTGGTCTTACTACAGTTGCCGCGCTCCCCTATGTTTATCCAACTAGCTCATCCTCCTCAAGTCCAACAACTACTTCCTCGTTTACACAAGTTGCCAATTTAACTGCCCATGAAAGCATCTTCCCCGTAGCGCAAATCGCTAAGAATGTTGGTCCAGCCGTAGTGGGTGTTTCAAATTTCCAAGCTAGTCGAAGTTTTTCCGGAAGCTCCGGTCTCCAGGAAGCTGGCAGCGGGTCTGGGTTTATCATTGATGCAGAAAAAGGCTATATTGCAACGAATCATCACGTAATCGAAGGCGCAGAGAAACTTACCGTCAGTTTGAGTGATGGTCGCAATCTTGATGCGAAAGTGATTGGCACGGATCCACGCACAGATCTTGCGGTATTACAAATTTCGGATACCACAAACCTTACGGCAGTTAAGCTAGGAGATTCTTCAAACATCGAAGTCGGTGAATCCGTGGTTGCTATTGGAAATCCTGGTGGAAATGAATTTGCTCGATCCGTAACCACAGGGGTCATCTCTGCCACCAATCGCAACCTAAAACTCCAAGGCGTTGCCAGTTACAATCTAATACAAACGGACGCAGCCATAAATCCCGGAAATAGTGGCGGCCCGCTGGTAAATTATCTAGGACAGGTCATTGGCATTAACACGGTAAAATACGCGCAAACAGGCTTTGAAGGAATGGGTTTCGCTATTCCGATTACAGATGCCTTGCCTACACTACATCAGTTGATCACTTCAGGTGTGGCCAAGCATCCGGCCCTTTTAGTGAGCACCGACGATCAATATAACACTTACGCCAAGAGTAACAGTAAACCCCAAGGTGTCTATATTTCAGGGGTGACACAGAACGGTCCAGCCGCTAATGCCGGAATCGTGCAGGGAGATGTAATCACCAAAATTAACGATGGTCAAGTACAAAATTCTTCAGACCTTATTCGTGAGCTCTATAAAAATAAGATTGGAGACAAAGTAACCATAACCTATATTCGGGATGGACAAACGAAGCAAGTGGAGGCAACGCTAGGAGAAATAACCTCCACATGATCTAATCATGATAATCGACGTTCAACATTAGTTAGGACGAGTTCACTATAAAATTCGTCCTAACTAATGTTTTTCTCTGCATCAATATTACTGAGCTTTTCCTTTAAATGATGGCTAATCTCAACTAGATAAAAAACCAGATCTTCAGCCGCGACCGGTCTGGCTAATAAGTATCCTTGCACTTCAGAGCACCCTTGAGAACGGAGAAAATCTAACTGGGCTTCAGTTTCTACCCCTTCAGCAATAACTCGAAGACCCAAATTATGAGCGAGTTGAATAATGGTCGTCACGATCTCATTCCCGCTCTCTCTTTCGTCAGACCGAGCGGTGAGCGCACTCACAAACGAGCGATCGATTTTCAAAGTGTCTAGGGGAAACTGACTCAAATAGCTAAGTGAAGAAAAGCCTTTGCCAAAATCATCCACTGAGAGATGGATTCCCATCCCTTTGAGTTCTTTAAGCATGGTCAAAGTGAAGGACGAGTTTTCCATACTGATACTCTCCGTGATTTCCAGCTCAAGCCACTGAGGATCTAGCCCAGTTTCCGTTAGAATTTGGGCAATTTGACTGACCAGATTCGCTTGCCGAAACTGACGCGCGGATAAGTTGACAGCGATACGTACGGGAGGATAACCTTTATCTTGCCAAAGTTTGTTCTGTAGACAAGCACTGCGCAAGACCCACTCCCCAAGCGGCAAAATAAGCCCGCTTTCTTCAGCAATTGAAATGAATTCTCTCGGGAGAAGAAAACCCCTCTCCGGATGTTGCCAGCGCACTAAGGCTTCCATTCCACACATCTGACCGTCACTGATTCGATACTGTGGCTGGTAGTAGAGCAGAAATTCATCACAGGCCAAAGCACGGCGCATATCATTTTGTAAACCCAGACGCTCGGAAAGGGCCTGATTGAAAGCGAGGGTATAAAATTGATAGCGATTGCGTCCCTCCTCTTTGGCTTGGTACATGGCAGTATCAGCATGTTTGATCAACGTTTCGATATCCTCTCCGTCTGTAGGAAAGAGGACAATGCCTAAACTCGCCGTGATATAGATCTCCTGTTTATGTAGATAAAACGGTATTGTAAAGACATTCACGAGCTTTTGAGCCACCTGTGCTACTTGGTCTTCCGAACGGATTTCGGGCAGCAAAATTAGGAATTCATCTCCCCCCTGTCGAGAAACGGTATCCCCTTCCCGCAAACAGGAACTGAGTCGTTCTCCGGCAGCTTGCAAAAGCTGATCTCCTATAGTATGTCCGAGCGTATCATTAATGAGTTTAAACCGATCCAGATCGAGAAAAAGCAACGCAACGTGAGTCTGATGACGATGCGCTTGGGCAATAGCTTGTTGAGCACGATCCTTAAATAATATTCGATTCGGCAGGCCTGTCAGTGCATCATGATGGGCTTGGTGGGAAAGTTGGTTCAGAAGGGCTCGCTTGTCGCTGACATCGTGAAAAACGAGCACCGCACCGATCACCTCTCCTATCCTGTCACAGATCGGTGCCGCTGAATCCTCAATGGAAATAGTCTTTCCATCACGATTGGTCAGAACCGTGTGATTAGCCAGCGTTACAATACGCTTTTCTCGAAGGCATTGTGTGACCGGGTTAACGATCGCCTGACCCGTATTTTCATTGACAATATTAAAGACACTCAAAAGCGGAAGACCCTCTGCGTGCTTGTTCGACCAACCAGTCAACCTTTCGGCAACAGGATTAAGATAAGTGATATTTGCTTGTACATCGGTCGTAATCACAGCATCCCCTATGGAAGCTAGTGTGACCTGAGCACGCTCTTTTTCCAACCACAGAGTTTCTTCGTCTTGTTTTCGTCTCGTCACATCTTCGTAAATCGCAACCACTTCACGGGTGGATAGCTTATAGATAAAGCCTTCCCGCCAACCACTGACGTATGCGTTTTGGTAGTAAGTAGCCGGGAAATGAGCGGCTTTTCCCGTTTTGAAGACTTGCAGGAAAACCTTTATAATCCCTAACGATTCATCGTTGGAAAAGAATTGATCGAGAGGTTGCCCTAACACTTGACTACGTGGTAGCTTTTCAATCTGTTCAGCAGCCCTATTAAAGGCCTTACAGCGAATGACTTTTTCGTCTTCCGAAAATTGAAAGACAGCGACCGCATTACTCATGTTTTCAAACATCTCCTCATAGCGTTCTTGGCTATCCCGTAACGCTTTGTGAGTCGCAAATTGTTTGGTTACATCCTGAATAATTGCAATAAAATGGGTGATCTCTACCCCGTTTGCCTGAACAGGTGTGAGCGTCATTTTTTCTCGGTAAAGAGAGCCATTCGCGTGGCGGTTGATCATTTCACCTCGCCATGTTTTACCAGCAAGAATCGTATCCCACATTTTTTTATAAAAGGAGCTATCCTGATAGCCGGATTGCAGAAAATGTAGGTTTTGACCGCGAACCTCTTCAAATGCATAACCCGTAAGCTGGGCGAAAGCAGGATTAGCCCAAAGGAGCTTACCGGTTTGATCCGCGAGAACGATAGCATCGGCGGCGGCTGAAAGGGCTGTGCCTTGAATTTGGAGCTGACTTCGGTCTTCATGAGCTAAAAAGGCCATGGTGATCTGTTCTGCCAAGGATTGCAGACGTTCAATGCGCACTGAATTGAAATAATCCGGCAGATGAGTGTACAAGCCGATTACTCCTAAGCATTGGCCATGCGCCCACAGAGGAAAAGTGGCTATGGACTGTAGTTTTAATGCTTCAAAAATACCCCACCAAGGTTTAAACTGAGGGTTATCGATCAGGTTCTGCACTTGTGGTTTTCCACTTCGGATAGCTTCACCCACTGCACCCTGTCCCTCAGGACTGTCGTCCCAACGAATATTGAGAGTTCTTACATACTCTTCTCTCACACCAGCTTGAGCCACAATGGCAACAGAACCTTCCGGCATTTTCAACCCAACTGCAGCAACAGGATAACCGACACTGTCAACCAATTCATCACAGAGAAATTGGAAGATAACGTTCAACGGTTGTTCCGCGAGGATACGCTGCGTGATACCGTAGAGAACGGTTTCTTGCAATTCACTGTATTTTCGCATACTGATATCACTCAACGTAGTGACCACCCAGCTCGGTTCACCTTCATCATTGCGTAGGAGAACACTGTTGAGATGTAGCCAACACTGTTCAGGGTCAAAACGTTTTAACGTGTTTGTTATCCCCTCGCTATCTTGTGCTGTAGCCAACACATTCGAGGCATGAGCTTCCCAGCTAAAAGACTCTCCCTTATTATCCATCCATGAAGTGACTTGGGTTAAAAATTCGCTTTTCTGCATGTCGGACAAAGAGGTGCCGAGCAGTGCACATGCTGCAGAATTGGCATTGAAAAACTGGCCGGAGATGTGTTGTAGAATCACGCCCTCGGCAACACTGTCATAAATACGTAGGTAAAATCCTTTTTGCCGTTTAACAGCATCGAATTGCTGGAGCCGCTTTTCTACCTTCCCGATCATTTCTTGGTGCGTGGCTTCAAGAGCGCGCCAGGTCAGGCCTATGAAATAGTAAAAGAATACGGTCGTAAATAAGACCAAAAACCAGTCTTTAAACGCTGAAAGGCGTAGAAGCAATTCATGATCCCAAATCAAATAATGGATCACCGATTCTGAAAATAAAATCCATGATCCGCTCAATAAAACATAAAGCAAGCATATTTCCCCCGGAGAAAGAGACTTGTGCGAGGGTAGCATGGAGTTACTCCTTTCACAGAATGTCATTGATGTGTCACCTTTTGCCTAAATACTAACATTCGGCAAAATCTAACATATCCCTCCCTCCCGCTCCATGAAATATATCTTAATATCTGCATAAAAAAAGCGTGCCCTACTCGGGCACGCGCACTTGTTTCTTTAACCACCATTCTGGGTACATTTCAGCCCAATCCTCCAAGCTATTAGTCTTTTATTAATATTTGCTTTTTAGGACAGTTTCCTTTGCTTATTAAAGGTAATGTCTAATTTCTCTTTAAGGTACTTCTCTAAAACGAATACGGGTATACGATAAAGATATTACTGGTTTCGATAGTATTTTGTTTTGCAATAAAACCAGCATCGCAAGTATTCGCCCAACCCTGCCGTTACCGCTTTCAAAGGGGTGTATTGTCTCGAACTGATAATGAATGAGTGCGGATTTTATGAGTATATCAACATGATTTTTAGCTTTTATAAACTTTTCAAGGTCATTTAAAACTGGTTTCATATCTTCCGGTGCGGTGGGATTATATTCCATCATATTCGAATGAACCTGGGGATTTAAAAAGGAATGACGTGTGGATACAGTCCAAAAAATAATAGTTTTTTAAATACAAATTGAAAGTGACGTGTCCCCCATATTATGGTATCCTTAAAACAAAAACGAAGACCACTTGTGCTGACCACCAATCTCAAAAGGAAAGTGATGTTGATGTCATCTACGCTGGAGCAATTTCCGTTGTTTCATGGTCTTTCACTAGAACTTCTAACTCAGTGGGAGAGGTACTTTAGAGAGCGAAGCTTTACTAAGCGTCAAATCCTCGATTTTCCATCTGACTGCTCGGAACCAATCTACTTTATCCGGACGGGCCGCGTTAAAATTTCGTACTTGTCAGAAGATGGTAAGGAATTTACGGTCGCCTGCCTATCCCCTGGAGAGGTCTATAGTGTTCACTCTTTAGCCTTTGCAACAGCGCTAGAAAATTCAGTCGTTTATTATCTTGGTATGGACAATTTTCGACCGATGCTCGGGGAATGTCCGGAACTCAGCTTACGCTTGATCCGTTTGTTGGGAAACATCTTAAAAGAGACCAATGATGTTATCCTTGACTTAGCTTTTCGGGAAGTCTCTGTGCGCTTAGCTCATGTTATCCTGCGTGAAGGACAACCTAGAACCTACCAAGGATCCGATCTACCTTATTTTCTGGACTTTACACACGAACAGTTTGCTGCTTTGAGCGGGACAACTCGTCAAACAGTCAATGAGATTCTTAAACGCTGGGAACGACAAGGAATTGTGGTCGTGAAACGGGGTAAGCTTTCTGTGTTAAATTGGGAGATGCTTATCGACAAACTATGATTTGAGAAAACTATATAACCTATTTTGCGCGGTATAACACCGCGCTTTTTTTATCCATTTTTCAAGAATCCCACTTCTATAAGTAAGGGTTCTTCGTAAAATATTTCTAATGCAATGTCGGCAAGCCGATTGAATAAAAAAGAATATTCCGATAAGTTATGGATAAGTAATCTCAAAGAAGTTTAAGGAGGGATAAAGTTGAGACAGATTCTGGCCAGAAGCGAATATTGCCTAGGCTGTAAGAGTTGTGAGCTGGCTTGCGCAGTTGCCCACTCGACCAGTAAGAGCTTGAATGAGGCAATTGAAGAACTCAAGCCGCCACAGAAACGAATCTTTGTTGAGTCCAACGGGAATCTCAATTTCCCACTACAATGTCGGCAATGTTTAGACGCTCCTTGTGTTCATGCCTGTATGAGTGGGGCTATGCAGTTTGATTTGAAGACTGGATTGATTCAAGTTGATGAACAAAAATGCGTTGGGTGCATGATGTGCGTTATGGTTTGCCCGTTTGGGGTTATTGCTGAAATTTCTTCGACCCATAGAGTCACCAAGTGTGACCGTTGCCAAGACTTAGATTATGATCCGGCCTGTGTGGCATCCTGTCCGACAAAGGCTTTGGAATTTGTTGAGGTTCAAGAGTTTGCCCGCAGTGGACGGCAAGCTTTCTTAGACCAAATGAAGGGAGTCAACTAAAATGAAACCTCAAAAATCAATTGATCCTGCCGTGTTAGAATTGTTACCTAAAGCGGCCTTAGACGGTGTAGAAACGGTATGGGATCGCTATGAAGCTCAACAACCCCAATGTGGTTTTGGCAGCTTGGGAATCTGTTGCCGACATTGTATTCAGGGACCCTGTCGGATTGATCCCTTTGGCAACGGGCCGAAAGCTGGAATTTGTGGCGCAAGTGCAGATGTCATCGTTACTAGAAATTTACTCAGGCAAGTGGCTGCCGGTGCAGCAGCCCATGTAGACCATGCCTACGAGGCTGTTGAAGCTTTAGAGTTGGCGGCTAAAGGTAAAATTAATTATGACATCGCAGACGAAAAGAAATTGCATCAGGTAGCCAGGGGATTAGGTTTAGAGATCTCCGGCAAAAGCAAAGCGGAGCTCGCCATCGAGGTTGTCGAAGTTGCTTATGCCGATCTAGCTAACCATAGTAAGAAGCCGGTACAATGGTTGATGGCTAACGCGCCTAAAGAGAGAATTGCCGTTTGGGGGAGCCTTGGTATTCTTCCTCGAAATCCTGATCGAGAAATCCGTGAAGCGATGCATCAGACCACGATGGGTATGGATGCTGACCCGGTGAATCTAATCTTATCGACCGCTAAACAAGGGCTGGTAGATGGCTATTCTGGCCTAAAATTGGCAACGGACATGCAAGATATTCTTTTTGGTACACCTACCCCGGTAGTGACGGAGGCTAATTTAGGGGTTCTCCAGGAAGACTCTGTTAATCTAATCGTACATGGTCATGTTCCCTTACTATCTGAAAAAATTGTCTATTGGGCAGGCAAACTCCAAGCTGAAGCACGCCTTGCTGGAGCTAAGGGAATTTTAGTCTCTGGAATCTGTTGTACAGGTAATGAGGTCTTAATGCGCAAAGGGATCCCGCTGGTTACTAACTTCTTAGCTCAAGAACTGGCCATTGTCACCGGAGCGGTTGATGCAATGGTCGTGGACGTACAATGTATTATGCCCTCCTTAGCTCAAGTGGCTGCTTGTTACCATACTGAGATCATTACAACAATGCCGATCGTCAAACTTCCAGGAGCCACCCATGTTCCGTTTACTTTAGA
This sequence comes from Desulfosporosinus burensis, assembly GCF_054657535.1. Classification (NCBI taxonomy): domain Bacteria; kingdom Bacillati; phylum Bacillota; class Clostridia; order Eubacteriales; family Desulfitobacteriaceae; genus Desulfosporosinus; species Desulfosporosinus burensis. The sequence continues at coordinate 88,252 of NZ_BAAHYN010000007.1, forward strand.
AAATGCGGATGAAGCAGCTCAGCAAATTGTACAAAAGGCGATTACCGCTTATGGGCGGAGGGACAACAAAAAAGTTCAAATTCCCAATTACAAACGAAAGATTATGGCTGGATTTAGTGTGGAGGCCATCATCGGAGCACTTTCCACAGTAGACCCTGTACAACCCCTAAAGCCTCTTATTGATAATATTGTTAATGGTAATATCTTAGGGGTAGTGGCAACAGTAGGCTGCAACAATGTCAAAGTAACACAAGATAATATTCATGTGGAATTAGTGAAGGAGCTCCTTAAAAATAACGTTTTGGTGGTCGCTACAGGATGTTCTGCACATGCTTTAGCAAAGGCTGGACTGATGAATTCAGAAGGAACGGAAACTTATGCCGGAGAAGGTTTAAAAGCAGTTTTGACCGCGATTGGTCAGGCTGCAGGTCTTGCGGCCCCACTTCCCCCTGTCCTGCATATGGGAAGTTGCGTGGATAATTCAAGGATTGGCGATTTGGTCACAGCTATCGCAAATTACTTAAATGTGGATTCGGCATTATTGCCCGTTGCGGCGAGTGCTCCAGAACTGCAGCATGAAAAGGCTTTGAGTATCGGGACTTGGGCAGTAACTATGGGGATCACCACTCACCTAGGCGTTGTTCCGCCCGTGCTGGGAAGTAAGGCGGTGACAGAATTGCTTACTGTTGGACTGAGTGATGTCATTGGGGGGAAATTCTATGTTGAAACAGATCCCCAGCAAGCTGCTCTTGGACTTCTTGAGGATATCCGAGCGAAACGGAAAAAGCTCGGACTTTCTAATTAATGGAAGGAAGGAATTATGAGCTATATCGTAATAGGCAATAGCGCAGCAGGGCTGTTTGCGGTTGAAGAAATCCGGAGGCACGACACCCTGTCAGAAATCATCGTCCTCACGGCAGAACAAGAACAAAGTTACTCTCGTTGTCTAACCACTTATTTCTTAGCAGGAGATATTCCGGCTTCCAGCCTTTACTTACGTGAAGAAAGTTTTGCAGAACGACTAAAACTTAAGGTAATTTATGGGGTCGAAGTTAACTGGATCGATCCCGTACGCCGGCTTGTTCGAAGTACCGATGGGCAGGAATGGGAGTATAGCAAGCTTTTACTCGCGATGGGCGCTTCAGCTAATAAACTCTTGATCAAGGGGGGAAACCTTCCAGAGGTTTTTACTCTACGCACCATGAAAGATGCTTTAGAAATTAATGAGGTCTTGGAGCGAGGAGCACAAAAGGCAGTCGTCATCGGAGGAGGTTTGGTCAGTCTGAAGAGCGCTTATGCCTTGAAAAAACGTGGGCTTCAGGTTACCGTTTTGGTCTCTTCAGGTCAGATCCTCTCCCAAATGCTTGATGAAAAAGCAGCCAGCATAATTCAAGGGCACTTAGCAGCCAATGGACTGAGATTTCTTTTACAGACGGAGGCTGAGGCAATCACAGGAGAAGAGCAGGTTCAGGGTGTGTTGATAGCGCCCCATACAGAACTTGCCGCGGATTTAGTCATCGTGGGCAAAGGAGTACGTCCAAATTTAGGGGAATTAAGAAATATTGGCTTTAATATTGGCATGGGTCTTCAGGTTGATTCTTCTTTAGCCACGAATCTTCCCAGTATTTACGCGGCAGGGGATATTGCTGAGACCTGGGACCTTGTTCGCAAGAAGTTCACCGTGAATGCCACTTGGCCAAATGCCACAACCCAAGGCAGAATTGCCGGTGCAAATATGTGCGGTGGACAAGAGATTTATCCGGGATCCCTCGGCTTAAACTCTGTGGACTTTTTTGGCCTCTCTGCTATGTCTGCTGGAATCACGAAAATCCCAGAGCCAAAGGGCCAGGGGGATTGGGAGCAAGAAGAAAGCCTAAAAATGGTCGGAGATATGCCCACTTATCGCAATCTACTATGGCAGGGAAACATTCTAAAGGGATTTGTACTTGTTGGTGATACTTCTCAATGCGGTGTCTTAACCTCCTTGGTTAAAGCAGGTCGACCCCTAACCCAAGTTCAAAGGAATTTGGCTATGGGAAGTAGAGGAACTCTGGCGGTGGGAATGTTGAGGTAAATCCCTTATCAATAGAAACAAGGCTGGATGCAATCGCTTCCAGCCTGTTTCTATTGAACTACCTATCAAAGATTAAGAATTTCACGACCGCAAATTACGATATCTACTCTTCCTTCACTATTAATAAGCATTTCAATAAATGAGCTTACTATCTTAGGATCGAACTGACTACCAGAGTTTTTTTGTAGTTCTTGAATAGCGATTTCTTCTGGCAATGCACTACGATAACTTCTTTCACTGGTCATAGCAAAGCTACTTTTATCCCAAACTATATTCTCACCTCAAATCACAACTAATATTGATTATATACTTTTTTATGATATAATTTCTACTGTTTGGACAGTTACTATAAAACATATATTAATGCTTGATGTTAAATCTAACCAATATAACTTTGGTAATTAAGTAATAATACTCCTTGTATTTGGGACTAATACTTATATATGATTTAACTAAACAATTTAGGAGGTTAAATATGAGTAGATGGAATGTTTATGTTACGAATGAAATTCCTAAACCAGCTCTTGACATGCTGGCAGAGTATTGTGACATGGAAGTTAATCGTACAGGCCAAGTTCTTACAAAACCGCAACTTTTGGAAAAGGTTAAGGGCAGGGATGCCGTGTTGAGTTTGCTTACTGATCCAATAGATGCTGAAGTGATGGATGCTGCTAAAGGAGCTAAAATCTTTGCAAACTATGCTGTCGGCTACAACAACATAGATATCCCATCAGCAACAGAACGGGGCATTATGATTTCTAACACTCCCGGTGTGCTTACAGACACAACGGCAGAAATGGCCTGGGCTTTATTATTTTCTGCAGCGCGAAGAGTCGTAGAATCGGATAAGTATACAAGAATGGGCAAATATAAAGGCTGGGGACCGATGTTATTTCTGGGGCAGTCCGTTATGAACAAAACGGTTGGAGTAATAGGCGCCGGAAGAATAGGCTTGTCGTTTGCAAAGAGGGCAAAGGCTTTCGATATGAAGGTACTCTACACCGACGTAGCAGCTAACCCTCAATTCGAAAAAGAAACCGATGGTCAATTTGTCAGCCTAGAAACTCTTCTCAAAGAATCAGATTTTGTTTCAATCCATACTCCACTTCTCCCAGAAACGTTCCATTTGATGGGGGAACAAGAGTTTAAACTTATGAAAAAAACAGCGATCTTAATTAATACTTCCCGTGGGCCCGTAGTGGACGAAGTTGCACTGGTGAAGGCTTTGCAATCGGGTGAAATCTGGGGAGCAGGTCTTGATGTCTACGAAGACGAACCTGAATTTACAGAAGGGTTAATGGAACTCGACAATGCCATCCTCTGTCCTCATATTGCCAGTGCTACTTTTGAGACTCGCACAAAAATGGGCACAATCGCTGTATCCAATATTTTAGCCGCGATGAGGGGAGAACTGCCTCCTAATTGTCTTAACCCCGAGGTTTTTAAATAGTATCCAACTTAAATTAGCCAGGGAAGTGGTGTTTTGATGAAAAAGATCTTTGCGGATAGAATGTCCTTACTCGGCACAGAAACTGCTTTTGAAGTACTGGCCAAAGCAAAAAAATTGGAAGCTCAGGGAAAGGATATTGTCCATCTAGAAATTGGCGAACCGGACTTTGACACCCCTAAGAATATTATTGATGCTGCTTGCCTTGCCCTAACCAGCGGATATACCCACTATACTCCCGCTCCTGGTATTCCAGAAGTCAGGGAAACAATCGCTGGATACATTCGCTCCCATAAAAATGTCGATGCTTCTGCTGAGGATGTGGTTATCGTCCCCGGCGGAAAGCCCATTATGTTTTTCTCCATTATGGCAACTGTAAATCCTAGTGATGAAGTAATTTACCCTAATCCCGGTTTTCCAATTTATGAATCCGTCATTCGCTTTGTCGGCGGAAAACCTGTCCCAATCCCTTTACGAGAAGAAAACCAGTTCAGATTAGATGTCAATGAGCTTGCGACGTTAATTACTCCCAAAACTAAAATGCTGATTATTAATTCCCCGGGAAATCCTACCGGTGGTGTGCTCACGAGTGACGACATCAAGGCAATTGCGGACTTAGTAAGAGGAAAAGAAATACTTGTGCTTTCCGATGAAATATACGATCGGATCGTGTATAGTGACACCTCCCTCCTTTCCATTGCCTCTTTACCTGGAATGAAAGATTGGACCATAATCTTAGACGGGTTTTCAAAGACCTATGCCATGACCGGATGGCGGTTGGGTTACGGGGTTATGCACCCGGAAATAGCTGCTCGAATTTCTCAACTGATGGTAAATTCTAATTCCTGTACCTCTGCATTTACACAAATGGCCGGTAAGGAAGCACTTACAGGGCCACAAAGCGAAGTCGAGAATATGGTGGCTGAGTTTAAAAGACGCCGCGACATTATGGTAAATGGCTTAAACTCTATTCCTGGAGTGAGTTGCCTATTGCCTGAGGGGTCATTTTACGTCTTTCCCAATCTAAAATCGTTTGGCAAAGACACTAAAATGATAGCTGATTACCTCTTGAATGATGCAGGAGTCGCTTGTTTAGGGGGTACTGCCTTTGGCTCTTACGGTGAAGGATACCTGCGTTTCTCCTATGCAAATTCGATAGCGAATATCCAAAAAGCTTTGGAGCGGATAGAAACGGCATTAGGCAAAATGAAATAACAATAAAGGCTGGGTGCATTCTCATTGCATCCAGCCTTGTTTTTCCACTGATTCGGTCATTCAACTCCTGCATGAATAAACTTAATGCAGGAGAGCGAGAATCTTATCTTTGTTAAAACCAACTATCGTTTCATCCCCCACCACGAAAGTGGGCACACTATTAATGTTTCTGCGTTGTAATTCCAATAAAGCGTGCTCATCAGTACTTATATTTTTCTCTTCAAAAGGAATATTGTTTTGCGAAAGAAACTTCTTCGCCGCTGTACAATATGGTCAGCTATTATTGGTAAACATAGTTACATTTTTCATTCTGCAGATTCCTCCTGTTACTTTTTCACTGTAGTTAGTATTGCAGTAATTTAAGTTTTCATTCCTATTTATATCCCCTAGAAATTACTTACAGCCTTTTCTAAAGTCAACAATAACTTTTACTATGTTTCAAATATTAGTGTTTTAATACACCATAAATTAGTATTGTCTGTTCTACATACACCTGTTATAATTCAAACATATTCTTTTATAGTGAAGCCGTATCCTCGGCTGGTACGATTTATTAAAAATCGAGCAAAGAATTAATTAATTCGAAAGGAAGTATGGTAGGATGGAAAGAAACGATCAATAGATTGGGAACGGTGAAGAGAATAAGAAGATCTCTATTTAAGTTTAAACAAACTAAAGATTTAGGGGGAAATAGTATGGTTAGGATGGAAGGTAAGAAGAAATCACGCAATTTAATTCGATTAGGGTCCCTGCTCTTGATTACGGCCTTAATGGCTTCAGGGTGTGCAAGTAGCGCAACTCCCAAGACAGAGCAAAAACCAATTAAAGTTGGAATTGTAGATACGTATACTGGCGGTGCAGCGGTGTATGCAAAGGACTCTTTAGATGGCTTCAAACTGGCTGTCAAAGAGTTTACGGATAAAGGGGGTCCGAAAATCGAATTTGTCACTCGTGACGACGAATTTAAACCGGACAAATCAACGAGCTGGGCTAAAGAACTCGTAATGCGTGAACAAGTCGATTTTCTGGCAGGAACAACGAATAGTGCTGGTTCTTTAGCTGTTTCGCAATATGCTAAAGAAAGTAAAGTACCTTTCATCGTCTGGGGCGGAATGAGTGACAGAATCACAGGGGAAGCAGGTCATCGCTATGTATTCAGCACATTGCCAAATACAGCGATCATCGGTAAAGCAGGTGCTGCCCAACTCTCCAAGACGTCCCATCAAAAGATCTGGTTAGCTGGCAGTGATTATGAATATGGTCACTCTGTGATAAATAACCTCTGGTCCAATCTGACAGCCATTAAACCAGGCGTTGAGAAAATGGGAGAATCCTGGTGGCGTGTCGGAGAAACGGATTTCACCCCTTACATCAATGCTATTCGCAGTGCTAAACCTGATATTCTTGTGGTTGGTACTGGGGGAGCTGACATGGTCGCCTTCATGAAAGCAGTCAAAGCAACTGGGTTGATTCAAGAACTACCCGTTTGGGCACATACCAGTTACGACCCCGCTACTTTAAGACCTTTAGGAGATCAGGCTCCGGAGGGCGTCATGGGTACTAATCCTTATTTGCATAATTATCCAGACACAGCTGAAAACAAAGCCTTTGTAGAAGCCTTTAAGAAGGAATATGATCGTGAACCCGCCGCGTTTGCCTTGTATGGTTACATGGGAGGTAAATTCCTAGGTCAAGCGATTGAAAAGGCCGGAAGTACCGACAAGGAAAAGATTATTGACGCTATGGAAGGATTAACTATAGATACCCCTGTCGGCAAGGCTACCCTTCGTAAAGAAGATCATCAGGTCGCGATTCCCATGTCCTATGGTGTCGTCGCCAAAGTCAATGGTACCTTTACGGGTAAAGATCTTCAAACTCTGAGTCCTGAAGAAATTATGCCTTCGATTGACTCAATCCTCAAGGCTAGATCAAAATAGTCTTTGGAAAGTGATAAGTAATTAGAAAAAAATAAAAGGGCGGTGCTGCTTGGTGCCGCCCTTTACGCAATCATTATGACGGGGGAGATTACCCATGGATTTTGCCACACTCGCTAGCCAGTTTTTTATTGGTCTTAGCAGAGGGATGATTTTCTTTATCGTCTCTGCAGGGCTCACTCTCATCTTTGGAGTCTTAAGAATTACGAATTTTGCACACGGTGCACTTTATATGGTAGGCGCCTTTATTGCTTACTCAGTCTCAACTGTATTTGGGCAAGGTCCTTATGGTTTTTGGTTGGCCCTGTTGGTTGCTCCTCTCGCAGTGATGCTCATCAGTCTGGTAATTGAGCGAGGGCTGCTTCGATTTATCTATAACCGAGATCATTTGATTCAGATGCTCTTGACATATTCCTTAGTGCTGATTGCTGGAGATCTTGTCAAGATAATTTGGGGAACAGAATATAAATCGATGGATATCCCTGGAGTTTTGAGGGGGTCCTTCAATCTATGGGGGGCATCCCTTCCCTGGTATAATGCTTTCCTTCTGGTTATGGGGCCGATTGTTGCCCTTGGTTTATGGTTATTCTTATCAAAAACTCAGCTTGGCAAAATCTGCCGCGCAACGGCTACCGACCGTGAAATGGTCGATGTTTTAGGGATTAACAGCACCCGTGTGTTTGCGATGGTTTTCGCCTTGGGTGGCTGGCTCGCCGGGTTGGGAGGGGCTTTGATTGCGCCAACGACCACCATTTCAATGGGTATGGATGCTAGCATTATCATTTATGCTTTCTTGATCGTGGTAATAGGTGGCCTAGGAAACATCTGGGGTGCACTGATTAGTTCTATTATTATGGGGGTTGGAGAGGCCTTTGGAATTTTATTTATTCCTGGCATTGCCATTATTATTCCCTATATTATAGCGGGTGTTCTCTTGATTGTACGACCCTCTGGTTTACTAAAATCTGCCTGGTAGAGAAAGGAACGTCAGATATGTCCACGAATAACTTGAAATCCATTGAGAACCCGAAAAGAAAATTGAGCACCTATCTAGGCCTAGGTTTATCTGTATCCGGAATCTTGATACTTCTGATGATCCCTACAATGCTCAGTCAATATTATGTCTACTTGCTGGCGACTGTTTTTACAACCGCTTTATTAGCCTCCAGTTTGAACCTGGTTCTCGGTTACGGAGGACTGCTACATTTACACCACGGCGTATTTTTCGGGGTTGGTGCCTATACTGTAGCGATCGTGATGACCAAAACGTCTTGGCCATTTGCTGTCGCAGTCTTGCTCGCCCCCCTGATTGCTGCACTCATAGCTTTAGTGATCGGCTGGTTTTGCGTACGTTTAAGGGGCCTCTATTTCGGTATGCTTACTCTAGCACTAGGCCAGTTGGTCTGGGCCATTGTTTACCGCTGGAATGCACTGACTGAGGGAGACAACGGCATCCATGCCATACCCGTTCCGGAATTCTTTTCCTCCATAAATTCAGTCTATTATACGACTCTTGCGGTGCTAGTCATCACTCTCGCGATTCTCTATCTGATCACCAAATCGCCATTTGGTCTCATATTACTTGCTACTCGTGACAACCCCGTGCGCTCTGAAAGTGTCGGAATTAATGTCAAACGGCACCGTCTGACAGCCTTTGTAATTGCTGGATTCTTTGCAGGCATTGCGGGTGTTCTTTTTGTCTTAGTGGAACGCTCTGTAGCCCCCTCCCTGTTATTTTGGAACAAATCGGCAGAAATTCTGATCATGTGTTTAATGGGAGGCCTTACTGTTTTTATGGGCCCTACGTTAGGGGCTGGCATTTTAGTCCTCTTGTCGATGGTCGTTGGTCTATACACAGAATACTGGCTGCTTGTCCTTGGTCTGTTACTACTGATCCTTGTACTCTTCTTGCCTCAAGGTATACTTGGTTATTTAATGGAGAGTTATGGCAAAAACCGGAGTAAGAGAGGAGAGAATTAGCATGCTTCAGGTTGAACAGCTTAGGAAAGCGTTCGATGGATTTCAAGCCATCTCGGATGCTCACCTCTCGGTTCCGAAGGGAGAAGTGGTGGCCGTCATAGGTCCCAATGGCGCAGGGAAATCCACCTTATTCAACTTAATAACCGGACACCTGCAGGCCGATTCCGGCCATATCAAATTCCAGGGTCAGGATATTACAAACTTAGCACCCTATACCATTTGCCATAAAGGTATGGCCAGGTCCTTTCAGTTAATCAATATCTTCCAGAGTCTTACAGTTTTTGAAAACGTGCAAACCTCTGTCATCGCAAAACATCGCTTGGATCGCAAATTTTTCAGACCCTCTAAAAGACTTCTTATTGAAGAGTCATTGGAGGTTTTAGAAAGTTTCGGACTGTTTGAATTTAAAGATCGTTCATGTAGTTCCCTCTCTTATGGGGATCAAAAAGTCCTAGAAATTGCGATTGCTCTGGGCAGCAAACCCGAGCTCTTACTCTTAGATGAGCCAACTGCTGGGATGTCGTCAGAAGAAACCCGCAAAATTGTCAATCTAATTAAGCGCTTATCCCAGGAAAAAGGCCTTACCATTCTGCTCACTGAGCACGATATGGAATTAGTTTTTGATGTTGCCCAAAAAATAATGGTTCTTCATCAGGGTAAAACCATTGCTCAGGGTCTGCCGGAAGATATCCGAAACGATAAATCTGTGCAAAATGCCTATTTGGGGGAAGCGGAATGATGTTAGACGTTAGAGACATTCATACCTATTACGGGTTAAGTCATATCTTATTCGGTTTATCCTTACAGGTAAGTAAAGGAGAAGTAGTCTGCCTGCTTGGTCGTAACGGGGTAGGCAAGACAACGACACTTAAGAGCATTATTGGACTTACCCCGCCGAAAACCGGACAAATCTTTTTTAAAGGTCAGGAAATTACCAAGGTTGCTACCAACCGCATGGTTAAATTAGGAATTAGCTTTGTCCCTGATAACCGCCGGATCTTTGCAGACTTGTCTGTACGTGAAAATCTCGAAATCGCTGCAGGAATTAAACCGGGTGCTTGGGATTTAGCTAAAGTTCACGACTTATTTCCCGTTCTGAAAAGAGTAGAGAATCGTCGAGGTGGGAACTTAAGCGGAGGAGAACAGCAAATGTTAAGTATTGCTAGGGCTCTGCTTGGAAATCCCGAGCTTCTGATTTTGGATGAGCCCACCGAGGGGCTCGCCCCTTTGATCGTTCGAGAATTGGAAGAGCAAATTCTCCAGCTTTGTTCAACTGGGATATCAATTCTCTTAGCAGAACAAAATCTCAAATCTGCTCTAAAATTGGCCAATCGCTGTTATGTCCTTGAACGGGGACAAGTACGTTTTGAAGGAACAGTCTCGGAATTAGCCGAAAATGAGGACGTTCGCTCGAAATATTTATTAGTTTAATAGCTCTACACTACAAGTGTCGTATTAGGGGTACCGGAAGGTATCTCCTTTTTTATGCCCAACTCATTGAGAAGGATAATATGACCCTATTTACGAGAAACTAATTAAGGCTATTGCCATCAACCTAATGGAGAATTAGGTAAAATCCATGCTAAAGCAAGGGGTTTAAATTATGTATTCCAACATTTTAGTGGTGATTATACTATACCAACCAGAGCTCTTATCTTTGAACAAAATTGTCTCGAGTATCATTTAGGGGATAATATAGTATATCCAACGCTAAAGCTAACCAACACACTTAAGGTTAATCATTATGAAACTATTAAAAAATCTCAATCATGTCTAGACTGTCATAGGGAAACTGGACATGCTACTGACATATATTTAAGCCCTGATTTAAAAAGCGCCAAATAAGATCTAGTATTAGAAAGTAAGAACTCTTTTACCCTGCCTGTAAATTAGCAGATCCTAAGGTGTCTGTACAAATTTATTACGAACTTAAAATAAACATAAAAACCCCCTATCCATTTTCCGGACAGGAGGCAGACCTCTTCACTAAAAATATGAGCTACATACCCCTTCTAAAAGAAAAGCTAAGCCTAAAAACTACTATTTAAGGCAGCAACTCAGTTGTTATAAGACTAAAAACCCGTTAAATGGTATAGGACAATCATAATTAAATCAAGATCGGAAAAGTGTTTCCACCGTGAGGCATTATATAAACGGATTCAGGTTGACGTCCAAGTAGTTCACTTGCTAACTGCAAAGCTTCTGCCGGGGAATGAGCTGGAATCATCTTTACACGTTTAACCAACTCATCTGGTAAGGAACTAATCAAAATCACGGGTGACTTTTGACAGATGCTCGCTGTTTTCAAGCTTATATAGCCTGGCATGGTAAAGTCAGCATGAAGTCTGGAATTCATTCCTTCCACCGCGTCATCCTTAAAAAACTCCTGAAAAGGTTGAGAACCTACTCCCTCTGAGCATTCACTAACCAAGATAATAACTCCACCTTCTTGTACCGCATAACTAGCATTATCCAGGGCCTTGATTGATTGGTAAAGCTGAGTATCTTTGGGATACCCACCACTCGAAACGATCACTAACTCCGCTTTTGCTTCGATTTCAATTCCGAAGATTTCTTCGGTAACCCTGCAGCCTGCTAAATGAGCCTGATGTAATTCACCGGCTGCAAGATAGACAAATTCCTTCTTCTCGTTAACAACGACGTTCAGTATGAAATCCACGCCCACTAGACGCGCAATTTCTAACATATCCTCAGCAACCGGATTGCCCTCCATTTTTCCAGTCTCTATGTTTGGATTAATTCCTGAGGGCCCTCCTCCTTGAAGTGCTAAAGCATGGTTTTGCTGAATCATCTCGTAACCACAAACTCCAGGCGCAATAGACTTACGACCACCACCAAATCCTGCCAGCAAATGATACGCAATTCCACCGGTCAGAATCACCTTGTCCGCTTCCCACACCCGACGGTTTACAAGAATAGGTGTTCCACGTGAGGATTTGCCCAAATCCACCAAATCCTGGGCATGACACTCGTGATCGAAGATCGGAACCCTTTCCAAAACTCTAGCCCCACAAATTGCATTGTGTTCTTCTAAGGTCAGCAAGCGGTGGTCCCCGGTTGCCGTTACAAGAGAAATGTCCTCATCTGGTATTCCTGCCCCATTTAAAACATCCAACAATACCGGCAAAAGAACATCTGTTCGTACCCATAGCCGAGTAAGGTCACTAACTATAATCACTACTTTATCTCCTGGCCTTACCACCTCGATAAGTGGTGCCGTGCCAAGGGGATGGTCCAGAGCCTGAAGAATCGCCTGTTCTATATCCAAAATTGGCTGACTGGCCTTTGCTTCAATTTCCTTAACCTTCACGGAAGACGAAAGACTAAAAGACAACGCCTCTTTACCATAGGCAAGGTTAAAACTATTCATCCTTTACTCTCCCTTTCTATCTTGATGGCGTTTTTCAAAGGAGGTTCCCCTTTTCTCTATTCTCTTTCTTCCTAGCTTCCCTTATTTTGCTTAGCTTCATAAGCCATTTCCAAAAGTTGTGCCGTATGCATCACCTGCACAGAAACTCCCTGGCGATGCAGACCGTCCGCGATGTGCATTCGACAAGCAGAACACCCTGTCACCAACACCTCTGCGTTCGTCTGCTTAATAGTCTCAACTTTATGGTCATTGATTTTTGTGGAAAGCTCGTAGTGGTATAAGCTGAAGGAACCTGCACTACCACAGCAAGTATCCGGTTTATTCATTTCTTCAAACGTCAACCCCGGGATACTTCTGATGATCTGTCTGGGTTGCTCTTTGACCTTTAATCCTCTAACCAGGTGACAAGGATCATGGTAGGTAACCTTGATTGGCAAACAACCCATTTTATCCTCGAACCCCGCCAAGGAAACCACCAGTTCTGTGAAATCCTTGATCATAGTCCCAAGCTTCTTCGCCTTCTCAGCATAGATCGGATCATCCTCAAGTAACTCAGCATACTCTTCCTTAAGACTTAAACCGCACGTGCCACAGGCCACGATTACGGCATCGACCTCCTCCTTCAGGAAGACATCGATATTTGCCCTAGCCATTTCTTTAGCCGTTTGATAGTCCCCATTAATCCTGACTGGCGTACCACAGCAGTTTTGGAGAGCCGGAATGACAACCTCCACTCCATTTTGTTTTAGGACGTTGATCACAGCCCGACCGGTATCCGTATAAATGTAGTTGATCATACACCCCGTAAAAAAGGCTACCCTCATAGTTGCCTCTGGAACTTTGACTACTTCTGGGTACAGCATTTTAAACGGTTTTGGGGCGAGGGGTGAGAGAAGTCTTCTCTTATCTATCCCCAGGGACATTCTCGGTAACATTCCTTGGCCATTAGGTCCTTTACGGAAGAATAGGCCTTGGAAAATTCGTCCTGTCCTCATTCCCGTGTTAAACACCCAACGATTTTTTAAAACCAACCGGAAAATCAGGTTCTTAAGCGGTGAGAGCCCTTTCTTGGCGGTGATTTCCTTGCGGGCTGCTTCCACCAGCTTGTCGACTTTCACACCACTCGGACAGTTAACTACGCAGGCCTTACACATCAAACACAAGGACATCTTGTCGATTAAACCTTCAGTGAAATCCAAATCATTATTAATAACTCCACGAATCAGCTTCACTCGTCCTCTGGCAACCGTGGATTCTGCTTGTAACTCTTTAAAGACTGGACAGACATTTTGGCAGGCACCACACCGAATACAGCGGATGACTTCTTTCTCCCATGACTCAAATGAACGTTCCATCCCATCACACTCCAAACATTACGCCAGGGTTTAATATGTTGTTAGGATCAAGTGCTTGTTTAATCCGGTGTTGTACTTCCAGTCCAACATCCCCAGTCTGTCGAGTAATATACTTGGATTTTGCCCGACCGATACCATGCTCACCACTTAAGGATCCGCCTAGTTCCACCGTCGCTATAAAGATCTCATCGATGGCTTTTTCTACCCGCGCCGCCTCCTCCAGATCCGTTTCATCGGTCAGGATCGTGGCATGCAAATTGCCATCTCCGGCATGTCCGAGTATTGCAATAATAATGTTATACTTAGCTGCAATTTCCTGAATCCGCCTCACAGCTATCGGAATGCTGCTCCGTGGAACGGTCGCATCTTCACCGATAATGGTCGGTTTTACCCTCGATACAGCGGCAAAAGCTGAGCGGCGAGCACGCCATAATTCTTCTGCTTCTTCTTTCGTCTTGGCAATCCGGATCTGGACAGCCCCTAGTCGTTGGCAGACTTGTTCTATCTTCGCAATCTGCTTAGCTAAGATTTCAGAATCCCCATCAACTTCGATTAAGAGCACAGCACCAGCCTCCGTGGGTAATCCCACCTTGGCATAGTCCTCGATATTTTTGATATAAATATTATCTAATAATTCGAGTGAGCAAGGAACCAATCCCCCAGCAATGATTTCAGAGACCGTCTCACACGCTTGTTCGATCTCAGAAAACACCGCCATCATGGTGCTCTTAGCTTCAGGTAACGGGATAAGTTTGACAATAACTTTGGTGATGACACACAACGTTCCCTCTGAACCCGTAAACAGTTTCGTCATATCGTAACCCGTTACGTTCTTGATCGTTTTTCCACCGGTATTAATAACCTCCCCGGTCGGCAGCACAACCTCAAGCCCGATAACATAGTCCCGAGTCACTCCATATTTAACGCCACGTGGTCCTCCTGCACATTCCGCCACATTTCCACCCATCGTTGAGAAAGCTAGGCTGGCGGGATCGGGAGGATAAAACAAACCCATTCGCTCAACTTCACTCTGCAACTGGCCAGTAATTACGCCCGGTTCCACCACAGCGATTAAATTCTTCCGATCAAGTTCTAGTATTTTGTTCATTCTCTTGAGAACCAGAACGATACAATCCCCAACGGAAATAGTTCCTCCGCTGACATTGGACCCTGCGCCGCGTGGAACGACTGGAATCATCTCTTGATTAGCCAGTTTAAGAATCTGTGCTACTTCTTCTGTGTTACCCGGATACACAGCAACTCCCGCTAAATCCTTCTTCAGATCTGCCTTAACAAAAGAGGCGTCATAGGTATAACAATATAGATCCTCTAAGGTTGTATATAAGTTGTCTTTGCCGACAATTTCACTAAGCTTCTGAATGATCTCTGGCTTCAAAACTCGTTACCTCCTTCAGTGGGATCCTTTTGTTTAAATGAGATTTTCGTTGAACTATATAACAAGATATTATTTCGCTGTCTGTTCTAAATATCCTTTAAAATCGACAAAGAGAGGCCGGCAAACGCCTTTCCTTCTCTTGCTCAATAAAAAATTGGCCCATGCAGCATCATGCTTGGGCCAATGAGTCGTCCCCATGCTTAAATAATACCTTTTCAATAAATACACTTAGCAAGTCTGGATCAAACTGAGTACCAGAATTTATCTGAAGTTCTTCCCTCGCAATTTTTTCTGGTAAAGCACTACGATAACTTCTTTCACTAGTCATAGCATCATAGGCATCTGCGATGCTAATAATTCTTGACTGAAGTGTTATTTCTGTACCTTTTAAACCTTTGACTAATAGCTCCAACTATACTTTAAAATCAACCAGGAGGTCGGTCATAGCCTTTCGGCATCCTCACCGCAGGCTCGATGTTCAGCTTTAACTGAGCGTATCACTTAAGCTCATAAAGAAGCACCCCATCCTTATTTATCCGCTCAACAAGTCCGAGATGGACTAAATGTTCTAAATGAGATAGTGCTTCACCTGAAGCAAACCATTTTTGAGAAGATGGAAAGTCAGCCCATCTTTTATGACTTAGATCCCAGTGCATTGAGGCAGCCATTGCAATTGGGGTCTTGCTACCTTCTTTTAAAATACCTAAAATCTCTTGGAGACGTTCTTTATGATGACTCAGAAGCTCAGTAATTCTTTTTCTGTGATCCCTGATGATTTTTCTATGAGCCGTAAATAAGTAATCAATTTCATACTCATATACCTTGTTTAAGCTCTTGAAATAGGTTGCCAAAATATCTTGTTCAAATCCCCAAAATGTAATATTCGGAGTAATTTCATCTAGGATATGGTCTCCACAAAAAAACAGCTGATGGGTTTTCTCATACAAGCCAATCTGCCCAGGCGTATGCCCTGGAAGATCCACGACTTCGAAACTATAATCCCCTAGTACAATTTTGTTTCCTTCACACAATGGGCTAAATTCAAGAGGCTCGATCTGTCTGGCCCCAAATTCTTTACCAAAGTTTATAGAAGTACCGTTTTCAAAGCCTAATAGTTGGTTTAAGGATTCGAAAAACAGATCCCTCTCGGACGTTTGATTTAAAATTTCTCCATCAATCTGACTAAAATATATGCCATGTACTCCTTGTCTTTTTAGGGCAGGAGCAAGACCTGCGTGATCACTATGCATATGGGTAATCAGGAGATCAGTCTTGCTTATGTCAATGTTTAACTCTTCTAGACCCTTCATTAACTCGGTCAAGCATTCTGCTGTGTTAAATCCTGTATCGATGATCAAATTTCTACTTTCAGATAGGATGATATAACTATTGATAGCTTTTAAAGGATTTTTAGGGAGAGGTATCTCGTTCTTGAAAATATTGGGGTAAACTTCAGTAATCATCTAATGCCTCCAAATTAATCGACTTCTCAATCAGCAAAACCACTTGCTCTGAAAAATGCCGCAGATTTCAATTATCACTTTGTCGTCGTCGGGATTAACATTCTCATCCATTTTGTCATTAACAGATAGATTACCGCTCGTGGTCCAGTTATCGGGAAGATTATCCGCATTAGCATCCCGTTCCAAGCTGGAGTTATCGATCAGATTATAAGCGCTTAAAGTGGTTCCCTTTTCTAGCTGAATCCCGTCAAAATAGGCTGTCCCTGATCCGGCATTTAAGCCAACAGTAAGTTGAATCTTGGCTGTATTGGCTGGAACGCTGTCGATTACGGCTTGGACTCTTGTCCAGTCGTTAGTGCCTTTGAGCTGATAGGCTGTTTGCTGGTCAATCCAGACGTTATTCGCGTCATAAAATGCTAGCTTGACGACAGCCGTGTTCGTCGTAGCCACTGTTTTAACATAGCCACTAATAACATACTTATCTCCTGCAGTATAAGGGAACAGGTCTGTCCCTACGATAGCCCAACCCGTCGGGTTGGAAACACTGACCGATTTTTGACCAAGTTTGGCAGTGGTTGACCAAGCATAGGTCGCCGTCTTGTTCGGCTCTGTCGATTTAGTCCAGTTATCTGGCCAGTTGTTGGCGTCATTGTCCAGTTCAAAACCGGAGTTAGGAATTAGGTTATCTGCTGCGGACATGGTGTTGGTGTAATTAAGCAGGTTTCCATTAGCAGCGTAGCGAGTGGCCGAAGTCTGAAGATTAGGATCGGTGGCTTCCGTTTTGTTGTTTTTCGTATCATAGCTTGAAGAACTGGTATTGCGGTTATAATCCGTGGCTGAGATAAGGTTATTATTGGTATCGTAGGTGTTTGAAGCTCGTTGGTTCTCGGGGAGCTGGACCTCTGTGATATTGCCATTGGCGTCATAGGTGTAAATATAGGCACTTGTTCCACTGATTTTATTGGTATTGGGGTCTTTCACCTGGGTCAAGTTATTGTTGTTGTCATAGTCGAAGGTGGTGATGGCCTTGTTTTGGGCATCCAGTGGGTTTTCCGTGACCTGGACAATGTTGCCGTTGGCATTATAGGTGTAGTCTACTCTGCGGCCTTCTCCGTCGGTGACCGTTGTTACCTTATTCGTGATGTCGAAGACGTAATTAGTGGTGCTGGTTGTGGATACGCCATCTATGGTAATGGGGCGATTCACATTGGCCACTCGGTCTGAGGCACCGTATCCCACGGTGGTCGTGATGTTCCGGGGATTGGTTATGCCGGTCAGGTTATGGGTGGCGTCATACCCATAGGTTGTGAATTTTCCGGCGGTATCCGTGACCTTCGTTAGGTTTCCGTTGACATCGTACTCATAGGCTACGGTCCGGTTAGCCGGGTCCGTAATGCTGGAGACGTATCCATTCGTCCCATAGACAAGGGAAGTTGTTCGTCCGGAGGCATCTTGAATTGTGGTTAGTTTTCCATTACCGTCGTAGGTAAAGGATGTGGTGTCGACAATGGAAGCAACCTTGCCGCTGGTGTTGTAATTTACTTTTGTCCCGTCGGCTTGGGTAATAGTGTACGTTGCGTCTCCGTTTTTCACGAGGGTTAAATAAATCCCACCGGCAGCGACATAGCCACCCCCGGCAATTTCACCGAAAATGTGGCGGGTATTGTCACCATCCACTAACGTGATGGGTCCGGTTCCCGCATCGACAAGGCGGGTTTCGAGGTTGCTGAACCAGCTGTAACCAAAAATTCCTGCGGTCATTGACTTGCGACTATTGTTAGTCCGGGTGACACTTACGGGAATACCCCGACCGGGAATGAAAGGTCCGTCTCTTGTAAAACCAGATTACCATTGGCAGGATTAACGCCGTCCTTAGTGTAACCCCAAAAATTCTCTAACCCGATCGGATCGACGGTATAGTTGATTGTAAGTCGCGGGGTATTGTTAGTGGGTCCAGCTTCCACCGTATTAAAAGACCGATAGGGGGAGGTGCCTTCATTTTGTTGTTTTAGCATGACTCCGTAATTGGCCTGAGTACCGCTGTACCAGTCCTTGGCTAACTGAGTAATATCCCACTGCCAGTAGGCATTGGCAGTATTACTAGTTATTGTCGATTCCGGAGTTGACTTAATCGTGGGTTGGGTATTATTACAGGAAGATTACCCTTTTAACGTTCCAAATGAATTAAGTGGCCAATAACGTATCCATACCTTTCCCTCAATATTTTGCTTAGGCACAAATCCCCACATATGACTATCGTTACTACTCCGTCGATTGTCGCCTAGGACAAAATATGAATCAGGGGGAACTCGAACAGAATTGTATTGGTAATTAGGCTTTTCTTGAAGATAATTCTCTTCAAGTGCATCTCCATTGACCAGCACTATGCCATCTTTAACCTCAATTTCTTCTCCAGGTAGTCCAATAACTCTCTTTAAGAGATCATCTTTCTCACCTGAAGATGGAGGCGCACGGAAAACTACAACATCACCACGTTCAATGTAACTAAATTTAAATAGTAGTTTATCTACTATTAGTCTATCCTGCAGTTGAATTGTTGGTAACATTGACGCTGTAGGTACAATCCTCGTATCTAAAAGGAATGTTCTTATTGTGATAAATAGAAAAAAAGCAAATGCGATTATTCCTAACCATTCTAATAGATTTTTGAAACGCAAATTCAAACCTTGATCCCCCTCAAATCATAAAATCCAAGACTTCTGACACCCTCAGAACTTATTAAGCCTATGCGAGCGTTCGTCAACCAGAGAAGAACCCATCCTCGTCTTCTATAGAAAATGCTCGCACTGGTGAACCATCTGCTTGAAAACAGGCATAGCCGAATGAATAATGTGTGTAAAATCCGTAACTTTCACGCTGAACCTCCTTGATAAACTCCACATCCGCTAAAACCTAATATACCCCTACCTGCCAATAAAGTAAAGAAACAAGGCTGGCTCGAAGCTCTAAATTCTTCCAGCCAGCCTTGTTTTCTAGTGATTATGTTATCTCTTATCTATTCTTAAACACGGGTTTACGTTTCTCAGCAAAGGCCGCACAGCCTTCTTTGAAATCCTCTGAAGACCAGGTCAGTACTTGATACATGGCCTCCAGCTCAGTCTGTTGATAATAATCATTTTTCCAGGCCTCGCGCAATAGTTTCTTATCGAGACCAACGGTCATTAATGGCTGCAAAGCTAACTTTTCTGCCCATCTTATTGCCTCAGGCAGGCACTCCTCATGGGGAACTACTTTATTCAACAGTCCTAGTTTCTCTGCTTCTTCAGCATTAATGATTTTACCAAACCACAGTAATTCCAGAGCCTTATGATAGCCCACTTTTTGAATAAGAAAATGCGATGCCCCACTATCCGGACAAAAAGCTAATTGCATAAAGGTAAAGCCCATACGTGCTTTTTCAGAGGCAATAATCAAGTCGCAAGCTAGGCAGGCAGCCACAGAAGCACCTGCTACTACTCCATTAAGTGCCGCTATGACCGGTTTTTTCATTTCATAGATCGCCTTTACAAGTTCACCTGAGGCATCATAAGTCTCCTTGGCGCTGATCGGGTCTTTTATTTTAGCTAACATAGAAATATCTCCCCCGCTAGACCACCCCTTACCCGCTCCAGTCAGGACTATGACTTTCACAGCATCATTTTCAGCGGCCTCCTTGCAAGCAGCCTGAACATCCGCACAAATCTGATCATTGACCGAATTCATGGTTTCAGGTCGATTAAAGGTAAGCACCGCTACTCCAGTCTCCATAATATCCAGCTTAACTGTTTTCCAATCCATAAAGCCATCCACCTTTCAATTCCCAAAATGAATTTCAATTCATTGCTAATAATTCGAGATTCGCCAAACTTAATAATATTCCTTTATTTACATTAAGAAAGTTTTTTGATGATCTACCACCGTGATGTCCACTCATTTCGATGAGTCTTTCAATGAGTAGTAGTATCTAAGGACCCACAAAGATACAGTTTCCTATGATTATAGGGCTGATCCTGCGAGTCCTTTTTAACTAACTAGACTATCTAAGAGATAAGTTTCAGTTTTTTGTCATCTTTACATTTATCAACATGTCCAATCATATAATTCAGACAACAACGAGGTGCCACTCTATTCTGGATTGGTAGGTATCCTCTTTTATGTATGAATAACACGAGAAAGGATGAGAGACATGAGTCTATTTAAAATTGATCAGGACAAATGCAAGCGTGACGGTATTTGTGCCAAAGAATGCCCAACAAAGATTATTAGTTTTACGGACAAAGATGGGTTTCCCTCTACTATAGACAATGCCGAGGACTATTGTTTAGATTTCGGTCACTGTGTGGCGGAATGCCCCACTGGTCACTTGGCGTTAATAGCGGGTTTTTCCTTTTCTATCATTTCGATAGCTTCCTTGGTGGCCAAAGGTAATTCCGCCTTTTTGGAATTATTATAATCGAAAATGACGATTACCCCTTCTCCAGTAGCAGCTACTCCTAATTTTTCACTGACAATTATGTACTCCATAACAAAGCTCGATTGACCCATTGACTTTACCTTCGTACCGACGATGATTTGATCTGGATATACCAGCGGCTTGAGATACTTACAAGTCATTTGCGCCAATATTGGACCGACGCCCGTCTTGGATTTTAGATCATTTAGCCCTATCTCTTCAAAGTATTGGATCCGGGCGCTTTCAAAATATCTCAAATAAATAATGTTATTAATATGACCATAAGCATCCATTTCTCCCCAGGCAATCGGTGTTTTAACATGGACAGGAAAATCTTCTAAATCCAACATAACACAATCTCCTCCAAGTACCTGATTTCTTGATTATCTCACACTACTTTAAACCGAACTTCGACATTATTCTTAGCTTCGATCAGCACGCATACCCCTTCTTCACGTGGGTTGTAGTCTACGACAAGAACATCGTTCAAATTAATCCAAAATACTCGACTTTCCGGACCCCATACTGAAACTTTATCATCTGCTACGTCAATATACTCTACAACCCCAAAATCCACAGTACAATCAATGACACTAGATACCTCGATACTTTCCAGATTTTTGCCCAAGAATTTTTCATTCATAAATTTTACAAATTCTATTTTTGCTGACAAGGTTAACATAAGAAATACCTACCTATCATTTTGATCCTATTCTTGAATATCCGGCTAAGCTCCACTATCTGAATTCGTTATCTAGTCACCCCATATTAATGTCCCAATATTTAACCTTACAAACGCTTGGGATGACGTTTTTAACCTTAACACTTCACAATTCTCCAACAGCGGAACATAATCCTCTTTCCACAAATAATTTCGATTAAACAAGGCCGAAAGCAGATTGTGCTTCCGCTCCGGGAAGGAGCAAGGCGAGAAGGCAAGGGGACTGTCCTCTTGCCTTCTTTTCTTTGCTAAACCAAGTGCGGTTCAAAAATCACCAATAATGCCTGCAATAAAAGTCTCACCCTACAAGTTAGGAACCGTCCCCAACTTGCGTGCAGCTTGCGTGAATCAAGTCTCATATGCAAGTCAGGAACTGTCCCCAACTTGCATATGAGACTTGCATTGCTATAAGCTTTTTATTTTGGCAGTAACGTCCTTAATTAATCGTGCGGTAATTCCCCATATTGTTTCTCCTGCAACCTTATAAACAAAAACATTACTCATCATAGCTCCCCAGGGCTTCGTATACCGCTCTGGAAGTCCTAATTCTTTCGCTGGAAACGTGATAACTTCTTCACCAGCTTGATTGATGTATGAAGGCTGTGCTCTGTGGTTCACTTTATATAGCTCTGGTTCAGTATTAACAAAAAAAGAGACTGGAACTGTAAAGATCTTTTCTACTTCATCTACGCATAGTTTTAAATCATCCAAGCTGGATATATCAATTACGCCTAAAAATGCGTCCACCGTGGTACCCATTGCGCCAACAACCGTATCTAGTGAACCCATAATAGTTATCTTATCTGAGGAAATTCCTAGCTCTTCTGCCGTTTCTCTTAGTGCCGTATCTCTAAAATCAGAGTCTTGTTCAGGATCAAATTTGCCGCCAGGAAAACATATCTCTCCAGCTTGTCTTATCCTAGCTGCCCTTTTTTCAAACACAAAATAATAGTCTTCGTCTACCAGCATTAGCAACACAATAACCGCAGAGTTAAAATATTCTTCTTTTCCATTGATGCCTGGAACTACTGGTAACTTCTCTTTCAATCCTTCTAGCGTCAATTTATTCATGTCCCAACTCCATTTATCAATTGTCTGTATGTTAATTCGCCCACAATCCAGACTATCCCTTCCTTTCCAGAAAAAATTGGTGATACTAGAATAAGGCCAAAAGCAAATCTTTGTAATAATACAATATACTATGCAATTACCTGGTGGTGTAAATATACAATATAGTGTAAAATTTATGTTGCCTAACTCTACATAAAAACAAGTAATATAACTTTGCAGCAAGGGAGAAAAAATAATGAATGAGATTGCTCAAGACTTAAATAACCAGATACAACAAGAAAATCCCTTTGTTTATGAACTGTTATCTGAACTTGGTAAGAATTTGTATTACCCTAAGGGGATTTTAACCCAAACTGCGGAGGCTAACCAGAAGGCCTATCGCTTTAATGCTACGATTGGAATTGCAACTGAAAATGGCCAACCGATGTTCTTACCCTTAATCCAGGAAACCTTAAACAATTATGGTCCTAAAGACCTATATCCCTATGCGCCCCCTGCTGGAAAATCCGAGCTAAGGCAACTGTGGCGAGAAAAGATGCTCCAGGAAAATCCTTCTTTAAAGGATAAAACCTTCAGCAATCCCATCGTAACCAATGCTTTAACCCATGGTTTAAGTATCGTTGCCGATCTTTTTATTAACGAAAACGACCCCTTGATTTTGCCCGACAAATTATGGGGTAATTATAACTTCATCTTTGGGGTTCGTAGAGGAGCAAAAAATGCACTCTTTCCTTTCTATACTAAAGAAGGAGCCTTTAATACGGCCGGCATGAAAGAAGCCTTGCTTTCCAAGCGAGACCAAGGTAAGGCAGTTTTGTTACTTAATTTCCCTAACAACCCAACAGGATATACGCCGAATGAAGAAGAGGCAACGGAGATCGTTGAAGCCTTAAGGGAAGTAGCCCAACAAGGGATGAACTTGGTCGTGATTACTGACGATGCTTATTACGGTTTGTTTTATGAGAACTCTATCAAGGAATCTCTGTTTGCCCGGATCGCCAATATTCACCCCAGAATATTAGCCATAAAGGTGGATGGCGCTACAAAAGAGGACTACATGTGGGGATTTCGTGTCGGGTTCATTACCTACGCATCTGAGCATCCGGCTGTACTAAATGCGTTGGAAAAAAAGACGTTAGGGATTATTCGGGGTACAATTTCCAGTTCCTCCCATCCAGCTCAGACATTTGTGATAAATGCCCTTAAATCGAGTGAATTCCTAACTCAAAAACAAGCTAAATTTGAGTTGCTTAAGAAACGTGCTGATAAAGTCAAAGAGGTCCTCGAGCATGGAGAATATAACGATGCATGGGATTATTATCCCTTTAATTCAGGGTATTTCATGTGTCTCAAACTTAAAGGGGTAAATTCCGAAACCTTGCGAATACACCTACTTGACCATTACGGAGTAGGGGTTATTTCACTTGGGGAAGACGATGTGCGCGTTACCTTCTCGTGTGTCGAGGAACAAGAAGTCAAACAACTCTTTGACCTAATTTATCAAGGGTTCCAAGACTTGTCGGCTAAAAACGATTAAGTAATACGAATACAAATTAGTCAAGGTTGGAGATATTTTTTTCAACCTTTTTTCTTGTTAGTGTCAATTCTTATATCAAATTCTTAGGTTCGAAGACGAAACTTATGATGAACCATCCAGCGGCAAGATCATAACGAAAGAAAGGAAGACTAATATTTTGATTTTCAGACAAGTTAATCAGGAAGAGATAAGTTTACTTTTTGAACAAGGATATAGGGAATGGAGTAAAAATAGAACTTTCGAACAATATTGTATTGACAATAGCAAAGAAGATGCATTTGGTACAAGATATGTTATAGAGAAAAACGGAGAGATTGTAAGTTCTACAATAGTACTTAAATTAGAGCGAATTAACGGGAAAAAAGCCTTTGGTATAGGCTCTGTTTTAACACCACAAAACCATAGTAATAATGGTTATGCTACTGAATTATTAAGAAAATGTGTTAATCTTGTATATGATGAAAATAATATTATTTTTTTGTATTCAGAAATAAATCCAACTTTCTACGAAAAATTGAACTTTAGAATATTACCACTGCAATTACAAAGATATGAAAAGAGTATTTGTATGGCCTATTGTAAAGATGAAGTATGGTATGAGCTATCCAACTGTAATATTGATTTAATCCCTAATTACTTCTAATTCCAACTGCTCCTATTTCCGTCTGAAAGTGGCCGCCAGTTCTGCGCTAATCCACTCATACTCAACATCATTTCTATATCATTTTCAGGCGTTCGGCACCAGGAAGACTAAATTTATTGTTCACTCTTCTATGCCAGCACTTGTTTTACTAGGGTTCCAACCTCCCACGGTAAAGCCGCCACTTTCACCCCGTTAAAGAAAATCTATGCGGATACAATAACAAATACCCTATAGAGTAGACAGTCAAAAGTCAACCCTATAGGGTATTTTTGTATCATGAAATATTACATGAATGGAGATTCGATAAGCTCAAGAGGCTCATATAAATCATTTGGTAATAGTTGTACAAGAATATTAATAGAGTATAAGTGAGACGCATTAAAAGGAGGGTAATTAGATGCGGAAAAAAATGTTTGTCATCATCGCTATAACCCTTGTTATTACTGTGCTAATATTTCTCAGTCTTTTATTCAGAGGCCCGGTAAGAACTATTAAACATAGTTCTATCCCAATTCAGAGTTATGAAACTACGATGCTTAATTGCACTCCTCTGCAATATGATACAAAGGACTATACTATAAAATTTTCAGTTCCAGATGCTACGGAAGTATATGTTAGCCCTGACAAGGGAGAAGAACTGCGATTTAGTACCTATTTAGATAATAGTGAATGGGGTTTCAGGGGGTATATACAGTTATGGAAGCTTAAGGATTTAGAACGTTTTCTTAATATTAGTAAAGCTTTAAGCCCTTTTGATTTTAGGTCTTATAAAGTTAGTAATATTCAAAAACGTCAATATCATGGATTCATAACTGAATGGACTGCTGAATTTGGAGAAGAATTAATCAGTGGAACAGAGTATTGGTTAAAAATTAACAACACTGAAGAAGTCATTAGAGTATCAATCTTAACAGACACGGCCGACTTTCCAGAAAAGTTAGAAAATGTAATACAACAGATCATAGATTCTCTACAGATTGATGTAAAGTATTTAATCTAGACCCTATTTCCCTCGCTCAGTAGCTCCCTACTAACCTCTCCTACACTGCCCCCTCTCTTAGTGGGTCATAGGTTGGTTAGTTTTTACCGTCTTTAGGTCCTATTTTACTAGCCTGCTGATTAAAACTCATTATAAGCTTTGAAACGATGGCCGCAATCAGTTGTTGAAAGAGTAGTATTAAGACAATGGGTAAGGCAACCGGAGCCGAAAAATGAGAAACAAGGCTGGAAGCATAATAATACTTCAAGCCTTGTTTTTGCTATTTATTAACTAACTCCCTTTACTTACGTCTAGCTAGGAGCTCCTTACCAACCTCTTTAACCCCAACCCCACGCTCTTCCATCATCACCAAGACATGATAGAACAAATCCGACACTTCAGATTTGATCTCCTCAGGATCGGCGTTCTTAGCCGCAATAATAACTTCAGCGCTTTCCTCTCCGACCTTTTTGAGGATCTTATCAATCCCCTTTTCAAACAGATAAGTCGTATAAGCCCCTTCCGGTCGTTCCAAGTTTCGAGAGTGAATGACATCTGTCAACAGCTCTAAGGCTCTGCCAAGCGTTGGCTCGGGTCTTACTTCCGGTTTCCCGGTGACTTCAAATCCCTCACCCGTCAATTCATAATGAAAACACGAGAAATGGTTTTCATGGCAAGCCATGCCAGATTGTTGCACTGTCAGGAGCAGAGCATCCTGATCACAGTCAAACTTGATATCAATGATCTCCTGGAAATGTCCGGAGGTTTCTCCTTTCAGCCACAAGGATTGCCGACTTCTGCTATAATAACAGGCCTTGCGTTCACGAAGTGTTCTGCGCAAGGACTCTTCATTCATATAAGCGAGCATCAGAACGTCTTTAGTCTCCACATCCTGAACAATCGCGGGAACAAGCCCATGGGAGTCCCAGCGAATCCCTGATAAATCGAAGGTTTCTATTTGATTTGCATCCATTGTATCTCTACCTTTCAGTACCATCATCTATCGTTCGTCTAAGTCGAGGTTTATGGTTGACCCCAGAGACAAGGCTGTTGTCACACAAGTCCCCCAGTTTTTCGAATCAGTATTCCTCGCTCTGCTAAATACCGTTTGGCTTCCTCTATGCTGAACTCCTTATAGTGAAAGATCGATGCCGCTAAAACGGCGTCCGCTTCCCCAAGAGTTAGCCCTTCTGCTAAATGCTCTAACGTTCCCACCCCACCACTGGCAATAACAGGCAGGGAAACCGCTCTACTCACAGCTCTAGTTAGTTCTAACTCATAACCAACCTTGGTTCCATCGCGGTCCATGGAGGTTAAGAGAATCTCTCCTGCACCTAGTGCTTCTGCTTCTGCAGCCCATTCCAAGACATCCTTGCCTGTCGCTGTTCTTCCCCCATGAATATACACTTCCCATTGACCGGGTGCAGTGCTTCGCGCATCAATAGCGACTACAATGCACTGGCTTCCGAAAGCATGGGCCCCTTCTTGAATAAGACGTGGAGTCTGAACTGCTGAGGTGTTGAGGGCAATTTTGTCCGCTCCGGCTCTAAGCATACGGCGTATATCTTCGATAGTCCGTAGCCCACCTCCGATCGTAAAAGGAATAAAGACTTGCTCGGCCGTTCGGCGTACCACGTCAACCATCGTTTCACGATTATCCGATGAAGCAGTAATATCTAGAAAAATCAGCTCATCTGCACCTTCCCTATCATAGAGGGCAGCAAGTTCCACGGGATCCCCAGCATCACGCAACTGCACAAAATTGGTCCCTTTGACCACTCGCCCGTCATGGACGTCTAAACAGGGAATGATCCGCTTACTTAACATGATCTTCCCCCCCGTTCCCAAATAGCCCGTCGAGCGGTGTAAAATTTGCGGCCTCCAATGCTTCTCTCAGGGTAAAGGCCCCACTATAGAGTGCTTTTCCTGTGATTACCCCTTCAATAGAGACTCCCTTAATGGCCTCGGCTTGTAAGTTTCGCAGATCTGCCAAGGTTGAAATCCCGCCAGATGCAATCACGGATAGGCCAGTTTCCCGAGCCATCTGAACAGTACTTTCAATATTTGGTCCTTGAAGCATTCCATCCCGAGCAATATCTGTGAAAACCACACTCTCGACTCCCATGCCTTTCACGGCCAGCCCTAAGTCTATGGCCCTCATTTCTGTCGTTTCCGCCCAGCCTTGAACAGCAACCAAGCCCTCTTTAGCGTCGATGCCCACAATGACTCGTTTTCCGTAGCGACGCGCTGCTTCGGCAACCAACTCCGGATCTTTGACAGCTATCGTCCCTAAAATAACTCGTTCTACCCCTAACTCGATAAGATCAGTGAGCCGCTCCATTGTGCGGATTCCGCCCCCTACCTGGATCTTCATTGAAACATTCCCGACTATCTGTCGAATGATCTCATCATTAACTGGCTTGCCAGTAAATGCTCCGTTCAGATCAACAATATGTAAATACTCTGCACCTTGACTCTCAAAGTCTTTAGCCAAGTCAACGGGGTTATTGGAGTAAACCGTGGAATCCTCCATCCGTCCCTGTAACAGGCGTACCGCTTTCCCCTCTTTTAGATCAATGGCTGGAAAGAGCAACATTGTCATTCACCCACTTTCCAAAGTTAGTAAGAAGTTGGAGTCCCCAGGGACTTGATTTTTCCGGGTGAAACTGTGCTCCCCAGACATTGTCTTTGCCAACAATCGCAGGAAAGACAACCCCATAGTCACTACTCGCTATAATATCACGCGTCTCCCTCGGTTGCGCAAAATACGAATGAACAAAATAAAAATAGGATTCGTTGGGAATCCCTTCTAATAAACGAGAAGGTTGTTCGAGTCTTAGGCTGTTCCAGCCCATGTGCGGAATCTTAGCGCCAGGCGGAAATTTAACGACTCTGCCCGCTAGGAGTCCTAAGCCCGCGTGTTCGCCATGTTCTTCTCCAACCTCAAAGAGAATCTGCATTCCTAAACAGATCCCCAGAAAAGGGCGACCCGAACGGGCAAACTCGATGATAGGCTGAGTCCATCCTCCACGATTTAAAGCCTCCATCGCATCAGCAAACGCCCCGACTCCTGGAAGTATGAGTCCATTCACGACCTTCAGATCCTCAGGGGATGTTAAAATTCTTGCCTCGAAACCGACCTTTTCCAACGCTTTTTCGACACTTCTTAAGTTTCCCCGTCCATAATCTACAATGCCTATCACTTTATAAAACTCCTTTAGTTGAAAGTATTCCACTATACCGAGTGTTCTGGCGAAGGGCTAGACCTAAGGCTCTTCCCACTCCTTTAAAGACAGCTTCCATAATATGATGTTGATTCTTCCCTGAAAGTTGCCTTACGTGTAGAGTCAGTCCACTCTGTACCGCTAAAGCCCGAAAGAATTCCTCTGCCATTTCAACGGGAAACTCACCTACCATGCCCTCTTGACAATTTACATCCCAAACCAGATAGGGCCGATTAGAAAGATCCAATGCCACTTGAACAAGGGCTTCATCCATAGGTAAAAGGGCCTCGCCAAGTCGTTCAATTCCCCGCTTATCACCACAAGCCTCTCTCAGCGCTTGCCCCAAGACGATCCCGCAGTCTTCTATCGTATGGTGAGCATCCACCTCTAAATCCCCACTTGCCTCAATGATGAGATCAAGATAGGCAAACCGGCTAAACGCGGTCAGCATATGATCAAAAAAACCAATCCCGGTCTTAACTTGAGATTCTCCTGTTCCATCTAGATTTAAGCGCACACTTATTTCCGTTTCCTTAGTTTTCCGTTTAATATTAGCTTCTCGCATAATTCGTTTCCTCTCTAAATTATACTCATACGTTTAATTCCGTTAGGTTTTACTTAACGCTTTGACTTACTAAACCGTTAGGATTACTCAACCGTTCGCTTACTTAATCGTTAATCTTAATATACAAATCCACTGCTTTTTATAGTGAGCTGATCTCTCGAACTGCTTGGATAAACCTTTCATTTTCCTCGGGCAGCCCCGCGCTGATGCGCAGGCATTTGCCTAGCGAGGTGAGCATACCCATGTTACGAACAAGAAAACCCCGTTTTAGAAATTCCGAAGCCCATCGATCGGGATCATGCGGTTTAAAAAGAATAAAATTTGCCCGCGTCGGATAAACGGTTAAGTCCGGAACTAGCTTTAAAGCAGTTTGTAATTTTTTCGTTTCTGCCTTGATTTGCTCAATTTGCCCTTGGTACTCACTTAAGTAATCCAAGGATAGGATTCCAGCTTTCTGACTAAACAGGTTTACATTGAACGGTGGACGAACCCTGTTGATTAAGGCAATAGTTTGCGGTTGTCCAAGCAAATATCCTAAGCGGAGGCCTGCCATTCCAAAGGCCTTAGAAAACGTGCGGAGAATCACCAAATTAGGATAGTTTTCAATTTCAGGAATAAGAGTTTCCTCTGCAAACTCAGCGTAGGCCTCATCCACCACGACAATTTTGCCGCTTTCTCGTACGAGTCGGAGAATCTCCTCTCTTGGAAACAGCGATCCAGTGGGATTATTGGGATTACAGACAATGCACACATGGGCCTCTGGAACTTGTGCTGCCTTTAACATCTGCTCAGTATCTAAGTCTAGGCCATTTAACAAGGGCACTTCTACGACTGTGGTTTCTGTCAAACGTGCATAAATCTGATACATTCCGAAGGTTGGAGGATGGATGATCATAGATTTACCTAAACCACCAAAGGTTAGCAAAATTAGTTGAATCAACTCATCCGATCCGTTACCTATCAGAATTCCTTCTGGCGAGATTCCCGTATACTTAGCAATACACGTCTTAAGTTCAGTACCCATGCCATCGGGATAGCGGTTAAAGGCCAATTCCTGCCTGAACAACGCTTCCCGCATACCCGCAGGCCAAGGAAAGGGGTTTTCATTAGCATCTAGTTTAATGCATTCAGGCATATGTTTCGTTTGATAAGGAACAAGCTTACGAACTTCAGGGCGAACGAACCGTTCAAGATTACTTAACTCGGTTTCCATTTTTACATCTTCCTTTATGCTTTTTTTCTTTGCAACAACTAATATCTGCATTGAACACACTTGCAAGAGATATTCGTCAAGCCAGGTTAATTCAAGGTCTAAATCGTATTTCCACAGCCCGTGCATGCGCTTCCAATCCTTCGCTGCGGGCGAGTAAGGCGATCTGCTTAGCATCCCTTTGCAAGGCTGCTTCCGAGTAACCGATCACACTTACCTTCTTCATGAAAATATCGACATTGAGGGGAGAGTAAAAACGTGCCGTCCCTCCTGTCGGTAAAACGTGATTTGGTCCCGCAAAGTAATCCCCGACTGGTTCTGGAGAAAAGCGCCCTAGAAAGATAGCACCGACATTTCGGACTTTTCCTAACCAAGAGTAGGGATCCGTAACGACCAGTTCAAAATGCTCTGGGGCAATTTGGTTTGCCAAATTCATTCCCTCGTTAAGATCCGACACCAAAATGGCGGCCCCATACGTTTCCCAAGAGGCTCGAGCAATCTCGGCACGAGGTAAGTTCTCCAATTGTCGCTCCACTTCGCCGATAGTCTGTTCGAGAAGTTGACGAGAAGGAGAGACTATAATCGCTGAGGCCAAGCGATCATGTTCAGCCTGAGAGAGCAGATCTGCGGCTAACTCTTCTGGCCGCCCGCTCTTATCCGCCAAGATTAAGATCTCACTCGGCCCAGCCAACATATCAATGTCTACGGTTCCGAAGACTTGCTTTTTGGCTAAGGTTACATAGATATTTCCCGGTCCTGTTATTTTATCCACCGGAGAAATGGACTCTGTCCCGTAGGCTAACGCGGCAATCCCTTGGGCCCCCCCGACTTTGTAAATTTCAGTCACACCAGCTTCAGCCGCCGCTACTAAAACCTCTGGTAGAAGTGTGCCATCCACTCTAGGCGGGCTAACCATCACAATCTCTTTTACTCCAGCTACAACGGCCGGTAAAGCGTTCATCAATACTGACGATGGGTAAGAAGCCGTTCCACCCGGCACATAGATCCCCACGCGCTTAAGTGGGAGAAGTAGTTGCCCGAGAATACTCCCATCCGTGTCTGGCTCCAGCCAAGAAGTTCGCTTCTGGCGTTCATGGAAGTTTAAAATATTTCGTTTAGCCGTTCGCAAAGCTTCTAAAAAATCTGCCTCCACAACTTGATAGGCAGCTTGAATTTCCTCTTCGGTTGCTCTCAAACCAGATTGACGCAGATTAACTTGATCAAATTCCTCCGTCATTTGGAAGATCCCCTCTTCGCCATCTTCCCGAACCCTCCTGAGGATCTCTGTAACACGCTTATCTAAGGTTTCATCATCTCCATACGATTTCCGAGTGAGACGACTTAAATCAATCTCCTTTAAATCCTCAACCTTCATAACGTTTATCCCTCACTTTTTTGTCAAATAACTTAGTATAGTGTAGGCATCTCCTGTTTTAAATCTAAGGTCTTCGATATGACTACTTTGCCGATACCTCTCCAACAAGTTCTCCACGCAAACGCTCGACTAAATCCCGAATTCGCTCAGATTTCATGCGGTAGGCAACCCTGTTAGCAATTAAACGGGTGGTCGCTTCAAGGATTGGAGCAACCTCAAGCAGATGATTCTCCTTAAGTGTTTTGCCCGTGGAAACAATATCGACAATCATTTCAGCAAGATCGACACACGGAGCCAGCTCCATATTCCCATGTAATTTAATAGGAGTTACCTGCATCCCCAGCCCACTAAAAAAGGTCTCTGTCACCCGCGGAAACTTCGTGGCCACCCGCTGATGATTCAGAACGCTCAAATCATACTCGCCACTAGGAAGTTTAGGTGGGACACTCTCCTCTGGCATGGCAACTACAAAGCGACAATAGCCAAATTTTAGGTCCAGTAATTCGGCCACATCCTTATTTTCTTCCAGTAAGGTATCCTTTCCAACCATGCCAAGGTCTGCGGCCCCATACTCCACATAGGTCGGAATATCCGTCGGGCGACAAATAATTATCTTAGCCTTACTATCCGGGAGATCGTAAAAGAGCTTCCTGGAGTCTTCATTCACATGGCTACATTCTATCCCAATCCGACTCAACAATTGAATCGAATCAATTAGTAACTTTCCCTTGGGTAACGCAATCGTCAAGAAATCTTTATCCACCTAGGCAACCCCTCTCCAATATCCCTAAAAACTTGAGCATAATAGATATTCCATTTAATGCTTTAGTTAGTTAAAGTGCTAACATATTAATTATATCAAGGTCCTTTAACTCTGGCAACCCCTTATCATAAAAAATCATAGAAATTCCAATCCTCTGATAGTGAATCAGGGAAAATCCTACGGGCAACTTCAGCCACACAGGTGATTCAGATTCTAGAACATATCGTGAAAAAACAGAGAGTTGTCAACGAGACAATCTCTCTGCTTTAGTATTCTAAAGTCTTATTTGAATTCTGAGTTAGCTGGTTTTTAAATATCCTCAAGATAGATCTCACGACGAGACTCAGGTTTTGATAGTTTGATATTTAGGAATAACCAGAAATTTAAAAAGCTAAGTGATCATCCGTTAACTTCAATTTCTCAAAGACCTCAATTAACTTAATATAATCATTATCAGTAATGTACTTTTCACCCGTTTCAGAAGTCTTATTAAAGTCGACAGTATTCAAGAGTCCTAGACAACCCCGATTCTTATCGTCAATCTCTTCAAAAGCCTTCGTTAAGTAGGAACCTAGGTTTTGCTTTTCTTGTTTTAATAAATCCCAACGTGCCATCTTGGGCACAAATAAACGATAGGATTCCCTTCTTTCTAAATCTTCTTCGATTAGGCTTTGAGATAAGCCCTTTGCTGTAAGTTTATTACGCCTAACTTGGCGTTCTAGATTAAATCGGTCGTTTAAACGCTTTAAAAAAAGGATCGCAATAACATATTCTTTAAATTCTGCAGCCTCCCTATCTCCACGTAAAGACTCGCAAGTATCATTAAGAAGCCGTTCAAACTCAGCTAGAGATAATTTTTCACCCATTTTTTCTACTCCTATCTGATTTGATCAATCTCCCATCTCCATCCCAAAAGTACGGGCAGCTAACAGCACGGGATCATCTAATGGCACATATTTTATCTGATCAACCGCTTCATGAAGTGGGACTCGTATAATATCTCTACCTCTAAGTGCAACCATGATACCAAATTCCTCCTCGAGCGCTGCATCAACCGCTGCTACACCATAGCGAGTGGACAGCACACGATCATATGCATTTGGAGAACCTCCCCGTTGGAGATGACCGAGTACCGTCACTCGCGTTTCTAACCCATAGTGTTCCTCGAGGTCATTGCCAATTTTAGCACCGATCCCCCCCAATTTGATGGGATCGAATCGTCCCGAAACCATACGTTCAACCACCATTTTCCCGCCAAGAGGCTTTGCACCTTCAGCCGCCACGATAATGCTGAATTTCTTGCCAAGTTTTGCCCTCTTTTGGATGCACAAGGCTACACGATTGATATTATAGGGTATTTCCGGGATAAGAATGACATCTGCTCCCCCCGCAACACCCGCATATAGAGCAATCCAGCCGGCGTAACGCCCCATCACTTCCAAAACCATAACCCGATGATGAGATTCCGCGGTGGTATGCAAACGGTCTAAGGCTTCCTGGGCAGTATCCACCGCTGTTTGAAAACCAAAGGTTTGATCGGTAGCCATTAGATCATTGTCAATCGTCTTAGGAATTCCGATCACAGAAAGTCCTTTATCTGCTAACTTAAGCGCGATATTTAAACTTCCATCCCCACCAATTGCTAGTAAGGCATCTACGCCCTGCTCTTTTAAATTTCGGATCACATCATCTGATCGATCGACCGTTTGAGTTACCCCATTTACTTTCGTATTGTATGCAAACGGATTGTCGCGGTTCGTCGTACCCAGGATCGTTCCGCCACGCGGTAAAATACCTGAGACATCCTTCAACGTAAGGGGCATAAAATCCCCTTCTACCGCTCCGCGAAATCCATCACGGATGCCAAGCACTTCAAGACCATATCCAACAGAACTCTTGACAATTGCCCGAATCACAGCGTTAAGCCCCGGACAATCCCCTCCACCAGTGAGCACAGCAATCTTACGCATCCTTACACTCCTTAATCTAGATATACACCATTTTACCATATTATATAATATTTCAGTGCAAAAAGAATGCTGCAATCCCAAAAGCACACCCTGCGCATTGTCAAAGACGCAAACAGTGCCACGGCTATCCATTCGTTCTAAACTCCCGTTGACCCCAGCCTAGAGGAAGTTTCTTAGCTTAGAGAGCACGGAGAGAGGAATTGCGTCAATGAGCGCAGATGATATGGCGTTAAGAAACTCAACGGTTCACATGCAGAAAGCCCAGAGGTTTTGAGTTTTAGCCATAGCATCAAGCGAATAGCAATGGAACGTGTGCGAACGGGCTAATAAACTGACTCCTACTCAACACACAAAATTTCCTTAATATTCTTTCGCCGTGCCATCAATTGTGCCGCCTCATTCCCCATAATTCCCAGTGCCATTTCAACTCGTTTCCCACTGGCCCTTAAAACTTGGCACTGGCGAATAATCTGCTCTGCATCCGCTCCATAAACCAAGACATCCGCGCCCTCTACAGCCGGAAGCGGGAATTGTTCCAATAAATTCCCGAGATGAATAGCAAACCCAGTTGCGGGTTGGGGAACCCCAAAATCAGCATATAACGCATCATAACGTCCTCCCTCAACCACTGGAAAGCCCATTCCTGGAACATACCCTTCAAAAACTGCTCCGGTATAATACGAAAAACCGCGGAGTATTCCTAAATCTAGCGACACATTTGCTTGTACTCCGAAGTCCTTTAAATACCGATATATACGTCTTAAGCTCTCGACAGCCTGGCGAATCGCTGGGCGCTCGCTCCAACCGAGGACTTCATCAAGTATTTCTTCTCCCCCATGAAAATGGGGCAAATGAAGCAAAAGTTCTTGAACCCGTCCAGGCAACCCACTTTGTCGGACCAAACTTTCCACACCTACCATGTCCTTGCGTGCTAAAGCCTCTTCCAACTTGGCTTGAATCCCCTCCTCGACTCCGGCCTCCAACATGAGCCCTTTAAAGATCCCCATATGCCCAAGGTTAAACTGATAGTTTTTTAGACCCAACCCAGCAATAGCTTCTACCGCAAGTGCAATCACTTCAGCATCCGCCAATTCTTGGTCAGAGCCCACGAGTTCAACTCCGACTTGACGAAACTCTCTATGCCTGACGGTGGTATTTCGATAGACATCGGCACCATAACATAAACGAAGGGGGAATTCTCCACCGCGCATTCGTGTGCTGACCAGCCTTGCAATCGGTATGGTCAGTTCAGGACGCATTGTTAGAATATGTCCATTACGATCAAAAAATTTATATAAGGAATCATCTTGCTCAACATCTGGTTGGACGCAAGCGGAAAACTCCAAGGTTGGAGTTAACACCCTTTGATAAGACCACTGTCGAAAAAGCGTAAGAATCTGTTCTTCTAAACGCTCCTGTACCAATACTTCCTCAGGTAGTAAATCTCGCATCCCCATTGGTATGCGCAACCCTAAATTTGTTCTTAACATGATGTTTCTCCTTCACTGATGTCAAATTTTTCTTAATCGTTCTGCTCTTGCAAACGCTGCAATATCAGTTGATAACCATCCGCCCCGAAATTCAAACAACGTTTCACTCGACTAATAGTCGCTGTGCTCACCCCAGTCACTTCCCCTATCGCAGTATAGGTTTCATTCCTTTGCAACATTTTAGCTACCTCTAAACGCTGAGCCAAAGCCTTAATTTCAGCAATCGTTGCAATGTCTTCAAAAAACCGGTAACACTCTTCTTTGCTTTTTAGTAACAAAACTGCTTCAAATAAGGCATCTGTTAAAGGGTTTTGTAAACGTTCATCGCTCGACATCGGTTAGCCCTCCTTGACAATATCACTGTCTCCCTTTAATTTATTAAAGCGTTGGTCCAATGTCAAGTTTTTTATTTCTAAAAAACCTATAAATAATACAGAAGCCGTTACCAACCTAAAGTAATTGGCAACGGCTTCACTAACTTAGTGATTATCAAAGCATGTACTCTGCTTATCTATAAGATAGATTAATTATTAATGATTGCTAGAAACTTCACAGTGACTATTGTACCCGTCAGATCGGATTCGAAGTCAATTGAGGCCTTATGACGTGCTGCTATACTCTGACAAATCGCCAGCCCTAGTCCAGTCCCCTGTTCTTTGGTTGTTAGGAACGGAGTACCAAGTTTACCCAATATATCAGGGTCAACTCCCCCTCCTTGGTCACTAACCTTAAGGATAATACGTTGATTTAGTTGATATGTTTGGATGGTTAACGTTGTTCCGCCTTGCATCGCTTCAAGGCCATTTCTAGCTAAGTTAAGGATCAACTGTCTAAGTTCATTTTCATTCCCCTGAGTGTCTGATACCTCAACAAGGTCCAGGGCAATTTTTTTGTCTTGATTGTTTGCATCGGCAGATAAAAGAGGAGCAAGCGTCTGAACAACTCCTGTAATATTAATTGGACTAAAATTAGAAGACTTGTCTTTAGCTAGGCTTAGAAAATCTGTGATAATCAAATTAGCTCGATCTAGTTCTCCAATCATTAAGTGATAGAATTCATGATATTGATTAGCCTCGTCCTTTGTAGTAAGAAGTTGTAGAAAACCACGTACAGTTGTAAGAGGATTTCTGACCTCATGGGCAATTTCCGCCGCCATTTCACCTATCATGTTCAGTCTTTCTAAACGAGCTAATTCTCGATCGGCGCTCTTTCTAACGGTAATGTCAATCAGCACCTTGAAGACCAATCTGGATCCATCCACATCAATGTATGGTTGAGAGTAAACTTCATAGATTCGATTATCAAAAACCATTTCTTTCCATATCGCTGTATTGCTCCTATAAATCATAGGAGTCATGCAATCCTGGCATGGCCGAGCCAACCCCGCAATGACCTCAAAGCAGTGTTGGTCGATACAAGGACCGAACTTAGCTTGAAAGCTCGCGTTGGCAAATCGTATCTTGTAATTTTCCTCTTGCACATAAACCAAACCCGGAAAGTTGTTAAATAATGAATATAACCGATGATGCTCTTCCTCAATAGCCTTTTCGTTTTTCCTTCGCTCGTCTATGTTGCGGAAAAAAACTGAAATCCCACTCTCGGTCGGATAAATACTAGCTTCCACCCAATGCCCTACGAAATTTGCATACGCATCGATCCGTTTAGGTTGACCTTTATTCATTACGTCCAGACAAGCGCTTGTAATTACTTTATTTCCAAGTTTGTAAGTTTCCCAATAATTAGTCCCTACAATCGGTTCGTAAATACCATTTTTTTCGCGGGCTAAATTCATAGCTTTATTGGCAAACGTTATAATCCATTGACGATTAACGGCTATAAAGTAGTCACCCATACTGTCCAGAGTATCAATCATATCTTGATTAACTCTAGCTAGTTTTTTTTGAGCAGCCTCTTTTTGAATGATTTCACTTCGGAGTTGCTGGTTTATGTGTTCCAATTCATCCGTGCGAAATTTAACTAATTCCTCTAAGCTTTCCCGATACTGGTTTAATTCCTTTTCTTTAAGCTCAATTTCGGTAGCATCCCATATTGAGATAACTCTTAAGCATTGAGTGTTAACCGTCACTTCATAATTTTCGATGTGTACAGGGAAAAGGCTCCCATCTTTTCTAATATGAACAGATTTATATCCATAATGGCCACTATATAGTATTGGACCTTTATGCAGTAGGTCCTGATCATGCCCTGGAGCACATAAAAGTTTATATATTGATTTGCCAATTAACTCAGTAACACAATATCCATGCATTTCGGCATATCGGGGGTTTACTTTGAGCAATTCACCACTATTAGCGTCACACACTACCATACCCCAGCTATTCTCTATGAAAATCTGATTCCAAATCTCGTTGTCTTCTCGAATTCGTACTAAAGTTGCTTCTTGGTTAGCAAGCATTTGCTCTAATTCGACAATGACTTTATTTGTCGTCATTTTTCAATACCACTTTTCTTCATAAAATTGTTGCCAGTGAATGGAATTACACCTAATAGTAATCTAACTGCTCATGTAATTTGTGAGTACAAACACATGCTAATGTGATCTTATTCGACAAATATCCCCTTATTACCTTCTTGTGAAATTATTTATTTTAAATAGTAAACTGGCTCAGCTAAAGCGAACACTGAGTCTTCGCTGACAAAAGCTTCCGGCGGATGATTATAACTCTTAATCTGATTTTTTGCCTGTCATCGTGTTAATCTTGAGCTTAAAAAGAGTTACCCCAGCTAAGTCCGAATCTTCAAACACTGATACCTCGTCTGAATAGTGCTGCATGATGATCGTCATTCCCTCACGCTTCGCTTCAATTTCCTCGATGAATTCTACTTCGCCAAAACCTATCACACTCTGGTATCGCATCGTCCAATTGCAGCCATGCTCACTGGGAACAATCTGAGTATTTACATCAACTTCAAAGCTAGCCTGAGGATTCTCCCGAAGGATCGATAATTTTAAGCCTTCTCCTGCAGAATGAAAATACAATACTTGATTAGAGTAACCAAAATTCATAGGGATAATATAAGGCATATCTTGATACGATACGGCCAATCGACACACCTGAGCTTTCTCCATAATCTCATCCATTTCGTTCTGTTGAGTGATTTCCTTATCATTTCGTCGCATATTTTTTGCCCCTTTTCATTTTTTAGTGACTACTATTAACTTCTTTGAGGATTATAACTCCTTTCTATACTCACTCACCTGATCGAGATTTGTCTGTATTATGAATTGAGTATTATAAATTCGCCTATACAGACCGTCCTGCTCGATTAATTCTTCATGATTTCCGCTTTCTGCAATCGTTCCATTCTCGATCACAAGAATCTGATCGGATGCAAGCACCGTAGACAATCTATGAGCAATCACAAAACTAGTTCTGTCTTTCAGCAAGGGGACCATAGCCTTTTGAATATACAGCTCAGAAACAGAATCTAACGAGGAGGTGGCTTCATCGAGAATAATAATCCTTGGATTTTTCAAAATTACCCTGGCAATTGATACTCTTTGTTTTTCTCCCCCCGAGAGCTTTATCCCTCTATTTCCGACCACGGTCTGATAGTGATCCGGCAATGTCATAATGAAATCATGAATATAGGCTGCTTTACAGGCTGAGATTAGTTCTTCCTCGGTGGCGTCAAGTTTGGCATATCTTAAATTTGCTTCTATCGTATCATTAAAAAGATACGGTTCTTGCATAACGATTCCTATCTGATTTCTAAGCGAATCCAAGGTTACCTCGCGAATATTCCTACCATCAATTTTGATACTTCCTTTGATGACTTCATATAATCTGGGGATTAAATTCGTGATGGTGGTTTTTCCCGCTCCACTGGAACCTACTAAAGCCACCATCGTACCTGGATTTACCGAAAAACTAATATCTTCTAGAACGCTAACCTCAGGATTATAGGAAAAATACACCCTGTCAAACTCAACCTTACCTTTAATGACCTCTAGTTTTTGGGCACCTGGTTGATCTTCTATTTCTAATTTCTGATCGAAATATTCAAAAATTCGCTGAAATAAGGCCATCGATCTTGTGATATCAATATGGATATTCGAGAGCTGTGAAACGGGCAAATAAAGCCTTCCTAAAAGAGCTACAAAAGCAATGATACCTCCGATTGATATTTCACCTTGAATATACAAATATCCCCCACTAAAATAAATTAGCAAAGGTCCCATGGCAATAAATGTCGTGATTGTCATGCGAAACCAACGACCAACAACTGATTCTCGTATTTGCAGGCTTATAACATCTTTATTAATTTTAGCAAATCTCTGATATTCATCTTGTTCTTTGGTAAATATTTTGGTGAGTATTGCTCCACTAATGCTCATGGTTTCCTGGATCAACTGATTAAGTTCACTAATTCTTTCTTGACTCTTAGTAGCAATCTGCCATTTTAATTTCCCTACTTTCCTGGTGGGGATAATAAAGGTTGGTAGGATGATCATACCGACAATGGCTAGTTTCCAGTTCATCGATATTAAGACAATGCCAGTGGTAAATAGTACTGCGGCACTACTTAAGGCATTCACAACCGTCGTGTTGAAAATATCCTGGATTCCATCGATGTCACTTGTTAATCTGGTGATGATCTCTCCCGGTTTGGCAGTGGCATGGAAATTTAAAGACATACTCTGCAAGTGGGAATACATCTGATTTTTCATATCATAAATGATATGTTTTGAAATCCAGATACTCAAGTAAGACTGAGCAACCTGTAACAACCCCAGCAGTATAGTTACCCCTATCGAAACGGCTATTAACAGACTTAACAGCTTTAGATCCTTTTCCGGCAATGCTTTGTCGATAATATTCTTAATTAATATCGGGGGTATAAGCCCCAATATTGAGGCCGCTATGATCGTGCCAATCACCATAAGCATCCGAATCCAATAGGGA
Source organism: Desulfosporosinus burensis (assembly GCF_054657535.1). NCBI lineage: Bacteria > Bacillati > Bacillota > Clostridia > Eubacteriales > Desulfitobacteriaceae > Desulfosporosinus > Desulfosporosinus burensis. Next base: position 129,436 of record NZ_BAAHYN010000007.1, read on the forward strand.
ATGAAATAGCTAAATATTCTAGTGAGCATTTTCCTCGTAACCTTTGGCATTTCTAGCGAGTCATCTGCAAATCTCAACCTGCCGATCCCTTGTTTCATAGTATCCTCTCCTATAGCCTAATTATATCATAGTTGTGCATTCCCTTCTTCAACCCTTCCATAAGTCGATTTTTCTTTCAAGCTACCAATTCTTTTTTCTTGTGGAAACTTTTTATTATAGAAGTATTAGCTTATGGGGGAGCAAAAGCGACTGCTCTACATAATCTATTCAAACTACACTTTAACTAAAAGTTAGCCGTGGCTAACCTTCAGAATAGAATAAGTTAGCTAAGGCAACGAAAAGGGGGTACATAATGTGAAGGGTACAGAAAGAATCGATCCATTAGCAGACTTATCTCCGGGTTCGGTCTGTGAAATAATTTCTTTGGAATTAAGTGGACTTTTACGGCGCCGTATTCTCGACTTAGGAATCGTCCCTGGAACGTTAATCCGCTGTATCCGACGAGGTCCTTCCGGTGATCCGACCGCTTATCTGGTAAGAGAAACACTCATTGCGTTGCGCAGAGAAGATGCGGCCCAAATTTTTGTGAGAAGGTTATCGAATGGAGAGGAATGTGTATGATTCTGTCTGCCGAAAAAAAGAAAATACTCTGGCAAGATCATTTCGGTATTTCGGTTACCAAGGACCAATTCAGTGTTGCTTTGGCTGGTAATCCGAATGTTGGAAAGAGCACCATTTTTAACGCACTTACGGGGTTACATCAACATACCGGTAATTGGCCGGGTAAGACGGTTGATAATGCCCAAGGAAGCTTCTATCATCAGCAAAAGTCGTTTTTGATTGTTGACTTGCCAGGTACTTATTCCTTATTAGCCCATACTGTTGAGGAACAAATTGCGAGGGACTTTCTTTGTTTTGCGAATCCGGATGTTACGGTGGTTGTCCTTGACGCAACATGCTTGGAGAGAAATCTTAACCTAGCTCTGCAAGTCTTTGAAATAACTACCAAAGTCATTGTCTGTCTGAATCTTATGGATGAGGCTGACAAGAAGGATTTGGTCATTGACGTACCTTCCTTAGAGCGTGAGTTGGGTGTTCCCGTTATCGCTACTAGCGCTCGTCAAGGAGAGGGGCTTATAGAACTTCGTAAAAAAATATATCAAGTCGCGACAGGGTCTTTGCAACCAAGACCCCGTCAAATCATCTATTCCTCAGAAGTCGAAAATGCCCTGAAAGACTTGCTGCCTTTAGTAGCAGACATCGCAAGCCATACTCTGTCCCCCCGCTGGATTGCTTTACGGCTGTTGGACGGAGACCAAAGTTTCCTCAATAGTTTAAGCAATTATTTAGATATTGACCAAACTTCATTTCATCCGGGTTGGGAGGAATCAAAATGTGCGCAATGATTCCTTCGAGAAGTCTAGGTGAAGTTTATTGTGAAGCTGAATGTGTTCGTAAATCTAATCTAAAGTCGTTCAGCGATCAGATTGTTGCCGATATTTATGGAAATGCTGAACAAATTACAACGCAAGTGCTTTCTAAGAAAGGGAGCCAACGAATTAGCTTCGATCAAACGATTGATAATCTAGTAACCTCCAAGTGGTTAGGTTATCCGCTCATGATACTCTTATTGGTCGGCGTCTTTTGGATAACGATAGAAGGGGCGAATATCCCTTCCGGGTTCCTCGCCACTGGGCTCTTTGCTTTCCAAGATCAACTTACTCTCTGGTTCCAATGGATCGGTGCACCGGATTGGGTACATGGATTTCTTGTCCTAGGAGTTTATCGTACCTTAGCCTGGGTTGTCGCAGTGATGTTACCTCCTATGGCTATCTTCTTTCCCCTATTTACCCTCTTAGAAGATTCGGGCTACCTCCCTCGAATTGCCTTTAACCTGGATCACATTTTCAAGAAAGCTAGAGCCTGTGGCAAACAGAGTCTGACGATGTGTATGGGGTTCGGGTGTAATGCCGCCGGAGTTACTTCATGCAGAATTATCGACTCTCCCCGCGAACGCTTAATCGCGATTTTGACCAATAATTTTGTCCCTTGCAATGGCAGATTTCCAACCTTGATAGCTATTACCTCGATTTTTATTGGCGGTTCTATTGCATCCTTTTCAGGATTAATCAATGCCTTGGTCATTTCTGTCATAATTTTGTTGGGTGTCGCAGCTACTTTGTTAATATCTTGGCTCCTATCCATCACAATTTTGAAAGGTGAACCTTCATCCCTTGTCTTGGAATTGCCGTCCTATCGTCGACCTAAGATCGGAGCAGTGATCTACCGTTCCATGATTGATCGCACCTTATTTGTTTTAAGACGTGCAATCATAATAGCCGCTCCTGCCGGTGGGGTCATCTGGACTCTAGCGAACGTCAATGTTGGGGAACTAAGCATTCTCTCCACTGTAGCTCATGCTCTAAATCCGCTGGGGCACTTAATTGGCCTAGATGGGTTTATTCTGATGGCTTTTATTCTGGGGCTGCCAGCAAACGAGATCGTCTTACCGATTCTCATCATGAGTTATCTCTCAACTGGTACACTACAGGATTATGCTAGTTTGGAAGAGCTGAGAAATGTCTTGGTAAATCACGGATGGACCTGGCTAACGGCAGTAAACGTGATGTTGTTTTCCTTGTTACATTGGCCATGTGCAACCACGTTATTGACAACCTATAAGGAAACAGGCAGTAAAAAATGGGTATTCTTATCGTTCATAATACCCACGTTCATAGGATTTTCTGTTTGTTTTATCCTCACTCAAGTGGTTAGACTTTTAGGCTTAGTCTAACCCCAAAGAAAATTCACGTGTCGGTTTTACTGGAAGACACAATGTGTTCCAGTAAAACCTTATACCATTCGGGATTATTATTAAGGAACGTGACAATGGCTTGGATTGAGCCAATGGTAGCTTCAGAAAGATAATGTTCCATTGCCTCGGCTTCTGCTTCAATATCACAATTAGTTTTAATCAGGATAAGGAATTCCTTTAATAGCTGATTGCGTTTAACTAAGAAGTCTCCCAGAATGTTCCCTTTTTCAGTAAGAGTGATTTCACCGTAGCGTTCATAAGAAATATACTGACCATTTTTGAGTTTGTGCAAGGCTTTAGTTACAGAAGGCATAGAAACACCTAGTTTGACACTGAGATCAGTTACCCTCACAGTATCTGTACATAGGGAAAAACGATATAGTTCTTCTAAATAATCTTCTAAACTAGGTGTGAGAGTTGTCATCGCCACTCCTTAACTTAAAACTTTTGGTACAATTTCAATTTATACATATGCGAGAGCGTATCCGGACTTTCCAACTATTCTCAACTATTCAGATTTTCAACCCAAGTTCAGTTCGCATTAATCCCTTGTTCTAATTGGCACCCAATAAAACCATGGGCTTAGTTACCTCTAAGTCCATGGTTTTATTGGGTTTTGTGTTTTTTTGTATTTGTTCATTTTTTTAATTGAGTGTTGAGTTTGCGTTCTTGTGTTGTCTTGTGTTTTTTTAGTGTTTAAATTAAGTCTATAGTTTTTATACTATTCTGTTTATTTATTAGGACGAGCTAAATTCTTTGGATAGAACCCCTCAAATCACATAAACTACACCACAGACAGATTTAAGATATTAATCTACGGAGGAGGCACCTTCGATGGATCACTCAGATAAAAAATATCCTTCAGTAACAGTCCACCCTCAATTGCGTCGTATTTTGCTGACAAATCCAACTCAAGAATCTTTAAGCAAGATTATTGAATACCAACTCTTTGATCAGCCCCGTCCACCTCTTGCTGATGATATACTTTGCCTTTTACCCTATTGGGAGCAACAGGCCTGCGAAGGGAATGTAGTAATAGCCTCCCTCATCCAGTACATGGCGCAGTCGTCTCCCCGTTTTATAAAAAACGAGAAAATGATTCAAGCTAACCTCTTGCGGATTCGAATCTTGGCCTCGACCCCTGGAATGTTCTCTTTTCCATCGATCGAAATTCAAGAGTGCCTTGAAAAATTTTTACAAACATCTGACCTCTTAGCAGACCTACCGGAATTAGAGGTGGTAGCCTTTTCATCTGATGAGATTGCTCCATTAACCTCTGATTTAAAGCGTTTCCGCCTCTCTCCTCACAGTCGCCGCTATATTCACAACTTATTCCACGCTGAACGACGTGAAGCTACGCTATCAGTCCTTGCGCATATAGCTAAGAACTACCCGCTACTACCCACTTGCAAGAAAGCCTATGCCCTTATGTTGTCTCTCGACAACATCGAGATCTGGGGACGACATCCTTTTTGCCTTCGCCTCGTCGCCAATCGCTTTTGGGACTATGAATTAATGAAGGCCATAGAAGCATGAGGGATCCCCGGTTGCTAACCCATACCCCTTATGCACCAAACCACAATAATATTAAAAGCATCTACCTTCAGCAGATGCTTGTTATCAGAAATATTCTACTCATCAAGATATGAACAACAATAATCGGTCGTTTCTTTTATAATCAGCTTAAATTTCGAATTTGCAGCCACCTCAAATAAGTCTCCACCTTTAAAAGTGCACCATTCACTACTTTCAGGTAATTGAACTTCAAGATTTCCTTCGATGATCTCCATAAGTTCCTTATCCGAGGTCCCAAATTCATATTCTCCAGGTAGCATAATTCCTAATGTTTTCTTTTCACCATTTTCGAATAATACAGTTCTACTCGTCACTTTTCCTTCGAAATAAATATTTGCTTTCTTTACTATAGTTACCTTTTCAAATTGATACATGACTTTACCTCCACAGCTTATTCTATTTTTTTTATCCAATCGTACGACTCCCACTTCTTCAAGTGGGAGTGGGTCCCCGTACTCTGCTTCGGTGGGGTTAGAGTCCTCCACCGAAGACTCGATGTTCAGCTTTAGCTGGACGAGTTCACTGATTCACTTTTAGTACTTGGGAATGTATTCGGAATATTTTATATCTCTACCGAATAGGCTAAGACACTTCCTCCCCTACTTCAAATAAATACACCGCTCCATGCTCGGAATATACGGCGACCATTCATCTTCAGGGTGGTTCTCTTTAGCTTGCTCAAAATGGAAAAGTTCGGCATCCATGACATCTGCATGATGGACCACCAAGGCCTCCATCAACTTGGGCCTTTTTGGAGATTGCCACTCATATTTACCATGGTGACTTGTAAGGATATGCAGTAATTTGGATCGCAACTCACGTGGAAAATTCGGGATTCTCGCGATCTCCTCGCTCAGAAGTTCGATCCCTAAGATAATGTGCCCCAGGAGTCGCCCTTCTGTTGTTACTTTAATCCCTCGAGTGTAAGAATACTCCCCGATCTTACCAACGTCATGCAAAAGTGCACCCGTGATGACTAAATCCCGGTCCATTTTCAGGTAATTCACCGAAATCCCGGCTGCCATCTCAGCCACTCTAATACTATGTTCCCAAAGCCCGCGCAAATAGGCTTGATGGATTTTCAGGGCGGCAGGGGCTTGTCGATAGGCTGATCCCCATACCGGGTGAATTAAAAACTGATCCAGTAGTGCTTTGAGTTCTGGTTGTGTAATCTTTGCTAAAAGGGACTGTAAGCGATTTTCCAATTCTTCCGCGGTGACTGGAGAACTCGGCAAAAGGTCGGATAAATCGACCTCTTCCTGGGGAATCATCCGTATTGTTTCAATCGTGAGATCAAGTGTACCTCGGTATTCAGAAGCAACTCCTTTGACACGGAAAATGTCTTGATCATTTAGCCATCCCAGGACTTGCGGATCATAGTTCCACATTTTACCTTGAATCATTCCCGAGCGGTCTTGACACGTCAAGGAGAGATATGCTCCAGGTTTTTGACGAAAGGGAACTTCTTTCCATTCGTTGACTAGGACAGTTCCCTCAAACCGTTCCCCAGCTTTACAATCTTTTAGCATATAATAAACTCTTCCTTTCTCTTAAGGGCCTTATAATAATATTGTAACAGAGTGGGGAGACTTTTCTATGTTATCAATGAAATTGCATGCTATCTATAATTCCCCAAAGTTTCTCGAACTCGCTTAAGAATAAGTTCTCGAAACTCCACCGGTTCTAGAATTTCGGCCGCAGATCCAAATCCTAAAACCCAAGTAATGAATTCATTAACCCCAATGATGTCATCTTCAAAAAGAATCGATCCATCCTCCAAGGTAGTTAGTCGACTTGAACGATGCGCCACATCTTTACGTACCTTAGCAACCGTTTGCGAACGATTGAGAAAGCGTACTTTGACTCGGACCAACTCACCATATTCCATTCCCCAACGTGGCCCGAACCAATCCTTAAGAGAAAAACCTGCTGGGTAAACAAACGATTCGTTGGTTACGTTCACCTCGTGAACATTCTTTAAATGATAGGTCTTAAGCAACTCCCCGTGTCGAGCAACCAAATACCAACACCTTAAACGCGAATAATAGACAATACCCAAAGGGTCCACCGCTATCTCTCGGCCGTTAAATTGGATGGTCACCCGCTTATTTTTCAAAATTGCATTCTCTATCAGTGGGAAAGTATTCCCTTGAATAGGCTCCAAGGGAGAAAGTCCCCCTTTGATGTAGCGACAACTCTCTTCCTCTTCTAAATCAAACCCAGCCAAGATCTTTTGTCTTAATCCCTCTTTGAGAGCATTCTCTTCCTGCAAAAAGTCTAGTGTTCCTAAGACCCCTACTGCCTCACGAACATTCAGATGCACCGGAGTGTAACGTTTTTCGGCCGCAGCCATAAACCATTTGACCTCCGGTTGAAAAAGATCCTCCTCATCGTCATCATTTCCTTCATCATGATCCGTATATAAAGGTACTGTATTTTCAATGGAAGAAGCTAGCACTTTAAGATCCTGTTTCATCGTGCCCCAAGGAACGCCGCATCCATCGGCCAAGGTTCGTCCGCTTAATCCCTCAGGATGGGCTTCAAGCAAGGCCATGATTTTCCCCATGCGCTCAATCGATTCCAAAGGATTCACCTCCATACATTTTCAGGAGGCGTGTGAATTCTTCCCTAACCTTTTCTCTAAGTGTGGGAGGTTCAAGAACCTCAGCACCCGCTCCAAACCCACGTAACCAAACCGCTAGTTCATCTAATCCTTCCACCTTATCTCTCATTAACAAACCTTCTCCCTCCTCGATTAAGGTACAGGTTGTCCGGCTAGCAAGTTCATCTTTTACACGGTTAAGGGTTGAAAAATGATTATGAAAACGAATGACAACCTCTACCGGTTTTTGATCCCGATAAACTCCCCAAGCATATCGATACCAAGACTTAAGATTAAATCCTTCAATTGGGGGAAATGAAGCCTCCTTAAAACGGGTGACATCTAAAATACGATTCACTAAATAGGTTTTAATCGTTTGATCTCGCCCATCCTGAGCAATAAGATACCAATTATCTAGAACCCAGTAATAAACAATCCCTAGTGGATTTAATCTAAGTAACCGTGCTGCTTCTTCCTCTTTGCGATAGAGAATATCAACTTGACATTTACTTCGAGCAGCCTCTTCAAGTTCATAACAACATTGGCTGCGATGTACATCTTGAGTCGGAGTTCTCCCGTGCACAAACATGGTTTCTCGTGATGAATTATTCTCACCAAGCCATAGTTTAAGTTTGGCGTCTAGGGATTTCATTTGATCTGAAATAGGTGCCAGAGCACCTGCCACGTTTAACGCTTCTAAAAGAAGGGTCTTTTCCCTCAATGCTAACTGGATAGGAGGCAGCACCTGCTCCAGACAGACTACGTACTCATCCCCCCGGCGCTTAATAAGGTTCTTCTTTTCTAAGTCTTTCATAGCCCGTTCCACCGTTTTACTACTGATTTCTTCCTCATCCCGTCGATTAAACCGCTTGTAGATTTCCAGGCTGCTCAATCCTTGAGGGGTGGATGTAAGCATGCGCAAGATCTCCATTTGTCGAAGTGTTGATGCCTTAACCGGCACAATCCCATTCCAACCGCTCGAGATCAGATATAGTGTTCCCCTTCCATCCAGCTTAAATCGAAAACCGTTGTCCTTCATTTCTTCGAAATCCCTTTGAACAGTTGCCTGGCTTACCCCAAATTTCCTTGCCAAGCTTAAGTAAGTATTTACCCATGGTTCTGTAGCAATGCCTTTGACCATCGCTCGTTGACGCGTTAACTTATCCAAACTTACCTACCCCCATCCCTTGCAACCTGAAGCTAAAATGTTAGAATAAGATATGTCGAAGGAGGTGAACCCATCGTGGATCCTAGCCTAAAAACGAGTATGAAGATTAACATTACACAGAAAGCTATGGAATTCCTTCACAAGGCTAAAAAAAATGAATTTTACATTGAACTTATGATCTTGACACAATGTTGTATTCCGCTAGCTACTCCCCCTAAGGTACGCAAAGGAAGCCCTCGAAAACCAGAAAACTTTCACAGGTATAATGTTAATGGAATCACGGTATACTATGACCGAAATCTGATTCCCAAGCCAGAAGTAACCATCGATACTGAAATACTGGGATTTTCAGAAGGGTTAATCGTTACCGATTGGGTTATTAAATATTAAAGTCGGCCATTTAGGCCGACTTTTTATGTTATTAGAACATACCCTAACATTATTCCAAGATCTGCAGACTTACTTTATAATCATAGATCAATTCGTTGAACTCATCTGGAGAACCAATTTTATGGATTAAGGTCTGTGCTTTTTGCAACAAACGTCTATGTACCTCTTCCCTGTTGCCTAAAAACTTATTCAGCCGCTTCATATGAAGATCATTCGTAAATCCTATATGTTGATGGTAGCGTTGGCTCGCACGGGCTTCTGCCTCGACATCGAGCTGTAACATAGCTATGGAATCCAGGGTTTGGTCAATATTGTTCATTCCCCACAAAGCACTTTGAGAATTATCACTGATTAGCGGTGATCCACCTAATTTATTAATCGCTACCGAAATTATCTCCATGTGCCCTAATTCTTCCGCGGCGATTAACCCTAGCAGTTCCCGAACATAGCGGTTTGATATATTAGATCGACGGTTTAAGTAATGTATAGAAGATCTTAATTCTCTCTGGTAATCTTCGAACAAAACTTTAGCCAAGATCGGATCCGGCCCTTCAACATGTACGGGATATATTAAACGTTTTTTATAATAGAACACTTTTATCCCTCCCCCAATTTTTCAATCCTGCCTACAGTATATGGAAACAGGATTCCTATGGTCACACAAGAAAAAACCCCCACTATCACTAGTAGGGGCAAGAAGAGGGGAAAAAATGAGAAGAAGAAGGATTTATAGTAACCAACAAACTAATAGGTAATCATTGGATAGTTTAGATTATAACGCTTAAATGTTTCTGTTCCGTGAACTTTATGTGAAGAATTTGTTAAATTTTATCCTCCAGCCCTTTTACTCCAATATCCCGTCGAAAATGAGCGTTGGGAAACTCGATTTGTTGCACCAAAGCATAAGCCTTCTCCCGAGCCTCTTGGAGGGTTTTCCCATCTGAGGTTATCCCCAATACCCTGCCCCCGCTACTCAAAAGTTGTCCCTCAACGATTTCCGTCCCAGCATGGAATATCTCTGAATTCTCCCTTACCTCAGGTAATCGGATGGATATCCCCTTAGAGTATGCTAATGGGTAACCTTCAGCGGCCATCACGACACAGACTGCAACTTCTTCTTTCCACTCCAACTGAACCTCAGACAAACGGCGTTCTGTACACGCCCAAAGAATCGGCAAAAGATCCGATTTCAGGCGTTTCATCACGACTTGGGTTTCAGGATCACCAAACCGAACATTGTATTCCAGAAGTTTAGGCCCCTTCTGGGTTAGCATCAACCCTAGGAAAAGTACCCCCCTAAAGGGTGTCCCTCGCTCTTGCATAACCCGCAAGGTCGGAGCAACAAGGTCGCGCATGACGTTTGCTTCCAGCTCAGGCGACCAAATCGGAGGAGGGCTATAGGTTCCCATTCCGCCAGTGTTAAGCCCTTGATCACCGTCTAAGGCCCGCTTGTGGTCTTGTACGGGAACCATTGGCAACGCAGTTTCTCCGTCAGAAAAACAAAGCAAGCTGACTTCTTGTCCTTCCAGAAATTCCTCAATCACAAGCTTTTTACCCGCAGAACCAAATCCACCGTCCATAATTTCATCGACTGCCTGGAGAGCGGTTTCCAGATCTTGTGCAACAATGACCCCCTTACCCGCAGCTAGACCATCTGCCTTTAAAACGCAGGGGGCTCCAATGGTTTTGAGATAGTTTTTAGCTTGGTCCGAATCCTCAAATACCTGCCACTCTGCTGTAGGGATCTTCGCTTCTTCCATAATGGTTTTAGCGAAGGATTTGCTCCCCTCCAACAGTGCTGCCGCCTGATTCGGTCCAAAGATCCGTAGACCAGCTTCCTGAAAGGCATCTACGATCCCTAAGCTCAAAGGGTCTTCCGGCCCGACTATGGTTAAATCAATCGATTCTTGGAGCGCAAATTCGACTAAGCCCGCAATATCGTGAGTTGGTATTGCCACATTCCATAACAGAGTCCCAGCATTCCCAGGCGAGACAAATAGCTGTTCAAGTTCTGGGCTCTGCGCTAATTTCCAAGCCAGAGCATGTTCGCGTCCTCCGTTGCCTACAATTAACACCCGTTTGCTGTAACCCATAATCTCACCTCGTCTTCCAATCGATATTAATGCTGAAAATGCCGACGATGCGTAAAAACCATCATGATGTTTAAACGGTTGGCCGCCTCGATCACTGCAGCATCTTTAAGGGATCCTCCCGGTTGGACAATCGCCCGGATTCCTGCCCTAGCTGCCTCTTCAATAGAATCTGGGAACGGAAAGAAAGCATCCGAGGCCAAATAAGCCCCTTTAGAGTTATCTCCAGCCTGGTCGAGGGCTATCTTGACTGAACCTACACGATTCATTTGCCCTGCTCCGACACCCAGTGTTCGTCTATGATCTGTGACCACGATGGCGTTTGACTTGACATGCTTCACAACGCGCCACGCAAAATCAAGCGCTTGGAGATCCTCTTCTGTTGGTTTATGGTCTGTCACAACATCCCATTCAGTGACCGCCGTTGTCCCTCGATCGATCTCTTGAACAAGATATCCGCCATCGATGCTTTTAAGGCCAATTTTTGTTTTATTGGAGTCACCTCGTCCGACTACGAAGAGCCGAAGATTTTGCTTCGCACTGAGAATCTCTCGAGCTTCAGGACTGAATTCAGGTGCAATAATCACTTCATAAAAACGCTCTTGAAGTGCTTCAACGCAGGTCGTTTCAACCACACGGTTAAAGGCAACTATCCCACCAAAAGCGGAGATAGGATCCGCAGCATAGGCACTCTCATAGGCCTCTAGAGGGGTCTTTCCCAAAGCAACTCCACAAGGATTAGAGTGCTTAATAATCGCCGCTGCACACGAATCAAACTCGTGTACTATTTTCCAGGCTGCATCCATATCGTTCCAATTATTGTAGGAAAGTTCCTTTCCTTGAAGTTGTCTTCCGTTAGCCAAGGATCCTTCCCCAGCTTCTGAATTAACATAGAACGCAGCCTTCTGCTGCGGGTTCTCACCATAACGTAATTCTTGCACTTTTTGAGCCGTTAAACGAAGGGTTTCTGGGAAACTGCCAGTGGGTTCAAGTTGCCGCTCTAAATACCCGGCAATTAGACGATCATATTCCGCGGTATGAGCAAAGGCTTCAGCTGCTAGGCGCTTGCGAATGCCTGCTGAAACAGTTCCCGTCTCGCGCAGCAAGCTGATAACTTCTTCATAGGACTCTGGATTGACCACTATAATAACCCGCCCATGGTTTTTGGCCGCTGCGCGAACCATAGTCGGTCCACCTACATCAATATTCTCGATCGCCTCTTCAAAAGTCACCCCTGGCTTGGCAATCGTTTCTCGGAACGGATAAAGATTCACAACCACTAAATCAATAAAACGAATTCCATTTTGCTCCATTTGCTCCATATGTTCGAGACAATCCCGTGCTAAAATTCCGCCGTGGATTAAAGGATGGAGTGTCTTCACCCGACCATCCAAAACTTCAGGAAATCCAGTAACCTCACTTACATAGCTTACTGGAATATTGGCTTCGTCCAGAGTTTTGTAAGTTCCTCCAGTCGAAATCAATTCAAAGCCTAAATCTACTAATTCACGCGCTAAAGCAACGATTCCCGTTTTGTCTGAAACGCTAATAATAGCTCTTCGCTTCATTCTAATCCCTCCTGTTGTATAATCTGTACTCGTCGCCCGGAACGATGCACTTTCCCTAAAACCATCAAACGCACAGCCTCTGGATAGAGGCGATGTTCCACCTCTAAAATTCTCTGGGCTAAACTCTCTTCAGTGTCCTCAGGTAAAACAGGGACCGCTTCTTGTAAAATAATTGGGCCGCTGTCCAGGCCTTCATCCACCAGGTGTACCGTACAACCGCTTACCTTAACCCCATACTCTACTGCTTGCAGCTGGGCATGGAGCCCCGGGAAGGCTGGAAGCAAGGAAGGATGAATATTCAGGACTGGAAATTTAACCTGACGAATAAACTGTGGACTTAAAACTCGCATATACCCGGCCAAGAGTAATAGCTCCACTCGGTTTTCTCGCATCCAAATCAGGATATCTTCCTCCTGAGCTTGGCGATGGGGGTAATTTATGATTGGGAAAACACGAGTAGGAATTCCTGCCTCTTCAGATCGCTTCAGTGCCCCAGTCCCAGGTTGATCTGACCCCACAGCCACAATTTTGATGGGGAGACAGCCACTCTGACAGGCCTCAATTAAGGCCTGGAGATTACTCCCCCGACCAGAAGCCAGTATCGCCGTCCTCAATACCCCACCCCTTCTCCCTCAACAACCCTGCCAATGGCAAAGCTGTTCTCGCCTAAATCAGCGAGTTTTTGACGGACGGAATTTTCATCTTCCTGACTAACAACGAGCACAAAACCAATCCCCATATTGAAGGTTCGATACATTTCTGGCCAGGCTACATCTCCAAGGCGTTGAAGAAATGTAAAGATTGCTGGACGCTCCCAAGCGTTTAAATCAATCCGCACCCCTAAACCCGCTGGCAAGACCCGGGGGACGTTTTCCGTTAACCCTCCCCCCGTGATATGAGCCATACCTAAAATTTCCCCTCCCTCAAGAAGCGGCAATATGGACTTAACATAAATCTTCGTCGGACGAAGTAAAGCCTCGCCAAGCGCTTCTCCTAGCTCAGGAATTACTTCATCCAAGGAGATTTTCTCAACAATTTTTCGGGCCAAGGAATAGCCATTGCTATGGAGTCCTGTTGAGGGTAAGCCTATAAGGACATCTCCCACTTGAATCTTTGCTCCATCAATTAACCGCTGACGATTGACAACCCCCACTGAGAATCCGGCAATATCATATTCATCTTCAGCATAGAAACCAGGCATTTCTGCCGTTTCTCCCCCGATCAATGCGCAACCAGCTATTTCACACCCTTTTGCTACCCCGCCGACGACCTCAGCAACTCGGCTCGGCTCCACCTTTCCAACTGCCAGATAATCGAGAAAAAACAAAGGCTCTGCACCTTGGACTAAAATATCATTGACGCACATAGCGACCGCATCTTGCCCAATACTATCATGTCGATTCATCTGAAAAGCCAGCCGAAGCTTCGTTCCCACACCATCCGTTCCAGAAACAAGGACTGGATCCGGATATTTTGCCAAATCCAGCTTAAAAAGTCCACCAAACCCGCCAAGACCGCCGAGAACTTCCGGACGAAGTGTTCTAGCAACTGCTGGTTTGATGCGTTCTACCACTTCATTTCCAGCCTGAATGTCGACGCCCGCGTCTCGATATGAGTATCCCAACGTTGTTCCTCCTTACAGTTTCAATGCGTCAGCATATTCTTTATAGATTTACTCTATCTCACCTAATAGTTTATAAGGTGCATGGTCCATATTCGAAAGTACTTCGAACCTCGAGCTTCGAGCCTCGAACCTCGCAAAACTTATCCGCAAGAATTCCTCTGTTCAAAATTGTTCTTGCTTTGGTTTAAATTCGAGAGTGGAATAGGATAAACGCCGTTAAAACAAGCCAAACAAACCTCCGACGTGCCAAGTGCCCGAAGCAGTCCTTCCTCGGAAATATAATGCAACGAATCTGCCCCTACAAACTTACGAATTCCTTCAATGTCTAATTGATTGGCAATAAGCTTCTCTCGTTCTGCTGTATCGATTCCGTAATAGCACGGGTAGGCTACTGGTGGAGAACTGATTAAGAAATGCACTTCCTTGGCCCCTGCATTCTTGACCATTTTTACGAGCTTGGAACTCGTCGTTCCTCGCACGATGGAATCATCAATCATAACTACACGCTTATCTTTGAGAACGCTCGTATTAGCGTTAAGTTTCAAGCGAACCCCAACTTCTCTCATAGCCTGAGTCGGTTGAATAAAGGTGCGTCCGACGTAACGGTTCTTAATAAGTCCTTCACCAAAGGGAATCCCCAAAGCCGTGGCATATCCAAGAGCAGAAGCCGTTCCTGAATCTGGGACTGCGATTACCAGATCCGCATCAATCGGACATTCGCGGGCCAATTCAATGCCCATCTGACGTCTGCTCTCGGAAACGTTTAACTGATCCATCGTGCTATCCGGTCGAGCAAAATAGATGTATTCGAAGGCACAAGACGTTTGCGCAGTTTTGGTAAGCCCTTGACGCGAGTGCAATCCGTCATCATCGATAACAACAATTTCGCCGGGTTCGACATCCCTCACAAACTCTGCTCCAACAGTATCTAGCGCACAACTTTCTGAGGCAAGACAATAGCGGTCACCCATTAGACCAATACATAATGGACGAACACCATGGGGATCCCTCATTCCAAACAGCTTATCCTCGGCAAGGATAACCAAGGCATACGCTCCTCGTAGATCCATCATGGTCTTGACCAGGGCATCTTCTAAGGAATCTCGGCAATAGCGAGTAATAAGGTTAATGATGACTTCGCTATCAATCGTTGTTTGGAAAACTGCTCCGTTTTTCCCCAGTTCTTCCCGTAGTTCCAAGGCATTCGTCAAATTTCCATTATGGGCCAAGGCCATCATACCTTTTTGATAGTGTACCACCAAGGGCTGGGCATTAGCGAGCAAGCTTGACCCCGTCGTGGAATAACGAACATGCCCGATTGCCATTTTTCCTTTGAGACCTTCAACAACGCGGTCAGAAAACACCTCTGACACTAAACCCATTCCTTTATGCAGCGTGATGCCTCGACCATCTGAAGTAGCGATACCGGCACTTTCTTGCCCTCTATGTTGTAATGCATACAGCCCGTAGTAAGTTAAACGTGCGACCTCCTGATCGGGAGCATAAATTCCAAAGACGCCACATTCTTCTTTCGGTTTATCTTCTCCAAATTCGATCATTCCCGGCCTCCCTCTCCCACCCAGTGATTAAATCATTAATTCCTATCCAAATTACCTTAACTCTAAAAAGTCAGCTTTACCCTACGCCTGAGCAAGGGCGTCTTTTACCCGACGATAGACTTCCTGATAGGCCTCTTCCACTCTGCCAAGATCCCTTCGGAAGCGATCCTTATCGAGCTTCTCACGAGTTTCGATATCCCAATAACGGCAAGTATCTGGAGATATCTCATCTCCCAGATAGACTTTTCCATCCGCAACCCCAAACTCTAGTTTAAAGTCAATCAAGTCGATCCCTGCTTTTACTAAGATGTTCTTTAATATTTCGTTAATTCTGAAGCCTAAAGCTTGAATTTCTCTCGCATGATCTACGCTAGCCCATCCCATCGCTGCGACATGAGATTCATTGACCATCGGATCTCCTAGTGCATCATCTTTATAATACAATTCCACAACCGGTCGGCTGAGAACAAAGCCCTCCTCGACTCCAAGGCGTTTCGCTAAGCTTCCGGCCACAATGTTACGAACAACCACCTCGAGAGGAATCATGTCTAGGCGACGCACAAGCATATCCCGCTCGCTTAACAATCTAACATAGTGGGTTGGGATACCCGCCTTTTCTATCTCTTCAAAGAAGAGTGCTGATAACTGATTATTGACTTCTCCCTTATCCACGATTTGTCCTTTTTTCTCGCCATTAAAAGCTGTAGCATCATCTTTATAGGCTACCCAGAAATAGTCACTGTGATTAGTATCGTAAACTCTCTTTGCTTTTCCCTCATAACGCAATTCTAACTTTTCCATTAATCTTACCCCTTTCAATCGTCAGTTTATTAGCACGGTCGCACACGTTCCATCGCTATTCACTTGACGCTAAGGCTAAAACGCAAAACCTCTGGGCTTTCTGCATGTTAACCGTTGCGTTTCTTAACGCCTTATCGTCTGCGCTCATTTACGCGATTCCTCTCTCCGTGCTCCCTAAGCTAAGAAACTTCCTCTAGCTTGGGTCCCACACGGGGGTTGGAACGACCGAGAATTCCGTGCAAGTTGTGCAAGTTGGGGACGGTTCTTGATTTGCATTCACTTGACCCGATTCTTCTCTCCGTGCCCTCGTAGGGCAATTCATGAATTGCCCCTACATCCTCTGGCTGGGTCTAACACTAAACAAGGCCTAAGCGCTGAAAAATGTCGGCTACGTGCTTAGTATGGTAGGCATAATCAAATAGGTCGCTAATCTCTTCTTCATTTACATATTCCCGTATACTAGAGTCTCTACTGATCAGGTTCTGAAATTGCTCTTTAGTATTCCAGGCTTCCATGGCATTGCGTTGTACCAAAGCGTATGCTGACTCCCGACTGGCACCCTTTTCGACTAAGGCCAGCATGACCCGTTGGGAAAAAATTAGGCCGAATCCCTTGTCAATGTTCAGCTTCATTTGCTTTGGAAATACTTCCAACCGTTCTATAAGCTGGGTCATCTTATGGAGCATATAGTCGAGAGCAATGGTGCTGTCCGGTAAAATCATCCGCTCCGCCGAGGAATGGGAAATATCTCGTTCATGCCATAAGGCGACATTTTCCAAGGCTACTTGGGCATTGGCACGAATAACCCGGGCCATGCCGCAAATGCGTTCTGGAGTTATGGGATTCTTCTTGTGAGGCATAGCTGAGGAGCCTTTCTGTCCTTTGGCAAAGGCTTCTTCCACTTCATGGACATCGGTCCGCTGTAGGTTACGAAGCTCGGTCGCCATTTTATCCAGCGAGCTTGCGATACCCGCAAGCGTCGTCATGAAGAAGGCATGCCGATCGCGTTGTAGGATTTGTGTCGATATTAAAGCTGGCTCTAAGTGAAGTACTTGGCAAACATGTGCTTCAACTTGAGGATCTACATTGGCAAACGTCCCCACTGCTCCAGAAATCTTGCCTACCCGTATTTCCTCACGGGCAAAATCTAAACGCTTCTTTTGACGTCTAATTTCATCGTACCAGAGCGCAAACTTCAACCCCAGGGTAATCGGCTCAGCGTGAATTCCATGGGTTCGCCCCATCATTAGGGTATCTCGATGTTCCATCGCCCTGCGGCGTAAGGACGCTTCCAACCCCTCCATTTTAGACAACAAAATATCAGACGCTTCTACCAATTGTAGGGATAACGCTGTATCCAGAACATCTGAAGATGTAAGGCCAAGATGAATGTGTTTTGCTTCATCTCCCACATTCTCTGCAACATTGGTCAAGAATGCTAGCACATCATGTTGGGTTACTTCTTCAATAGCCTGTACCCTTTCCCACGAAAAAGCAGCCTTCTCTCGGATGACCTCCACTGCCTCATTCGGAATCTTTCCTAGTTTGGCCCACCCTTCACAGGCGGCAATTTCAATCTTCAACCAGAGAGCGAGGCGATGTTCGTCTGTCCAAATCCCCCCCATTTCAGGAAGCGTATACCGTTCAATCATACTTGAGTCCCCTTTTCACTTAAGCGTTTTTGCAACGCTTCGTCCTTCGCTTCGATGTCCTTCTGCATCTGGGTTCGATAGTTATAAACCTTAATACTCAAAGGTTTATCCTGAATGGCTAGAATCTGTACCGCTAGCAACGCAGCATTGCGTGCTGCACCAATGCCTACGGTGGCAACAGGAATTCCTGGAGGCATTTGCACAATGGAATAAAGCGCGTCGATACCTTCCATGGCACCACTACTGAGGGGAACACCGATCACAGGTAGAATTGTTGCCCCGGCCACAACCCCTGGCAAATGAGCAGCTAACCCTGCCGCTGCAATGATGAGTTTTCCTCCTTGAGCTTCAAAAGCTTTCACCCAATCTACGGTTCTTTCCAATGTTCTATGGGCGGAAGATATTTTGACTTCATAATCAAGTTCAAACTGACGGAGAACGATCAGTGTGTCCTCCATGATTTTGTAGTCTGAATCACTGCCCATAATGACCCCAATCTGGCTCATCTAATTTTCGCCCCTCTTTCCCTAATTTTACGTTTATCCTTATCCTTACCCTTTTCCTTACTTTTACTCTTTTCCTTACTTTTACTCTTTTCCTTACTTTTACTCTTTTCCTTACTTTTACTCTTTTCCTTACTTTTACTCTTTTCCTTACCCCTAACCATAGCAAAAACCCAGGCCAGAGCAGATTACACCCTTTTATCAGAGTGAAACCTACCCGCCTGGGCTTTTATCCCTTCGGTGTGATTTGATTGCTTAATCAAACCTGTACCACTTGGACATAATCAATTGCCCTAGGTACACTTTCGCTCATAGTCAGGCAATTTACGGCAGCCTGGTAGAAACTTGCGGACCATATCACCGCGGTTATATGAACTCCTTATGAATTTTGGATAAGTTCATTTTACAAGAAGGTATCCTTAAGGTCAATAGAAAATCGAACATTGAAGTATATTTTTATAAAAACGTTCGATAAGCCCTATTGACTGGTAGTTTTATAATGATTTACTTCAAGATCCCCCTCTAGCCTTATCCGGGCTATCTTACCTCAAGAGACCTATTAACCCCCACTCGTGAAACAAGATCACGAGTGGGGGTTAAAGAAAGTGTCAAATGTCACGCCGGTATTACGCAGTTGTTTGCTACTGCATCCAGTACTTAAATCTCTTCGAGAACTTACTAAGAACGCTTACTTTTACGCCCTAGATAGAGACGCTCTGGGTCTACATACGTGCGTAAAATGTTTATTTCCTTGATCGTAGGACTTGCCATTTCTCGGGCATTATTGATGACTAAAGGCCAGCCTGTGTTTTCTTGCACAAATTGCGGGTCAACTCCGGGATAATATTGTTCAAGTTCTAGGATTCCACTCTCGGGATTGGGTCTCAGAATTCCTAAATCACTAATCACAACCATCTCCCCTCCCCGAAAAATACCATAGTCAAGACGCCCTTCTCCTTTTGGGCCCCTTGCTCCGGCAGGAGATGTCAAATATTCAACTTTTTCGGGGAAACGGCGTTTTTCGTGAACCATCATCACGATCACCTTATCTGCAAGATTTGCTATGCTATTGGCTCCACCACTACCTGTTAAACGAGTTCGAGAGCCCTTCGTTCCCGACTCTACACCATTTGGCCAATAGCCGCCTATGGCAGTCGAGTTAAGATTCCCATATTTGTCACATTCCGCTGCTCCAAGAACCCCAAGCGAACAATAACCCCGGCTGGCGATCGTCCCAAAGGCATCAGCAGTCGTGGAAAGGATCGTGGCCATATAGCCCGCACGTGGGTCAGCTACTGAAACCGGTAGATGTTTGATGCTTGGTCCTACTGTACCGGCCTCCAGAATGATTGTCATATTAGGGGCTTTAGTGTGTTGAGCTAAACCAGCTGCTAAAAGGGGTAACCCCGTCCCCACGAAGGCAAAATCTCCGTCATTTATTTCCCGAGCAGTGGCAACAGCTAACAATTCTACGTGGGTATAGTCACTCGCTGCTTGATCATCTGTATTTAGAAAAGAATTTTCGTCATTATTTACGTTATCCATTTGTTTAGGCATATTCTCGCCCCTCTTTTCGCATCTCAGAAAGTATAAGTTTATGTGCATAAGTGCAACTAGGCTGCAGCCGAACCATTGAGAGCCCAGTGTCGAAATTTTTATTTAAACCGCTCAAGGTTAGGATTATAATGATAATGTGGATCCGTTCTTAACGCAAAGAGTTTTTCCATCCCAATGGTTTGGAATAAATAATCCCAATCATTTTTGGTAGAAGCGACATGGTCTTGCCAGAATTGCTTAACCTCAGCTTCAGATTTGTGATTCACTGCCTTAATATAGTTATTAAACCAAGAATAATCATAATCATAATAATTGGGGACAGCCGTCGGATAACAGCCAAAGGGCTGCTCGACAATGGCATGTACTGCATGGGCAGGGATTTGATTAAGCTCTGGTTTTTCCCTTAATTCTTCCGGGTGACAGATCCGTTCACATTCTACAATGAGTATACGGCCGCATAAAGACTGATCAATATCTGGACCGATCAGGCCTTCCATCCGGACCGTACCATCATAGGCTACTCTTTGAGCATGAACGACACAAACTTCCGGCAAGACGGGGGGGACTAGCGCAACTTTAACACCAGGTTTTCCGGTGTACGCAGTCGGCCAATCCTTCTTATCTCGGTATAAATTAGTTTTATTACTACAGGTATCTTCTCCGCTTCGGAAACGGCGCGGTCTGAGTCCCCAACCCTCAAACGGATCATCGATCACTTCATACTTCTTAGGGGGTATTCCGGGATGAATCCATTCACCTTGATCGTCTCTACCCCGTAAACCGGCTTTACCAAAAGAATCATATTCTAAGAGATCACTCCCTAAATCCCCTAAACAAGGCATAAAGGGCAACCCATATTTCCCCGCCACCGTCCGTAAAGCAAAACTCCAGTTCGAGTAATCCTCAATGAGTTCGATTTTTCCAGTTTCAATGGCTTTTCGGATAGCGTACGCAACAGGCATACTGCCCTCTAGGCCAATGTAGGTCGTTTCAAGCCATTTAATCAAGCCAGCACCGGCTAGCATCTCTTCAACTGCACTTCCACCATTCATGGTAACATATAAATCGCCTATCCCCTGGCGAACGATTTCTCGACCAATAGCCATCGGACGCCTTAGAATAGTAAATCCGCCAAAGGCAATGTGAGTACCCGATGGAATATAACGTTTTACAGCTTCTTCTGCGGACATTACCTTTTCTTTAAAATCCAACATAGTTACCTACCCTTCTTGTCCATATGGAAGAGTTTTTATGTCACCTAGCCATTGCTCGATATGTGTAACAATCATCAGGATATAAAGAATCATCTGAAGTGTATATCATTCAATTTCCTCATTTGAAATCGATAATTCTTCCTCACAAATTATCTGGCTTTCCAATCTAATCTGTTGGCGGGCCACTTCTAAAACATTTGCTAAATGTTCTAAAGCCAACTCCTTATTCTTCCATTCTTGCTTTAATGCTTTTTTAAAGCTTGGTTCTCTATAAAATATTTTTTGTTTTCCTAGATCTCTTTCTGAACCATTCGTTATCTCTTTTAACAATTGGCAAACTTCCTGACACGCTATATTCAAGGCATTGTCCAACCATACCTTACGCATCATAGTGACATATAGATCTTGATTGGAAATCATATCTTCGCTGCCCTTTGAAAAGTCTCTTAACTGTTCCATAATTAAGCCTCCAAATCAAGATAATAAAAATAGCTATATTATATTTTCAAACAAAGTAGAGACCGGTTAAGTTTCCCTGACCAGTCCCTATTTAAAACGATAGGGCAAACTATGACTTTGACATTCTAATCTAAACTGATCGTTGACCCAGCAGTGTTTTCTGAATTGCGTTGAATCCGTTGCCAGAGGAACACAACTATTAATACCAAAATACCAAATGTATCTGTAATCAATCCGGGCTTAATCAGGCCAAAGGCAGCTACAAACAATAATATTCTCTGTAAAATATTCGTTGTCTTTAGCATATAACCCTGTACTGCGCAAGCTAAAGCAATAATCCCCACAGTAGCAGTTACGAGCGCCCCTAGAATCTCACCTATACTACCCTGTGCTATTAGGGCCGGGGAATAAATCCAAATGTAGGGGATAAGAAACCCAGCGGAGGCTAAGCGAGCTGCAGTCCACCCTACTTTACTTGGACTAGCCCCGGCAATCCCTGCTCCTGTGAAGGCAGCTAAGGCCACTGGTGGAGTTACATTAGAGATGTTGCCAAAGTAGAATACGAACATGTGAGCTGCCAAAGGTGCGATCCCCAGTTTCAGCAGAGCAGGGGCGGCAATGGTAGCCCCCACAATGTAGACCGCCGTGGTAGGCATTCCCATACCCAAGATTATGGCGGTAATCATCGTCAGCACTAGGGTGGCAAATAAGTTGCCGTGAGAAAAGGCAAGCATATTGTCTCCAAGCGTAATGCCCAGGCTGGTCAACGAGGATACTCCCACGATGAAACCCACGACCGCCGTGGCAATAGCTACGCCAATGCTTCCTTTTGCCCCCATTTCCAAAGCCATTAAAAACCCACGCCAGCTCATCCGAGTCGATTTGCGTAAGAAGCTAGCCCCAATCGCAACCAGAATTCCGTAAAAAGCCGCAAAAGTTGGAGTTACACCTTGAATAAGCATATAAACAATTGCCACGAGGGGCAATAAGAGATGTCCCCGCTCTTTTAAGACTACTTTCATGATCGGTAATTTGTCACGCGGCACGCCCTCTAATCCAGTCTTAAGCGCCTCTAAGTGCACCATTGCAAATACCGCTAAGTAATACAGAAAAGCAGGTATCAACGCGGCAATCATAATGTTTTTATAGGGGATATTCAAAAACTCCGCCATGATAAATGCCGCTGCTCCCATTATTGGAGGCATGAACTGACCTCCAGTGGAGGCAACTGCTTCCACTGCTGCTGCAAAATGAGGCTTATAACCAATGCTTTTCATCAAAGGGATAGTAAATGCACCAGTTGTAGCTACGTTAGCTACTGCGCTACCACTGATCGTCCCCATTATTCCGCTGGCAACTACGGCGACCTTGGCTGGTCCACCCGGTGAAGTTCCGGCCATGGCCATTGACGAATCATTAATCAGCTTAGCCATCCCCGTTTCCCCTAGGAAAGCACCGAATAATATAAATAGGAAAATAAACGTGGCCGAAACACCCAGTGCGACACCAAAAATCCCTTCCGAACCTACGTACATATGGGCAATAATTCGTTTAAGACTGAAACCGCTGTGCCCAAAGGAACCAGGCATGTGTTCTCCAAAGTAGGCATAGAGGAGAAATATTACGCCAAGGATCGGCAACTCGTTACCTAACGCCCGGCGTCCCGCCTCGAGCACAACTAGGATACCCAACGCGCCCATGATGTAATCCTGAGTGATCGGCAGACCACCACGCAAAGCTAATTGCTCGTTGGCAAAGACCATATAGAGACCAGCTGCCACACTAAGAGCGATCATTACCCAGTCTAGAATACCCGGTTTGCCTTTCATGCCTTTCTTTCGAGCAGGATAAAGCAGGAAAATCAGCACCATAACAAAGGTCAGGTGAATAGAGCGTAACTTAATGGCCTCAAGTGTACCAATACCTGCTGCCCATAGATGAAAAAGGGAAAATGAAACAGCTATGGCAGAGACCAATAACCCGATTTTTGATTTGGTGTCAAACTTCCGAACTTGAGATTCCTTGTCGTATTTTTCCAGCATTTCCTGAACGACTTCTTCGGAGGCAATCTCATCTGCTGACAATCTAGTGACTGCTTTTTCGCCTGTCTTTTCTTGTTCGCCGCTCATGCATTTAAACCACCTTCTTTACTTCATCACACCGACTTCCTTGAAGTACTTAATTGCACCAGGGTGCAATGGCAGAGGACCCATCCCTTTATTAGAATCTTCCTTTTTAATGTTCTTGGTTATGGCATGGGCAGTCATCAAGTCCGGTATGTTTTCATAAATGCCTTTAGTTAGTTTATAGATTAAATCCTCACTGAGATCAGCCCGTGTAAGTAATAGATTTGCTAAGGCGACAGTGTGCACATCTTCGTCCTGCCCCTTATAGGTGCCCTTGGGTACTACATATTCATAATAAAAAGGATACTTAGTGATAATTTCCTTAATCATATCCGGCTCAAGAGAAATAAGCTTAACGTCAATAGAATTGGAGACATCCATAATCGCCGCTAAAGGCATAGCACCGGAGAAATTAGCGGCATCGGCCTGCTTATTTTTTAACAATTCGGCCGCTTCAGTAAATCCAACGAAGTCGGCTTTTACATTACTCTTATCCTTCTCCCAAAAATTTAGTCCATAAACTCCTAAGACTTCTTTAGAGTTTGTTACTGTCCCGCTCCCAGTGGCCCCTGGGGCAAATCTCTTTCCTTGAAGGTCCTTGAGAGAGTTGATTCCCGAATCCTTGCGTACTACAATTTGCGTCACATTAGGATACAGAAAAGTCATACCGCGCAGATCCTTGTTGGCCCGTCCATTAAAAGAATCCTGACCTTCATAAGCGTACACAGCAACATTGGCCATAGTAAACGCAATGTCCGCTTCCTTTTGCTGCAAGAAATTCATATTAGCTGCACTTGCCTCGGTTGACTGGGCCGAAGCTTTAACACCTGGAACCTTGTCCGACCATATTTTAGCCATGGCATTTCCTATCGGATAATAAGCACCGGAAGTAGTCCCCGTGGCAATGTTCACTTTTCGAATTTTTCCCGTATCGGCTTGGGTAGCACCGCCAGTGGCACCGGCACCTTGACTTCCACAACCTGTCAGAGCCAGAGTTACAATGGCAACCATAATTAGAGCTAGTTTTTTGAACATTTTCGATTCGCCCTCCTCTTATAATTTTTCGTCAAAAAACTTGGATAGGTAAAACTCAGTTTTTCTCGACCTCCCTCCCGTTCATTACCTAACCTTTGATAACGCCGAAATGCGCATTATTTCCCTTATTTTGCGTTAACTATTCCGATAATAGGAACACTGTTCCTATGTATAATTATAACATATCCCTCTTTTCTCCGTCTACACCTTTATGTGAAATTTCATAATTTTCATTTTAGTGTAACTATTCTATTGCTTAATAGAAACCACCCAACTCCTGACCTAATGTTGTTGAATAGGTCTGTGCAACTATAGTTAGCCACACAGGATTCCGATAGGATTAAATGGAATAATTCGATCCAGTTTTCTCCAAATAAAAAAATCCTACCATTTAGGTAGGAAGATCTGAGTCGGCTTTTATTTGTTTTCATTTAGTCAAAATCCTCACCCTTGATTCCATGATGAGGATAACCCAGTTTCACCGAGATCTCGCGGGCCGCTTTTTTTACCAGAACCGAAATTTGCTCTGCCCTTTCCTCTAAGAACCCAAAAGACCGCCCTGATACAGAAATACTTGCGAAAACATTTCCATTATCGTCATAAATGGGTGCAGCCACTCCATACGATCCAAGATCTACGTCTCCTACAGATACAGCAACCCCTTCACGTCGAATCCGGGTGAGTTCATCCTTTAGTACACCCTTATCAATTGGGCTCTTATCGCTGAACTTAATTAAATTCTCATTTTGAAGATAAGTATCTATAAATTCCTGCGTTTGGAAGGCCAGCAATGCCTTTTTCGATGCACCGCTATGTAAAGGAAGACCGATACCCAAAGCAGCACGAATCGCTACTGAGTAAGGCCCTTCAACAATTTCTAATCCTAGACCTGTTTTGCCTTGTTTCTTTGTTAAGAGTACAGACTCCCCGGTCACTTTGCCCATCTCTTGCATTATCGGCAGTGCAATTTTACGCAAGCCCAGCTGATTGGAAGCCACTTTGCCTAATACAATCACTTTCATTCCAAGACGGTATTTATCAGTAGAGTAATCTTTTTCCAGAAATCCATTACGGTACAACGTAACCAATATCCTATGTACTACACTCTTCGAAAGCTCTAATTTCTTGCTTAACTCTGTGACTCCCCAGATGTCGTCTTCGTTGGAATAACAATTTAGTATTGCCAAAGCCCTTTCTACCGTTTGTACTCCCTCACCTTGCATGTCTGCACTTCCATTCTTCATTTCCGCATTCTGATACAGCATACCTATACTTGTAATAATATTGTATATCCCGGAACATCTAATTGCAATTCAGATAGATTGTTTTAGTATGGAATAATGCTTGTTATGCACCAAGCCTTAGTTCTCTTGTGCGCCCCGAAACGACATCAAAACCACCGACTTTCAAAAATGAAAGGGCGGTGGTTTTGATTGAGATACACACTATGATTATCACAAAATCCCATCTATCTCTTTTTCGGCTGTCTTAACCAAAGTCTCTACTTGCTCCTCTGTAAACTCTCCCCCAGACTCCAAGGTCACTAAAGAATCCTCAAATAGGTTGACCAACAAGCCATTTATCTTTGTATATCGGTCCTGGGCATTTTCAGGTTCCAGAACCTTCCCACCCCATATCCCAGCCATACGATCAAAGAGGAAGTTAGTAATTCTCCTCATAATCATGGCCAAAGACGTCACCTTAGGATCAGTAAGAGTCACAATACTTTCATACGTTGATGCTTGGACCTCCAGACGCCCAGCCTCCTGTAGATCTCGGTGAGCCTTCGTTCCTTTTAAAACAATTAGGTGGTGATAAAGCATGTTCGCCGTAATCGCCAGATTCTTCATAAGGTCATTGCGCTTTAAAAATTCAAAGTTGACCCGGATATCTGCCAAGGTTGAATCCGGCTCAAACATGATAAACCCAATATTAGGTTCGATCCCGTATTGGCGGAGGATTCTGATCGCCCTCTCGTTCTGGGCAACCGTCGTCATCTTATTGATCCGCTTCAACGAACTGTCACTACCGCTCTCCAGTCCTATGAGAATATGGCGCAGACCTGCTTCTGCCAAGGCACTTACTGTTTCCTCATGAATATCATTAACCCGGGCCTCGATGCCAAACCTAATGTTTCTGGATTTAAGGAGAGTGGCCAAGCGCAAAGCTCGTTGTTGCCCTTTTTCACCCGGACCGAAGAAATTGGGATCGGTAAAATAGAAATCCTTTATTTTATGTTGTGCAATTAAGTCATCGATTTCCGCGATGATATTTTCCGGAGTTCGCCCACGCCACTGAGATCCCTGTCCATAAAAAGGGTTGATGTAGCAAAAAGTACACCCCCCATAGCAGCCCCTACTTCCCTGCAGGTTTACTTCGGGCAGTCGGAACAGTGCTTCTGTTCGTACGGGAAAAGGGAGAGCGTTCAGATCACCCACCAGTTCGCGCCGCTGGAAAACAATCATACCCGAGTCGTCCCTCTGAGCAAGACCGGGTAAATTTTTAAGACCTTGGTTAGTTAAAGTTTTTGTAAAATCTTTTGTTAAAGCTTCCACTACCATGGCAAAGGTTAGTTCCGGTTCGCCTAGGATCACTGAATCAATATCCGGGCACTTCTGTAAAATGTCTTCAAGGTCAGTGGTCGGATAATACCCGTAAGCCGTAATATACGAGGAGAGTTGCTCCGCTTTAACCTTATGGAGAAAAGCGTACAAGGCCGTGTCTGTCTGCCAATGGTAGACCATATGAACCCCTATCATGTCCGGTTGTATAGCTTTTACCCTACGCTCTATTTCTTGGTAGTCGAGCCCATCCAGGAATCCTTCAATAATTTCGACCTCATGCCCTTCACTTATGAGCATACCGGCTACATAACCAGAATGAAGACATGAAGAAAGGGGAGTATTAGCGATGTCGTTACATCGTTCCGGGCAGACGGTTCGTGGGTGCTCTAATAATAGTATCTTCACTTTATTTCCTTCCTCACTTCCTGCCACATGAATATGTTTCTACACTGCTGAAGTGTTTCCAGCTTGTATCTGAAGGTATTAAACGGCTTCGGGTTGTAATAGGTAGGATAGAGCAGATCCGTTTCTACATCGATGACCCCTTGTGACCTAGCCATTCTTTCGATTGCTGTACCTGGTAGAATGCGAATATTATTCAGTATAATGGTTCCCAGATTCTTTTTCTTACTGTGTAATTCATAAAGCTGTTCGACAAACTGAATACTTTTTTCACAGGTCTTTTCAGTTTCTCCAGGCACATTGACCATAAAATGATAGACACTGACAACGTCCGTCTGAGCGACGAGACTTGCTGCTTTTAAAATTTGCGCCTCACTAAGGTTTTTGCCTAGGACATCCAATGATTCCTGGCACAGACCGTCGGGGGAGAAGGAAAAACATTCACACCCGGCCCGTTCAAACAAAGCGACATTCTTTTCATTAAGCTGGTCTTCCCGCATAAAACCGTCCCACCGAATCTTGAGCTTTCTGTGCAGTATCTCCTCACAGATTCCCTCAAGGTGACCATGGGGAACATTGAGTACAGGATCAGTAAAATGAAAACTCTGAATACCATAGTCCTTATGCAAGAGTTCCATTTCATCCACGACCGCGGCAGTCGGGCGGCACCGCAATCTCCTCCCTTGAAGCTGCGGATAGACACAATAAGCACAGTTAAGCGCACAGCCCCGTTTGGCCTCAATTCCAATCGTGGGAACGTAGTTGTTAATCCCTTTATAAAGCTCAGGGTCCAGCAAAAGTCGATTCGCTGGGACATAGTTCGCCATATCAAAATTAGTGGCAGGCGGTGAAACGCTCACCTTCAGGCCCTCTCGCCGACAGAGCCCTGGCAAAGGCGGTGGATTGTCTATAGAGCGGAGCAGAGCAGGAAAGGTTACTTCTGCTTCTCCTACAATTCCGTAATCTAATTCAGGCACCTCTAGCATCAGCCGTTCTGGAAAAAGGGAAAAGCCGGTGCCGCCCACAATCAACCAAGCATGGGGCAGAACGGCGGCAATCAACCGAACCGTAACAATAAAGGGAGATATCAGCGAGCTGGTTTTATTGCCCAGCGGATCAATATTACGCAGGGATAAACCAATCCCCTCAGGCTGAAACGTCAATAGCTTCTCCTTCAGCGCTCCATAAGGATCTCTTTCCAGGTTCATGTCCAAGATACTCACCTCATGACCATACCCTTGAAGGCGGCCAGCCAGAAGGACAATCCCGATAGGATAGACTCTTTCCTGAGAGAGGTCTTCTACTGAAGGGGTTTGGATCATCAGAACACGCACGTTAATTCACTCCAATAACAACAAGGCAAAATATCTGACGAACTCGCCCTTGTCGCGTAAAATTCGAAGATTAAGGCCCGCCCGTCGAACGGTCTCGTAGACATCAATACCCGCCCCCTCCATCGAAGGCCTAGCATCCCGTGTATTGCGACACTTCCCGTCGGTAGCGCCCACAGCACAAGTTGCGCAAAGAAGGCATGGGCCGGCCCAATAAGCGAACGCCTTATGAAATCCTGCTAAAAAGGCTTCTCTTTCAGCGTCCAAGACTCGGCTCTGAAACACGTTTCCTGGAGGTTCCCCCTCCAGAAGCAGAGCGTGTGAAAAGTCTTGCAGTACCTCCCTCGTTTTTTGAGGTGAGGGACTATTGGGTGGGCAGTGGGCATGTCCGTACCGATCACAGCCAAACTGGCAGCGGAGATCCGTCCAGTCAGCAACATGGATGCTTTCTCTATCGATAGGAAGAACTTCTCTAAATCCCATCGCTTTAACCCTAGCAATTAGACGGGTTTTCTCATCCAGACGGAGACTCGCCAGTTTCTTTTTGTCCTTAGCCGCGAAGATTAACGCAGTGTCCGTCGCTAAGGGGATGAGCTCGGTTGTATACAATTTTGACATGGCTAATTGTTCTTTTACCCATGTTCCAGAAAAGATCCTGCCATTGTAGGTATTGATAAACATATTTAGATCGAGCAGAGCAGCCTTAGCAGAGAAGTGCTCAGGGAAGAAATCATGAATGACTAGGAGCCCTTCCGACTTGAGACAATTTGCTGCACGGTCCAAGATTAGAGGAATCTCTTCTTCTGAATAGGCGTGAATAATATTTGAGAGAATGACCAAGTCAAACCCTTCCTTAGCAACAGACCAAGGTTCCAAAATATTGCTCGGTATGTAGGAAACCCGTTTCCCCAACCCCTTCTTGTCCATCAACTCCTGTGTATAGCTGAGGACTTCCTGAATATCCACTAAAGTTGCCGATAAAGAAGGAAAACTCTCCATAAAACCGCCGGCAATCGCCCCAGAGCCGGTCCCTATATCAAGTATCGCCCCCTTCAGATCAAGCCCCTCGAAGAAGGGCAGAATCTCTGCCACCTTAGTTATAGCAATATTATCCATAGCATTGATATACTTACGGATCCGCTTGGCAAACTGCTCTTGACCCTCTTCTTCGACTGGAAAATTCACTCTGCCGCCAGCCTTAAGGCATTCGGTAAGGTCCTGCCATCCTAGCCTAAGGCCTTTACGCCAAAGGATCGAATCTCCTTGATACCCACTCTTACCAGGGACAAGATAGTCGCTGGCAAGTTTGGTATTATAATAACATTTACCCTCACAAACCACGAGCCCTATAGAGCAAAGGGTTTGAAGAAAACGCTCCAGACCAGGCGGAGGCATATCCAGTACTCCCGAAATTTCGTCAGTCGTCATGCCTTCAGACTCCAGAAAAGTAAAGACTTCCAGTTCAACAGCCGTAAACAGTGCCTCAGAAAACCAGTACCCTGTTGCCAGGTCTTCCAAATACTGAGGTCCTACACCCTGGGGATTATGCCGAAAAAAGGGTGTCGATCCCATCTTTATTACCTCCCCTCAGGATCTCCAATTGCGTCCACTAAATGTCACTTTTTTAGTCTCATTAAATTCAAACCGGAATGGGATACGCTCCATCAAAACAGGCTAAGCAAACACAGTCCGTCCCAAGTGCTCGAAGCAAGCCTTCCTCAGAGATATAGTGTAGCGAATCTGCTCCTACAAACTCCCGAATTCCCTTTATATCCAATTGATTGGCAATGAGTTTTTCTCGTTTTACCGTGTCAACCCCATAGAAGCACGGATAGGCTACCGGAGGAGAACTGATTAGAAAATGTACTTCTTTGGCCCCTGCTTTTCTGGCCATTTCCACTAGTTTCGAACTGGTGGTTCCTTGGATAATCGAATCATCAATCATAACAACGCGCTTATTTTTCAGGACACTTGCATTAGCATTGAGCTTCAGACGAACGTCCACTTCTCGCATTTGTTGAGTCGGTTGAATATAGCTTCGATGGACATAACGGTTTTTAATAACCCCTTCTCCAAAGGAAAGCCCCAGTGCTGTGGCATACCCCAAGGCAGAAGCAGTCCCGGAGTCTGGGACCGCAATCACAAGATCCGCCTCGACTGGATATTCACGGGCCAGTTCAATGCCCATCTGACGTCTACTTTCCGAGACACTCAGCTGATCAATTGTACTGTCCGGTCGGGCAAAATGGATATATTCAAAGGCACACGACGTGCGTTCTAGTTTAGAAAATCTCTGGTGTGAGCGGAGTCCCTCTTCATCGATCACCACAATTTCACCGGGCTCCACATCCCTCACAAACTCTGCACCAATGGTATCGAGAGCACAACTTTCTGAGGCCAAGCAATACCCATCGCCGATACGCCCAATACATAAGGGACGAACGCCATGGGGATCCCTGAGTCCAATAAGTTTATCCTCTGCCAAGATAACCACGGCATACGCTCCACGTAGATCCATCATGGTCTTAAGCAGCGCATCTTCCAAGGACTCCCGGCGATAGCGAGTAATGAGGTTAATCATCACTTCGCTATCAATCGTTGTTTGGAAAACTGCCCCGTTTTTCCCCAGTTCTTCACGTAGTTCTAAGGCATTGGTTAAACTTCCATTATGAGCCAAGGCCATCATGCCTTTTTGGTAGTGTACTACCAAAGGCTGAGCATTCGCAAGCAGCTTTGAACCCTTTGGGGAGTATCTGACATGTCCGATTGCCATTTTCCCCTTCAAGCAATCCACAACATGGTCTGAAAACACTTCCGATACCAAGCCCATTCCTTTATGCACATCAATGCTTCGTCCATCTGAAACAGCGATTCCAGCACTCTCCTGTCCTCGGTGTTGCAGAGCATAGAGCCCGTAGTACGTTACACGAGCAACCTCCAGAGTGGGGGCATAGATCCCAAAGACTCCGCATTCCTCTTTCGGTGTATCCTCTCTAAAGTCGAACACGTTTGCCCCCCTCCCCTTAGTTTAGTGCTTAGTCTTCAAATTTCTTCGCTTAACCGCTTCTGCAACGCTTCGTCCTTCGCCTCGATATCCCTTTGCATCTGAGTTCGATAGTCTTTAACCCTAATACTCAAGGCACTATCTTGGATCGCTAGAATCTGTACCGCAAGCAACGCCGCATTCCTTGCAGCGCCGATGCCTACGGTCGCCACAGGAATTCCCGGGGGCATTTGTACTATGGAGTAAAGGGCGTCGATTCCTTCCATGGCTCCACTGTTCATAGGTACACCGATGACAGGTAAAATCGTTGCACCAGCAACAACCCCTGGCAAATGGGCCGCTAAACCTGCCGCCGCGATAATGAGTTTTCCACCTTGGGCTTCAAAACCTTTTACCCAATCAACTGTTCGTTTTAAGGTTCTTTGGGCAGAAGAAATTATAACTTCAAAAGGAACTCCAAATTGACGAAGAACTTCCAGGGCTTCCTCCATAACTAGATAATCTGAATCACTTCCCATAATGACCCCAATTTGGCTCATTTACCTCACCCTCCTTGTCTATAATGTCCTCTTCTCGCAGTTAGCAAGTTCCTCCAGTTTTCCCAAGGTGTTCCCCAACTAATTTCATGGCACAGAAACCTCCACACATAGAACAAGCTTCCGCTCCCTCTTCGTTACGCTCTCCTCGGATCCGGCGAGCTGTTGGAGGATCAATGGACAGTTCAATTTGTTTTTCCCAATCTAATGCTTTACGAGCATGAGCCATGGCTAAGTCCCATTCCCGTGCACCCTTAACACCATTAACTATATCGGCAGCATGAGTGGCGATGCGAATAGCAATCACCCCTGCATGCACATCTTCAGCGGTTGGTAAGCGCAGATGTTCGGCTGGTGTGACATAGCAAATGAAGTTTGCACCTGCCATAGCAGCCGCTGTAGCTCCAATGGCTCCTGTGATATGGTCATAACCCGGCGCAATATCCGTAACTAAATTGCCAAGTATATAGTACGGAACATGATGACAGAGTTGTTTTTGGAGCAAAATCGTGGCTGGGATTTGATCTACAGGGACATGGCCCGGGCCTTCTACCATCACCTGAACCCCCGCTTCTAAGGCTCGTTGCACCAATTCTCCAGCCACAATCAAACCTTGAACTTGGGCACGGTCCAGAGAATCTTCGATACAACCAGGTCGGATCGCATCTCCAACACTAAGTGTTACATCGTATTTTTTACAAATCTCTAGCACACGATCAAATTGAGCATAGAGCGGATTCTCTTGCTCGTTGTGAAACATCCAGCCAGTTAAAAAGGCCCCTCCACGACTTACTATATCTGTAATTCGTCCTTGATTTTTTAATCGTTCAATAATAGACATATTTAAAGCAGCATGAATAGCCATAAAATCGATGCCCCGCTTTGCCTGACGTTCAATCATTTCAAACATATCCTCAGCAGTCATACCGACAACGCTTCCGTGCTTAGCAATACTCTCCATACCACCTTGATAGCTTGGAACAGAACCGACAGGTAATGTGAAGTTATCGAGTACTTGACGGTGGAAGGCATCAACATCTCCGCCAATACTTAATTCCATAATCGAATCCGCACCAGCCGCAACGGCAACCTTTATTTTATGAATCTCATCCGCGAAGTCTACACAGTCCGGTGACGTCCCGACGTTAGCATTCACTTTGGTGCGAAGTCCTTCCCCTACTGCAATCGCGACCGAGTTCTTGCGTTGATTGTTCTTTAAGATCACGACCCGACCTTGAGCTACCTTCTCACATAACTGATCCGCTGTAAGCCCTTCTACCTTAGCTAATCTCTCTACCTCAGGCGTAATAATACCTTGTCTTGCTTTAATAAGTTGTGTCATTTTAATCTCTCCATTCAAATTCTATTTTTTCATTTATGAAAATAATTTTACCAACTTCATGTAGTGCTTAGCTTAGCTGAACTTATCCAGGGACAAATGTGATTGCGATCATCGTTATTCATCCAATCGTGAGACTCCCCCACCGAAGTCTCGATGTTCAACTTTAGTTGAATGAGTTCACTACTTCGAACCACGCACCTCGAACCTCGCCTCAGCACTCCCACGGCAGTTCTTGAAAGAACTCGCCCGCTACAGCCATAGCACAACCCTTTTCGCATTTTTTGCAGAAAGGTTTTTCGCTTGAGTGAAAATCTTTAAGCCTTTCTCGATCTAAAGCTAACGTTTTCTGAGCCTCTAGATTCTGCGCCCGCCGTGCTTGACTCATTTTCAGGTCCCATTTTTCTGCTCCTGGGTACCCTTTGGCTAGATCAGCTACATGAGCAGCAATACGCGAAGCCACCACTCCCCGATAGACATCCTGCGCATTGGGATAACCTATATGTTCAGCGGGTGTGACATAGCAGAGAATGTCTGCTCCAGCAGCACCAGCCATCGCTCCTCCAATAGCAGCTGTTATTTCGTCATATCCTGGGGCTACATCCGTCGATACCGGACCGAAGACAAAATACGGAGCACCTTGACATACTTGTTTTTCAAATTTAACCGTAGTCGCGATTTGATTAGGTGGAGTGTGACCAGGTCCCTTAATCATGATTTGAACCCCTGCTTGTCTGCTTCGCTTCACCAACTCGCCTAAAATAACGAGTTCTTCTGCCTGCGAACGACATAATGAATCGGCACCTGCACCTGGTCGCATAGCATCTGCTAAACTTAAGGTCACTTCATACTTTTTGGCAATTTCCAGGATGCGGTCAAACATAGTAAACAAAAAGTTTTCCTTGTTATGATAAAGCATCCAGCCCATTAGCAAGGACCCGCCTCGGCTGACCAGATTTAGGACCCGCTGGTCTTCCTTAGCCGTTTTAAATAATCCGGAGTGAAGGGCGCTATGCAAAGCCATAAAATCCACTCCATCGGCAGCTTGGCGTTCCATAACCTTGAAAAAATCATCTGGCTCAAGTGCTAAGGCTGAACCCTTAGTATGTACAGCTTCAGCAAAAGCCTGATAAACGGGTAGTGTACCTAAAGGCAACGGTACTCTTTTTATAATTGTCCGCCTTGCCTCGTCCATATTGCCGGCTGTACTCAAATCCATGATAGCATTGGTTCCTGCCCTGATGGCCTCATCCACTTTAAATAGTTCATCCGTAAGACTATCCTCGTCTGTAGCTAAGCCAATACTGGCACTAACCTTGGTACTTAGGCCTAGCCCAAATCCTTGAGGTCTTTGGGGCTTGTGATGACGGTTATAGGGAATAACAATCCGTCCGGTAGCAACCCGTTCCATAAGTAGTTGGACATTCATTTGTTCGCTTCGTGCTACCAAGGTAAACAACGGGATTTCCCGACCCTCTTGGGCCATTTCCATTAACGTCAACACCATAAACTCTCCTTTCTATGTTTGGAGTCATTACCTTGAAAAGAACATTCTGGAGTGAAAAAACAAAAAAAGCCTCTAATCACACAGTGACTAGAGACTTTTCCATAATCTCATTCACGCTACTCTTGGTTCTTCGACAAGGTAGGCTTTACTAACTACAGGCAGGTCTCCTGGCTTACGGATCAACACGTCTGAAGCACCTTCCGGGAACTACCCCGTGGTTATATACTTCTTGCTCCCCGTTTACAGTGGCGGGACCGCGCCGGACTTACACCGACTTCCCTATTCTCCTCATAGTGAGGCACCTGTAGTAATTAAATTTTCTAAGCATAGTATAAACAATAAACGTATCGTTGACAAGGTCTTTTGTCGATAATTATTGAAGATTTCATTACAAGCTTATCTTATTATCATCCTCACTCTGATGCTTCTTCTGTTTTATAGATAGAATTTTTGGAAATTATGCTGTACTCCCCACTACTGTGCACGATTCTAGAAACAAGTCGAATTTGGTGCTTGCATTCTGTACAATAGCCAAAGGCAAAATATTTCTTTGTTTTAGTGACTTCCTTATCTTTCTCTATAAGTTTGGAACATTGCGGACATGATATAGTCACTTTGTCAAGGAAAGCCTTCAACTCTTTAACTTTTATTTCATTTTCGATTTGGTTCTTTTCCCAGTTTATTATGGCCCCTTCAGAAAAATCAAAGACCTTTTTGAAAATCTCTGAGGTATAGAAAGCATCACTTAATGCATCGTGAAAGGGAAAAGTTTTTTCAATCCCTAAGGCTTCCACGGCATTTTCTAGACTTGGTTGCATTGTTATAACCCCATGATTCATATAGATTTGCTGAATATTAATAAATCTGTCAAAGGATAGTGAGCCAAAGCCAAAAAACTGGCAATTATCTCTTAAACCTAAAATATCATCATGTCCCCAAGAGCATAAAACAGAGTCCTTTCCAAGCCATGAACTAAAGCTCTTGATTGCTTGATTGAAAGGGGTTCCTTGACTAACCTGCCTTGTATTGATCGTCGTTTTCTTCTTAACATAGGGGTTTATTCTCTTATAAATCACTGGCTTAACGATTAAATTGAACTCGCCAATGGTCTCCAATCGTTCGTTGAGTTTGACCGCTCCGATTTGAATGATTTCACTTTTCAAAGCTGGATTTGCATAATCCCCTTCTTTGAATTTAAAAAACATATTGAATTCCAAATCAAACACTATATAGTTCATTGTTACCTCCTCTGTCACTCGTTTTATTATAATCCTTCCAAAGAATAAACGCACATCTTAGTTTTATCATTCCCTTCTAAAAGTGCATAGTCTTGGTATTGTTGCACAAATTGTGCCATAATCATCCAAGGAGGATCCGTGACATGCTAGATGCATCAATCGTTTGAAGAGGGAGGTTTGCTAGGCTATACAAGTTGGTATAAAAATAATGTTTATATAAGTCTTTTTTTTATTTTTCTGCGAATACTTAATCAAGAGGTGATATTATGTGGTTTAATAAAAATACCGAATATGTACTAAAGGAATTGGAAGTAAACTCAACCACCGGTTTATCTGAGAATGAAGTAATTCAACGACGAGAAAAGTACGGTTTAAATGAGTTAGTAACTAAGAAGCCTAAAACTTTACTTAGGATTTTCCTCTCTCAACTAAACAATATCATGATCTATATTTTAATCGGTGCTGCTCTTATTTCTGGATTTATTGGGGAAATAAGCGATGCTGTTATTATTGGAATTGTGATTCTTATTAATGCCATCGTAGGGGTCATCCAAGAATCTAAGGCCGAAAAAGCTCTCGATGCCTTGAAAAAGCTTTCGACTCCTAAAGCATTAGTGAAAAGAGATGGGACATTAAAGGAAATTCCTTCTCAAGAAGTAGTCTCTGGGGATGTCGTGATAATCGATGCTGGAAGATACATTCCTTGTGACCTCCGCCTTATAGAAACAGCCAATCTTCAGATTGAGGAATCAGCACTTACCGGGGAATCCGTTCCCTCAGATAAACAGGCAAATTTACTTATTGAAGCTGAGGATACCCCTCTTGGGGATCAAAAAAATATGGCGTTTAAGTCCACCTTGGCAACCTATGGTCGTGGAGTCGGCATCGCTGTTGCTACAGGAATGGATACTCAAATTGGAAAAATTGCCACCATGCTCGAAGAATCAGTAGACGAGCAAACCCCTCTTCAAAAGAAAATTGAGGAGTTAGGGAAAATCTTAGGCATCGCAGCCATAAGTATTTGTGCCCTTATGTTTTTAGTAGGAGTTCTTCAAGATAGAGATCTTTACGAAATGTTTTTAATTGCTCTTAGTTTGGCTGTCGCAGCAATTCCTGAAGGATTACCCGCTATTGTTACTATTGTCCTTGCTATGGGTGTTCAACGACTGATCAAAGAACACGCGATCGTCAGAAAACTCCCTGCAGTAGAAACTTTAGGATCTGTATCAATTATTTGCTCTGACAAAACCGGAACACTTACCCAAAATAAAATGACAGTCACCCACTTCTTTGCTGACAATTTTTTAGCGGACATAGCATCCTTAGATTTGACTAAAGATGCTCATAAACTTCTTCTAGAAAATTTAGTTTTATGTAACGATTCTACCTACTCAGAGACGACTAACACAGGAGATCCAACTGAAATCGCCCTTGTAGAGGCTGGAGCGAAGTTTGACATTTCTAAAGATGCTTTAGAGAAATCCCATCCAAGGGTCCAAGAAATTCCGTTTGATTCGGATCGAAAATTGATGACCACTATCCATAATCATGAAAATCGATTCATGGTCATGACCAAAGGTGCCTTAGACAGTTTGTTGAAAATTTCAACGACCGCTTACCTAAATGGAGAAACGGTGACGTTAACCGAAGAACTTAAAAACGAACTTCTGGAAGCCTCGAACACAATGTCCGATGGTGCCCTAAGAGTCCTAGGTGCTGCTTATAAGTCACTCGCTACTGTTCCCTCAAAGGGTGATATTATAGAAGAGAACTTAACGTTTATTGGGCTTGTCGGAATGATTGATCCTCCTCGACTAGAAGTCAAAGACTCCATAGCCCTTTGTAAAAAGGCTGGCATCAAAACCATTATGATCACGGGAGATCATAAAAACACTGCCTTCGCCATAGCTAAAGAACTCGGTATTTCTAATGATATCGAGGAAGTTATCTCTGGTTCTGAGCTGGATAAACTAACTCAAGATCAGTTAAATGATAAAATCGAACGTTTATCTGTCTTTGCACGAGTTTCTCCGGAGCACAAGGTAACCATTGTCAAAGCGATTCGATCCAAGGGAAACATAGTTTCTATGACGGGGGACGGAGTGAACGATGCACCTTCTTTAAAAGCTGCTGATATTGGAGTAGCCATGGGAATCACAGGAACAGATGTTGCCAAGGGTGCTGCCGACATTGTTTTAACGGATGACAACTTTTCAACGATTGTTTCGGCGATTAAAGAAGGCCGTAATATCTATAACAATATAAAAAAGTCGATCATCTTTTTATTATCTTGTAATTTGGGAGAAGTTATTGCTCTCTTCCTAGCGATCTTATTAGGCTGGGCTTCTCCACTAAGACCCATCCATATTTTATGGGTCAATTTAGTGACTGATACCCTTCCAGCTCTTTCCTTAGGTGTAGATTCTGGAGATCCGACAGTCATGGATAAAAAACCCCGTGATCCAAAAGCAACCCTATTTGCAGAAGGTGCTGGTGTAAGGCTGATCTTAAATGGTTCTTTAATCGGAATTTTAACCTTAATCGCCTTTGCCATAGGAAACAAGATATACCCTGATTCCTTAATGCATGCCCAAACAATGGCCTTCGCAGTCTTAAGTATCTCTCAACTGTTTCATTCTTTAAACATGAGACATCCCGATAAATCGATTTTCCAACTGGGACTGTTCACAAATAAAAACTTAATTTATTCCATAATACTAGGGATTTTGCTCCAAGTGATTGTAATTACAGTGCCAGCCTTAGCGTCAATATTTAAAGTTTATCCTCTGACTTTTATGGACTGGGCATTCGTTTTGGTACTCTCAATTATGCCGTTAGTGATCAATGAACTTGTGAAAGCAATTCGCAGAAAATAACACTATTCTTAAAAATTCCCACATTCAACACTTCCACGCTTCCAGAACGAGTTGACTATAAAAGTTAGAGACACCGCAAGAAGTCTTCTTGTGGTGTCTCTTATCACTATTATTCCTATGATTACCAAAAGCTTAACTGTTGATAAGTACTGATCCTTTGGTATTGGTTGAGTAAGCGATCT
The DNA here is from genome assembly GCF_054657535.1 of Desulfosporosinus burensis. Lineage (NCBI taxonomy): Bacteria > Bacillati > Bacillota > Clostridia > Eubacteriales > Desulfitobacteriaceae > Desulfosporosinus > Desulfosporosinus burensis. The sequence continues at coordinate 169,153 of NZ_BAAHYN010000007.1, forward strand.
AACTGCTGACTAACCTCTACAACCTCGTGATCAATGAGGTTACGAGTTAGAGCGAATTTATTGAGTCTCTTACGTAGTTCCTCTATTCTTTTCAAAAGTTTCTTTTCCACGTGGATTCCTCCTGAATTAACATCCTCAAGAAGAATTTTAATTCTTTTTGAGGGAAATGGCAAGAACACAATATCCATTAATATACAATTATTTGTCGTAATATGGCAGATATATTTAAATGTTTTTTGCAAGTTGATTAAGGGGCCATAATTTATTAAGCCAAATGTTACTTTTTAACAGGGAGTTTAATAAAAAATGTAGTACCTGCGGTTCCTGTTTCGACGTATATCGCACCTCCATGACGATACACGATGTTATAAGACACTGGCAATCCTAAACCTGTACCGTTTTCTTTCGTGGTCAAAAAAGGTTTACCCATATTTTCAAGAACTCGCCTTGGTATGCCAGATCCCTGATCGCGAAACATTAATACAATGTAATCCTGTTCTAGATAGGTTCTTATTGTCAGAACCCCACCTGCCAGCATAGAGTCTAAGGCATTACGGGCTAAGTTTAAGATAACTTGTCGAATTTCTTGCTCATTTAATTCGAGGTTAGGGATCTCTTCGAGTTCAACGAGAATAATTTGCTCTTTCCTTAGAGCATCAGCTTGTAACATCGGTAGTAGTTTATTAAGGATAGTATTAAGATTCTGCATTCTAAGATCTAGGGGAGTGTTTCGACTTAAGGAAAGGAACTCCGTAATAATTGAATTGCAGCGATCCAATTCTTCGATCATGAGTTGAAAATAATCCTTATACTCTAGCAGCACCGGTTTCGTTCCTAGTAGCTGAAGAAAACCGTGGACTGTTGTCATAGGATTCCTTATTTCATGGGCTATACTCGCAGCCATCTGGCCGATTAGATTTAAACCATCAAGCTTTTGCATCTCCGCTTCCATTTTTTTACGTTCTGTAATATCACGATGGATACCCATGATACCGGTTATCAGACTTCGATCATATCTAATTGGTGAAATACTCAACGAGACATCGATTACCTTACCATCTTTCTTCTGACGCTTCATATCATAGCCGATAATTTCTTCACCTAATTTTACCCGCTCAAGAATTTGCTTGAATTCTAAAATATCCTCGGGCACCGACAAAAGTGTAATCTCTTGCCCTAAAGCTTCTGAAGCCGTGTAGCCATACATCTTTTGCGCTGCTGGATTAATACTCGTTATTTTATAATCCAGATCAACTGTCGTAATTGAATCATTGGAGTTTTTTACTATGGCTTCAAAGGTTCGAAGTTGCTGAGAATGTGCTTTGACTGCATACAATAACGGCGTCAATTCTGGCAGAAATCCGGTATCAATCTGAACAAAGTTATCTTGGAGTATTGCCTCAGCAAATGAAGTTAATTGCTTTTTAATCTCTCTAACCAGCAACCAAGTCCCCATGAGTGGGATAGCAACTATAATCAATATGCCGCCGGCGTGAATTCCTAAAGTGAGCCCTATAGCAAGGCTTAGTAATATAGTCCCTATAATTAACCGCGTTGTATTCACTGTGTTAGAGCGGCGTTTTATGTTGCTAAGATCCATATAAAACCTCCCCTCCCTAATGTCTTTCAAGTAATCTTCTACATTAAAAGGGAATTGCCTAACTATCTACTACTTTCTTATCGTAAAAAGGATTATGGGAAAATACTACTTTTTTTAAAATTATTCTTAAACTACCTTGAACTTACTTCGGCAGACTTAAGGATATTCCTCCCTACACGCCCAACATATTACAAGTATTATTACAAAATGACCTAGATAATTTATTCACTAAATTTTTATAGCAACAAAAAGCTGGGGTCAGGTTATTTTTCTTATCTGACCCTAGCTTGAATTTGAGCACCTTTACACATACGTTTATATTCTTTCACGAAGAAGTAAAAACCTTAACTTAAGCCACTTTCCAGCTTTAGTTAACTTCCAAATAACGTTTGAAAAAAATCCCATTAATTACATCCTCCTTTTTCAAATTATACTTAAGTTGCCCTAATCTCTGAAAATCAGTATGTAATTTATTCCCATAGAGACAAGTTTTATATATGCCTTTACCTACTTCTACTTCTACTTCTACTTCTACTTCTACTTCCCTATTCTGTCACTTTATAATCCTTGAACCCCTGATATGAACTGCTTTGAGGGATTTCTTTTATTCAAGGTAACCTTGAGGCCCTCTGATTATGTTGTTTCATTTTTCTTAATAAATACTCCACTTTGATAAACTGAAAATCTTTATAGTTTCTTTATGCTCTTCTCTATAATCTTTACGTCTTTTATATGGGTAATTGATTTATAATAAGGCTGCATTCAGTATGAAAGGTTGCTTTTGTTAGACAATAATGAAGTACGCGGAAATAACGAGGGTGATGATATAAATGGTAAAAGGAAACCTTACAATTTTCTTAGGGGCAGCTTCAGGGGTCGGAAAAACTTATGCAATGTTAGAATCAGCTTTAGGTAAATTGTCCGAAGGTGTAGATGTAGTTGTGGGTCTAGTAGAAACTCATGGCAGAGCAGATACCGAGGCGATGCTCAACGGCTTAACGGTCATCCCCAGGAGATCTCAAGAATATGTGGATCGTATATTTTTCGAAATGGATTTGGATGCAGTCCTGACACGTCGCCCTCAGCTTGTCTTGATCGATGAACTGGCCCACACCAACGTGGAAGGATCGCGGCATAAAAAGCGTTACATGGATGTCAAAGAATTATTGTCAGCGGGGATTAACGTTTACACTACCTTGAATATTCAAGACTTAGAGACACTCAATGATATTGTAACCCAAATCACCGGGGTTGCCGTCCGAGAGACTGTCCCCGACCAAGTCTTAGAAGCTGCGTCGCAAATTCAACTGATTGATATCCCACCCGAAGAGTTAATTCAAAGGTTAAAGGATGGTAAAGTTTATGTTTCGGATCAGGAAACAGAGGGTTTAAAAGATTTCTTTCGACCTGGCAATATCAACGCTCTAAGGGAGTTGGCTCTTCTCTATACAGCTCAACGAGTAGATCGTCAGCTTGAATCCTATAGGCAAGTCCATGGAATCAATGGGCCATGGCCGACGGGAGAAAAGATTTTGGTGTGTATAAGTGCAAGTCCCTTCTCAGCTCAGTTGATTCGGATTGCTAAAAGAATGGCCGAGAAGGTACAAGGGCAATTATTTGCCGTGCATGTCGAAACTCTGCGCCGACTTCCCAGTAGTGAGGCTGAAAAAGATTCAATTGCCAAAAACCTCCGCTTAGCTGAAGAACTGGGCGCGGAAGTGATTGGTCTAACCGGGAATAGTGTAGCGGAGGCTATTTTAGAGTTGGCTAGGAAACGCAATGTTTCCCAGATAATTATTAGCAAACCGGCGCATACGCGCTTTTGGGAGATAATCCATGGCTCGGTCGTGGATAAAGTGATTCGGCAAAGTCAGGGCATTAGTATTCATGTTATCCCTGGACGCCAACAAGCGGTAGGAAAAGCCCAGCTTAAGGCAGTGAAGAATGGAGAAGAAGCAGGTACTAAACCACAGCTGTGGTATTCTCCGAAGATAGTTCCTTATTTGGCATCTAGTCTGATGATTATTGGGATGACTTTAGTTTTCACCTGGGTACATCCCTATTTAGGGCTGGTTAATATTTCTTTGCTCTATCTACTGCCTATTCTTATAAGTGCGGCACTCTGGGGAACCCTTCCCGCCATTGTCACTGCTTTAATGGGGACAATGGCCTTTGATCTTTTTTTTGTCCCTCCATTTTTTAAATTTACCGTTGCTGATCTCCGTTATCTAATCAGCTTTGCTATTTTCATGTTGGTGGGGTTGATTACGGGAACTCTATCGGATCGGTTAAAAAAACAGGTGAATTATTCTCGGCAGCGGGAGAATAACATTTCAGCGCTATATTCTCTAAGCCGAGATATCGCCGCAGTCGATAACCTAGATGCTGTGTTAGATTGTATTGTTAGTAATGTCTCCAAAACGTTAGAGGGGCAAGTTATGTTGCTTTTACCTAATGAAAAGGCTCAACTGGTACTGAGAAAGGATTCTGTGCTTAACAATTCCCTAGATAAATGTGAACTTTCAGTTGCCACCTGGGTCTATGAAAGGGGACTAAAAGCGGGTCATGGAACGGAGACCTTAGGCACTGCTAAGGCCCTATATTTGCCACTAAGCACAGAACAGGGAACACAAGGAGTTCTTGGGATTAAGATCAATGAAAGCAATGCGCAATTTGACCCTGAGCGAATTCGCTTATTAGAAGCCTTTACGGGATTGGCTGCCATAGCCATCAATCGAGTGAAATTAGCGGAACAAGCCAGAGAGTCCCTTTCGTTAGTAGAGTCTGAACGCTTGCGCACGGCTCTTTTTAATTCACTTTCTCATGATTTGCGGACACCACTGGCTTCCATAATTGGGGCCGTTACCGGGCTTCTAGAAGATAAAAATGTCATCTATAGTCCCGAGGTCCGCAATGAGTTGCTTAAAACAATTCTCCATGGGGCTGAACGAATGAATCGATTTATCAGTAACTTATTAGATATGGCACGACTAGAAAGCGGTATGCTTAGATTAAATAAAGAATGGTGCGATCTTCAAGATATCATTGGAGTGGCGATCAATAGGCTTGGAGACACCTTAACTCGACGGCCTTTGGATATTGATATTCAGGAAGGCCTACCCTTGGTGCAAGCTGATGGGATTTTGATAGAGCAGGTGTTGATCAATTTGCTGGATAATGCACTTAAGTACTCGGAAGCTGCTAGCAAAATCATGATCTCGATCCGGCAACAAGGAAATCAACTGGAGATCGTGGTCGCTAATCGGGGCCATGGTATTCCTGAGGCGGATTTAAGCAAGGTCTTTGATAAGTTTTATCGACTTAGTTCCCCTTTACAAGTAAGTGGAACGGGGCTCGGTCTGGCAATATGTAAAGGACTTATTGAAGCACATGGCGGGGATATTTGGGCCGAAAATAATAAACTTGGCGGTGTAACAATTACCTTTACCTTGCCGTTAACCGACCAGTTTTTGGGGATTGTGCCTGAGATGAATGAAGGAGAGTAAGATGGAAAACAAAGGTCAGCGGATTTTGATTATTGATGACGATACACAAATTCGGCGATTTTTGCGGGTGGCCTTAACCAGCCACGGCTATGTAGTGAAAGATGCTAGGACGGGTAGCGAGGGTCTTGAGACAGTAGCGATGTTCAGTCCGGACCTAGTCGTCTTAGATTTAGGGTTACCCGATATCGATGGGCTAGATGTAGTGCGTCAGTTGCGAGAATGGACTAAGGTTCCTATTATCATTCTTTCGGTCAAGGAACAGGAGAGTGATAAAATTACGGCCTTGGACTTTGGCGCGGATGACTACGTGACGAAACCTTTTGGGATGGGGGAATTGTTAGCTCGAATTCGAGCGGCAATGCGTCACACTGTCGGGGTAGAGGAAGAGCCAGTTTTGCATTTTGAAGACTTGACCCTTGATTTATTACATCGCCGGGTCACAAGGGATGATCACGAGATTAAGCTTACCTTAACGGAATATGAGATCGTAAAAAATCTGGCGATTAACGCAGGAAAAGTTATGACCCACAGTTATTTACTTCGTACTGTATGGGGACCGTCTTATGAGAAAGAAGTACAGTACTTACGAGTATATATTGGTCAGATAAGGCGAAAACTGGAACGTGACCCATCCCGCCCACGGCATATTATTACCGAACCAGGGGTAGGATATCGTTTATTGTAATGCAGACTCACTTGGAGGAAAAGGGATTGAACGGATTAGGGAAAATCATGACACCATCTCGAGTTTTAGTCTTGGGATTTGCTGTTCTTATTCTGTTTGGAGCGTTATTACTGACCTTACCTCAAGCAACTCAGGATGGATTGGGATTAACTACTTTGAATGCCGTCTTTACAGCAACCTCGGCAGTTTGTGTTACAGGGTTAGTGGTAGTGGATACAGCGACGACGTTTACGCTCTTTGGCCAATGGGTTATTCTATTCTTGATTCAAGTGGGTGGACTAGGTTTTATGACCTTTGCTACCCTGTTTGCCATGATATTAGGAAAGAAAATTACCCTTAAAGAACGATTGTTGTTGCAAGAGGCGCTAAACCAGGTTTCACTCGAAGGGGTCGTTCGATTAACGAAGTCTGTCCTGCTGATTTCCTTTGCTTTTGAAGCAATTGGTGCCCTCATTCTATCGTTACGCTGGTATTCCGATTTTGGCTTTAGAAAAGCGCTTTATTATGGTGTCTTTCATTCTATTTCAGCGTTTAATAACGCGGGCTTTGATCTCATGGGTAATTTTTCCAGTCTCACTGCCTACGTTGGAGATCCCGTCGTTAATATTACGATCATGCTTTTGATTATTTTCGGAGGCTTGGGCTTTATTGTTATGGCGGAACTACTGGCACACCGGAATAAGTTTAGACTTCATACAAAAATAGTCCTCCAGGTTTCCGGAGTCCTGATTTTATTAGGAGCAGTATTTATCTTCATCATGGAATTTACTAATCCAAAGACCTTAGGGCCACTCCCTTTAGGGACAAAGGTTCTGGCAGCCTTCTTTCAATCGGTTTCTCCTCGGACGGCAGGATTTAACACCATCAATATAGCAGGTATGTATGATACAACGTTACTCTCTATGATTGTGCTCATGTTTATTGGAGCTTCACCTGGAGGAACGGGCGGAGGGATTAAAACAACGACGTTTATATCTATTGTTTTATCTGTCTTGAGTACCTATCGCAGTGATCCACATGTTGTCTTGGAGGGGCGGACTTTACCTAAGGATGTTATTCATAAAGCCTGGGCAGTAACAACTTCAGCCGCATTTTTGATTTTCTTAATATTATCGATTCTTTCACACACCGAAAACTCAGATTTACTGACCGTGCTTTTCGAAGTAACATCTGCTTTTGGGACAGTGGGCCTTTCTCTAGGAATCACCCCCGCTCTTTCCGTGGTTGGTAAAATGGCGATTATTTTAACGATGTTTATAGGGCGGTTGGGGCCTTTAACTTTGGCATTTGTACTTTCCCAGAAAAAAAATAAACAAGCAGCCCACATTAAATATCCGGATGAACGAATCATGATTGGATAGGAGGAGAACCTAGTGCGCAAACAATTTGTGGTTATTGGCTTAGGGCGATTCGGAACCAGTGTGGCTAAAACTCTCAGTGCATTAGGCCATGATGTTTTAGCAATGGATAAGAACGAACATGCCGTTCATGACATAATAAATGATGTGACCAAAGCAGTACAGGCCGATGCACGTGAGGAGGTGACACTCCGGGCATTAGGGGTGCGGAATTTAGATGTAGCAATAGTAGCGATCGGAGATGATCTTGAAGCAAATATCCTGATCACTTTGATGCTTAAAGAAATGGGAATTCCCTATGTTGTCGCTAAGGCCCAATCGATCCAACACGGAAAAGTATTGGAAAAGATTGGGGCAGATAAAATTGTATATCCGGAACAAGATATGGGGATTCGCTTAGCCAACAACCTGATTAGAACAAACGTTATGGATTTTATAGAATTGTCCTTAGATTACAGCATTTTCGAAATAATTGCTCCATCCCAGTTTGTCAATAAATCAATAGGGAAACTAAATCTGCGGGCGGTTTATAAAATCAATGTGGTGGCGATCAAAAAAAGCGCAGATCAGATTGTTATTGCGCCAGGGCCAAACGCAGTCGTTGAAGAAAGAGATATTTTGGTAATTGTCTGCAACAAAAAAGCTCTTGCGATGCTACCAGAGTAACAGTTGGTAGTCACTAACCTATTTATAGACTTCTGAGAGACTATCAATATCCGCCTTGCAAAGTGATACGGGCTCCGTATTGTCCACTCGGATAATAATAAATGTTCCTTGAATATCTGCCCTTTTGATAGGCTTTTGGGTTAGGGGATAGTTTCCATCGTAGACGATTAAGCACCCAGGACAGATGGTTTCCACCGTTTCAATAAAACCTTGAATCGTTAATTCAAAGGCCTTAAGGTTATTGGGTAGTTCACGTATTTCAGGAGCTTTCCCTGGCTCCACTACCAAAACCGTTATCCATTTAACCAATGTCTACTTCTCCCCTTTTAATATCAGCTTTGGAGCAACTTTCTCTTTGTTTTTCGCGAACCCTTATGTTAAAGCTAAGAAAGACAAAACCAGGTGGTTATGATGACGTCAAAAAGTGACTGAAATCATAACCACCTAACAAATACTCAGATATCTCTTAAACCTGTGAAAACACAGAGTTTATCCTGTGACTAAGCGCCACTAAAACTTCACAGTAAGCTTCCTATATGCCCCTTTAACCCTACTCCCACTCAATCGTCCCAGGAGGCTTCGAGGTAATATCATAAACAACACGGTTGACCCCTTGCACCTCGTTCACAATCCTCGAAGAGATGTTATGCAGGACTTCATACGGGAGCCTTGCCCAGTCTGCAGTCATGGCATCTTCGCTGGTGACTGCCCTCAGGATAATGGGGTACTCGTATGTGCGGCCATCACCCATTACGCCGACGCTTTTGATGGAAGGAAGTACCGCAAAGCTTTGCCATAATTCTCGATAAAGGCCTGAGCGACGAATCTCCTCCAAAATAATGGCATCCGCTTCCCGCAAAATATCTAGTTTTTCACGGGTTACTTCCCCGAGTATTCGAATGGCCAGCCCTGGTCCTGGGAACGGTTGGCGCCAAACAATCTCTTCACTCATCCCAAGTTCGATACCTAGTTCACGCACTTCATCTTTAAAAAGCATCCGCAACGGCTCGATCAGCTCAAACTTCATATCTTCCGGTAAACCACCAACGTTGTGATGACTCTTGATCGTTTCCGCTGTTTCCGTCCCGCTCTCGACAATATCTGGATAAAGAGTTCCTTGGACTAAAAAGTCAACCTGACCGAGCTTCGAGGCCTCGACTTCAAAAACTCGGATAAACTCATTCCCTATCGCTTTACGTTTCGTTTCGGGATCGGATACCCCAGCAAGTTTTTCCATAAACCGTTCATGGACATCGACAAAGACCAGATTAAGTTGGAATTGCTCCATGAATATCTTTTTAACCTGTTCTGCCTCATTTTTACGCATGAATCCATGATCCACAAAGACACAGGTCAATTGATCTCCTACTGCCTTGTGCACTAATGCCGCTGCTACAGAGGAATCCACCCCACCGCTTAATGCGCATAGGATATGCCCAGTACCGACCTTAGCTCGGATTTCAGCGACTTGTAACTCGATAAAGGACTCCATCGTCCAGTCCCCACTGCACTTACAAACCTCGAACAGAAACTTTTCTAACATCGCTTGACCATCTGGAGTATGTTTTACTTCCGGGTGAAATTGAACGCCATAAAAATGTCGCTCTACGTTCATCATTGCCGCAACCGGAGTATGCCCAGTATGAGCAGCGACTACAAAGCCCTCAGGCAATGAAATAACAGAATCACCATGACTCATCCAACACGGACGGTCTCCACCTAAGCCTTCCCATAAATCCGTAGGTGCATCAACCGTGAGTACTGCTTTGCCATACTCACTAGCTTCTGGATGTTCTACTTTACCCCCTAGTTGTACAGCCATGAGCTGCATCCCATAGCATATCCCCAGAATGGGAATCCCTAAGTTATAAATTTCGGGATCAACTTCGGGCGCATGCTGCTGATTGACACTTGCTGGTCCACCGGATAGGATAATCCCTTTCGGTTGACGAGCCCGGATTTCCTCAATTGAAGTTTTGTGGGAAATCATCTCAGAATACACATGAGCTTCACGTACACGGCGGGCAATAAGTTGATTATATTGTCCTCCAAAATCCAAAACTAAGACAACTTCCTGAGTCACTATCATTCACACCATTCTTATTAATTATATAATTTCGTAGGCCTCTTGTTTTAAAACTCCGACATAGGGCAAATTACGATACTCTTCGTTGAAGTCTAAGCCATATCCCACGACAAATTCATCTGGGATCGAAAATCCATTGTAATCAGGAACAACATTGACTTTACGACGTTCGGATTTGTCAAGGAGAGTAACCACTTTTACACTAAGCGGATTCCGAGCTCTCAAGTTTTCGGTCAAATACTTTAAGGTTAGGCCCGTATCCACGATATCTTCGGTGACTAGTATATGAACGTCTTCCACACTACGTTCTAAATCCTTGAGGATCCGTACAACACCCGATGACTGAGTAGACGCTCCATAACTCGATAACGCCATAAAGTCATACGCCAAAGGCAATTTGATCTCACGAATGAGATCTGCCATAAATGGAACAGCGCCTTTCAGAATTCCAAGGACCAAAATATTCTTACCTTCATAGTCCCTAGTAATTTCAGCCCCAAGTTCGGCCACGCGCTTGGCCAATTCCTCTCGAGAAAACAAGACTTTTGCAATATATTCTTCCATCCAAGGACACCTCCATTATACTATGCCAAAACTATACCAGAGGCTAGTCCATTGTGCAAACGCTTTTATCTCTCATTATGTTTTCAACACTAATTTTTGTATTTTCTTATACTATTATTGCGTTTAGAGACATTTTTTATAGACGAAATGAATAAAAGAGGCAAGAATATCCCCCACTAATAGTGGTCTATTCCTGCCTCTCGGTGTCTACAACTCTTTAAATATCCGGAACATGAATATCGATCTTCTTACCAATATCTTTAAACTCAAGTGTCATCGTCATGGGGTCGGACTTAGCTTTATTCTTAGCTTCGATAGTTGCTTTTACAAGCATTTTATCAGATTTGCGTATATAAAGCGTGTATTGGAACTCGGTCCAAAATACCTCCATCATTTGATTCTGTACACTAGGTCTTAATTGTAAAACCCAAGTCTTACTACCGTTGACCTTTTCTTGACCTTTAAGCATCACCTCACCGAGTTCTTTCAATTGAAGCGAAGATAGGGGGTTGAGCTCCGCCAGAAAGACTTCCTGAGCTGCTGGAGCATTAGCAAACCGTATCCACTTCTTGCTGAAAGGATCTTTGCTGTAGGTAGAATCTCCAATTTTGATCATTTCCACTTCGCTACCGACCAGCTGTCCTAAGATTCGAGTATTCCCACCATCCTTTTCTCCTAGAATCTGAGTGAGTACGCGATCTTTTCCCTCCACCCATTGATGTTGGGTTAGACTGTAGCGAAAAGAGGTCGCTGTGTTCAATCGTTCTAAGCCGTGTGTGACTAAATAAGTGGGGTCTGGCTGCCAATAATAGCGTCCTAGAAGTCCCCCCATCAACACGATGCCGATACCGATGAGTAACCATAATCCTCTTTTCTTCATATCATGCCTCCCTGGCGGAGTTCTTACCTTACAATATGTGTTTTAGGCTTGCTCTATTCCATATATCCAAGAAGGTCATAATATTTCCAATACTAAAAAGTGCAAGATTGATTTCCCTGAAATCTACACAGTGAATTTGCAATCGATATTTCTTCGATATGTCAATAAACACTTCGATCTAACCCCAAAGACGTCTGTTTTTTCAGTTAAATATCCTTTCCCATCCCATCTTTTATGGTGATATAATACGTAGTTAGCCATGTCAGACATATCGTTGACCGTACTTAGAATTCTATAGCCTATTTCTGGATGGCGCTTAATTTCTTTCCATTCATCGTCTGTAAGTTTGCCTGGCTTATTAAGTATAGTTTCATCGATAGCTATTTTCCCAATATCATGAAGTAGTCCAACTGTTTTCAGCTCTTGAATTTCTCCTTCCAATAAATTTAATGCTTGTCCCATTTTTCCACAGTAGAACAGAGAGTAGAACTAGTCCACGAACTTGGTTTTCTCGTAGCTTATCACGTGAATCTAACCTCTTTGATTCAGCGAACCGGATTTGAGAATAATCAGGCTTGTAAATTAACAAATCGGGTTCTTCAATGTTCTTAAAGGCCTTGTATATAGTTCGTTCCATAAAAAATGCCGCTACCTTTTATCAAAGTAACGGCCCCATCCTATCCCAAAACATACTACGTGTAATTAATTTTTGAACTTCATACTGTTTCAATTTATCTCTAACCTCAATAACATTCTCCGCCCGAATCCTACACCTATTCGAAGAATCTTATGTACTGTTTTAGGCCATCGGAATTTTCTGTTATATCTATAAAACCTTCGCTTTCATAATAATTGCATAATCCATCAATGGGTTTACATTCAATTAATATCAATCTTCCGCCAACAATATCCCTAGCACTATTTATTAAACCATAACAATCCTCGAGCATCTTTTTCCCAGCTAAATCCTCTTGAGTATATCTCGTATCCCTTCCCAGTTGCCCGATCAGAAACGCGACAAGGTTTTGCGAAGAAGGAACTGTTAGTATTACAAAGACTCACACTCACACATCGCTTCTGGCAGAGGCTGGAGTCAGTCACCCTGAGATCATGGAGCGGCTGGGGCACAAAGATGACGAAACAACAAGAATTGTCTACATGCACACTACAAAAGCTATGAAAAAAGAGGCTTCCCAAAAGTTCAGTGAACTCATGAAAAGCCTCTAATCTAATCATACCCCTAGGGGTATGATTTTTTTTATTAGAAAATGTTACCCTTTTGTTACCCCTAGGGTATTTTTCGGGGTTTTTAATCGCTGGAAGTGGCTTGTATCAAGGGTTAACGACTTTGACTTACATCATGCCGCCCATTCCACCCATACCGCCCATGCCACCCATGCCAGGTGCTCCGCCGCCATCTTTGGCAGGCAGATCAGAGACTAAGCATTCAGTGGTCAGAAGCATAGCAGCAATGGAACCTGCGTTTTGCAGAGCCGAACGAGTAACTTTGGCTGGGTCAACAATACCAGCAGCAATCATATCTTCATAGACTTCAGTTACAGCATTGAAGCCAATTCCACGTTTGCCGGACTCGCGAACCTTGCCAACGACAACGGAGCCTTCATGCCCAGCATTGTTGGCGATCTGACGAAGTGGCTCTTCGAGAGCTCGGCGAATAATGTTCACACCAGTTGCCTCGTCACCGACTAAATTAAGGGCATCTAAGGCCTGGATAGCATCAATCAGGGTAGTCCCTCCACCAGACACGATTCCTTCTTCAACAGCGGCACGGGTTGCAGCTAAAGCATCTTCAATGCGGAGTTTCTTCTCCTTCATTTCAGTTTCGGTTGCTGCACCGACTTGAATTACGGCAACACCGCCAGCTAATTTAGCTAAACGCTCTTGGAGTTTTTCACGATCAAAGTCAGACGTAGTTTCTTCAATTTGTCGTTTAAGGGCTTCAACACGTTTTTTAATATCGTCAGTGTTACCAGCACCTTCAACAAGCGTGGTTTCCTCTTTGGTTACACGGACTTGGCGGGCACGGCCCAGCATTTCAACCGTGGTGTTTTCTAGTTTTAAGCCTAGATCTTCTGTGATCACAGTTCCGCCTGTCAGTACGGCAATGTCTTCGAGCATTGCTTTGCGACGATCTCCAAAGCCAGGGGCTTTAACTCCGACACAAACGAAGGTTCCGCGCAGCTTGTTGACGACGAGGGTAGCTAGTGCTTCCCCATCAATGTCTTCGGCAATAATCATCAGTTGACGACCCGCTTGAACTACTTTTTCCAAGACTGGTAAAACGTCTTGAATGGCGCTGATCTTCTTGTCAGTAATCAGGATGTAAGGATCATTAAGTACGGCTTCCATTTTCTCCGTATCTGTGATCATATATGCAGAAATATATCCGCGATCAAATTGCATTCCTTCAACCACTTCAAGTTCGGTGGTCATGCCTTTAGCTTCTTCAACTGTGATGACGCCGTCTTTGCCAACTTTCTCCATGGCTTGAGCAATAAGGTCACCGATGTTCTTGTCGCTAGCAGAGATGGAGGCGACTTGGGCAATAGCTTCACTCGTCTCAACGAGTTTGGCATTAGCTTTAATGTCTGCAACCACAACTTCCACAGCTTGCTCAATTCCACGTTTAATGCCCATAGGATTTGCACCAGCTGCAACGTTCTTAAGCCCTTCGCGAATGATCGCTTGTGCTAAAACAGTAGCCGTAGTGGTACCGTCCCCAGCCACATCGTTAGTTTTGGTAGCAACTTCTTTAACAAGTTGAGCTCCCATGTTTTCAAACGGATCCTCTAATTCGATGTCACGAGCAATTGTTACTCCGTCATTCGTGATCAGAGGAGATCCAAACTTCTTATCGAGAACGACATTACGTCCCTTAGGTCCTAGGGTTACACGAACAGCTTCAGCTAGAGCATTAACTCCGCGTTCTAAAGCGTGACGTGCATCTTGATTAAAAATAATTTGTTTTGCCAACGTATTTCACTCCTTATAAATAATTCTTATTAAACTAGCCCATAATGGCTAAAATATCTGACTCTTTCAGGATAAGATATTCTTGACCGTCATACTTCACTTCGGTCCCTGCATATTTGGAATAAATTACACGATCGCCTGCCTTAACATCGAGAGCGACGCGAACACCCTTTTCCATTTTACCAGGTCCTACAGCGACAATTTCGCCTTCTTGTGGTTTTTCCTTAGCGGTATCCGGCATAATAATTCCGCTCTTAGTTTTTTCTTCCATCGGGAGTGCTTTAATGATCACCCGATCTGCGAGAGGTTTAATGTTCATGAAGAAAAGTCCCTCCTATGTTTTTTTATTTAATATTTGTTAGCACTCGACTCTATTGAGTGCTAACAATATATCTATAATAATATGCAAGGGGCCGCAGGAAAGCAAGCCCCCTAATACTCCAAAAACAGGTATTTAACTAGCATTTTCTTTATCAATCTAATTATTACTCCCGTTTTCAGGCAATAGATATTTAATAAATGCCTAAGGCCTCCTCCCATACGCATCACCATATCGTCTACACACTATAATTGCCAGTTTTGAACTCTTCTATGCACGATTAATTCTCTTGAGTTAATTTTAATTGCCGCTGAGAAACTTCCTCCAAGATGGAACCTAGAGCTTCTTTCACTGTACTATTTTCTAGATTAAGCAGATAAATCTTGGTTTTACCAATCTTCAAATTATGATCCGGGTGCTCCTTCTCAAAAAGGATAGTTTGCTTTAAGGTGTACCGTATGAACTCCTTAACTTGTGGGATTGACCGCCCCAAAGATTCTGTCAAGGCAGCCCTCGCTTTTGTAGACGCAACATAAGGCAAGCGTATCTGAAGATTTCCTAGGATTTGAATCCCTTGTTCTAAATCAAGCTCTGGGCGATACTCTACTTCGTGTTTTTCATTGATTGCCCACTGGAAAAGATCATCTTCCTCGCAATAAGGTTGCAGAGCGTGATGAACACTTCCGGCAACTCCTATCACCTTAACATCTTTCCCCCAAGCACGGACCTTTCTAAGCAAGGACAGGAAATCTCCGTCCCCTGTAATTAATAAAAAGAGGTCAAAGGTAGCTGCTCGTGTCAGTAGGATTTCTTGGGCTTCGAGCATTAACTCTAAATCTGCAGCATTACGGCGAAGTCCTGTGCTTGAATAATTGTTCTTTCCAAAGACATGACGTGTAAAGACATTTGTTTTCTCAAACGTCGTTTGTGTCCGCCAAAACTCTTCACGGTCGAAGTTTGCGTAAAGATAGATAGCTAATAAATCCATCGTATTGCGTTCTGCATAAAGTTGTAAAAACTGCACCAACTGTTCCGGAGATAATTCATACCCTCGCTCTAATAAGCCGGTCCAAATATTTTCGTAATCGACAAACGCTATGGCTTTCAAATTGCTCACCTCACAAGCCACTCATTTACCATAGTTTACGCTATACTTTGGACAGACGTGACAAGCTCAACAATAAAAGGTGCTTGAACTTACAATATGTTCGGAATAATCCCCGAATTACAGGAGAAAAATCAGACGCTGACGAACTGTATAAAATATAATTTACTAAGCTTGGGTTCAGGAGGAGTATCGGTGATTGTCTTAAGTAATAAAGGAATAGGATTTGTTTTAGCCATTTTTTCTTCCATATTTTGGGGTACAAATGGTACCTTTTGTACTCTGTTAGGCAACCTTGGTTTTGATACATTAAGTATCGCAATCCTAGCTCCCTCGTTTAACTTGGTCTTTTTCTCAATTCTATTATTGGTTACTAACAAAACAGGGTTTAAAGTCGGCTGGAGAATTTTATCCTTCCTATTAATAGGCGGGCTTTCCTCAGCGGTCACTAATATTTCGTTCGTAAAGTCTGTCAGCTATTTTCCTGTAGGCATCGTTTCTACACTTATTTTTTGTAACGTATTTGTGATCATGATCCTTTCTAGAATTGTATTTAAAAACAAGATTACCGTAAAAAAGATTGGGGCAGCTATCACTGCCATCTTTGGGGTTTGCCTAGTCTTGGATGTTTTTAATCAAGGTTTTCACTATAACTCTAAGGGCTTGATATGGATAGCTATCACGATACTTGCCTGGTCATCAATGATGGTTTTGGAGAAATATCTATTAGAACAAGGAGTCGATGGAAACGCAATTTTGATGTATGTTGCCTTGATCGCAGTTTTAATCTTGTCAATATCCACTTCCCCTTTAGCCGTAATGAGTAATATTATCGAAATAAGTGGTCAAACAAACGGTTATGCGTTACTTGTGATCTTAGGCTTTGGGCTGATTCCTCAAATAGGGTGTTATTCTCTCTACATGAAAAGTTTAAAGTATATCGAACCAAGCTACGTGCAAATTATGTATTCTCTTGACCCTGTGGTGGCTAGCATTTTAGGATTTATAGTCTTTAATCAAACTATGAACCCCAGTAATATTATCGGTATCTTTCTAATCCTAGGGGTCGTTATCTTCATTCAGATTTCCGAAAATCGAGCGGGAATCAAATCGACGTCAGAAATAATGGATGTTTGATTCATCCTTATAATGCAAAAGAGATTGGCATAATTGCCAATCTCTTTTGCATTATAAGACTAAACCTTGAAAGTCACCCGTGATGGAACCGCCTGACAAAAATACTCAACTAAACGATGATCAAGGTTGCTTTAACGTTGACGCGCATTCACTGGCTTCCCCTTTGAGAATCTGAATTCCATGAGGAATTGCCGAGGCAATTGCTGCAAAGCATTCGCTCACCGCTTTAGGACTGCCCGGCATATTTATGATCAAAGTTCGCTTTCTAAGGACAGCGATCGCTCTGCTTAGCATCGCCTTAGGAGTCACTTTAAGGCTTTCCATGCGCATTACTTCAGCAATGCCTGGAACCATACGGTCTGCTACGGCTAATGTTGCCTCAGGTGTCACGTCCCGCATAGAAAAACCAGTTCCACCCGTCGTTAAAATCAAGTCCAAGCTGCGTTCATCTGCCCAAAGGCGCATCGTTTCCTCTAGTAACGCTTGGTCGTCAGGGAGCACCACATATTCCACTACCTGTCCACCGATCTCTTGAACAAGCTTAGCGAGGGTGGGCCCAGATAGATCTTCCCTCTCTCCTCGAGATCCTTTGTCACTAGCTGTAATTACCCCTACTTGAATCATTAAGATATCACCTCAATATTATCTCCTACACGAACGATTCCGCCTTCAAGCAGTCGGATAAAAATCCCTTCTTTTGGCATAACACAGTCCCCCGCCTGATAGAAAATTGCACATTTTGTGTGACATTCTTTACCGATTTGGGTGACCTCTCCTATACTAGTTTCTCCAATTTTAAGCTTAGTTCCAATCGGAAGAGTAAATAGTTCCAAGCCTTCAGTTGTAAGGTTTTCTGCAAAGTCCCCTGGTCCTACGTCCAACCCTTTGTCCGTCATCTTCTTAATGCTCTCCATGGAAAGTAAGCTCACCATTCGATGCCAATCTCCACCATGTGCATCTCCTTCAAGACCAAAATTAACTTTCAAGATCCCTTCTCCTACGTTCTTCTTGCGCATACCTTTTTTCTCACTCGTACAAACAGCGATAATTTTACCCATATTATAGCCTCTCCTTCACACCTTTTCTTACCTTCTCTTCTCTTACCATCCATGTTGAATTACGATCTAGGAAACTTCATTTCTGAAGCGCAGCTTCAGAAGCGTTAGTTGAACTTATCCAGGACTTACCGCCACTTACTTTAAACTTGTAATGCTTAGTGGCGGTTAGTCACGTACGAAATGTCCGCTTTTGCCCCCAAGCTTCTCGACCAAATAAATATCCCTAATCGTCATAGTTTTATCGATAGCCTTACACATATCATAAATAGTTAAGGCAGCAACACTAACCGCGGTGAGGGCCTCCATTTCCACCCCAGTCTTTCCATGGACCTTGACACTAGCTTCGATATCAATTTCACCCGGTTCTCCTAATTTAAAACTAAGTTTTGCCCCAGTGATTGCTAACGGATGGCACATGGGAATCAATTGTGAGGTTTGTTTTGCTGCCATAATCCCCGCTACTTGCGCGACCGCCAAAACATCTCCTTTGGCGATAAGGCCTGAACGAATGCGTTCCAGTGTCTCTGGCTTCATTAGTACTTTACCCTGAGCAACCGCAACCCTTGCTGTTTCTGCTTTGTCACTTACATCCACCATCCGGGCGCGTCCTTCTTCATCAAAATGTGTTAAATCCACTGCTTACCCTCCGATCTGAGACATGACACGCTTATCTTGCCACGCTTCGTTATTCATATGATGTTCTGCGGGTTTATGCCAAACTGCTTGCGCAAACAACTTCATAATATCCGAGTCCGAACTATTCTTTCGCAAAGTCTCACGCAAATCAACTTCATGTTTACTATGCAAACACGGACGTAGTTTCCCATCCGCTGTTAAACGCACCCGATTGCACGAATCGCAAAAATGACGGCTTAGGGCACTGATAAATCCGACACTTCCTTTATATCCTTTCGGTCGAAAATACTCTGCCGGTCCACCTCCAAGTATATCTTGGGTAGGAACCTCCTGATGGATCCCTAAACGTTCTTTCATTTCCGATATGGGGACGAACTCCGTACGATGATCTGAACTGACTCCAATCGGCATGAGTTCAATGAATCGGACATGCAATGGATATTCCTTAGCCAAGGTCAGGAAATTAGGCAACTCTTCCGTATTAAAATCTCTGACAACCACGACATTGATTTTCACCGGATTCAGACCTGCTTCGAGTGATCGGAAAATGCCTTGAATTACTTTCGAAACATCTCCACCTCGAGTATTTTCAGAAAAGCGCTTCGGATCCATGGTATCCAAACTAATATTAACGCGCTGAACACCCGCCGCTTTTAGGTCAAAGGCCATTTCCGGGAGTAACATACCATTAGTTGTCAGCATAAGATCCTCAACCCCTGGAAGTTGAGCCGCTTCCCGTAGAAATTCTAAAATCTCCTTACGAACTAAGGGTTCTCCTCCTGTGATACGGAATCGACGGAATCCTAGTTGCGTGCTTATCTTCATTAGCCTTAGTATTTCTTCGAAAGAAAGAATCAACTCATGAGGCATCCATTGAACTCCATCTGCGGGCATACAGTATTTACAGCGCAGATTGCATCGATCTGTTACTGAAATTCTAAGGTAGTCAATTTTCCTAAGAAATTGATCCTGCATTGCCACTCCTCTTTTCAAGACTAAATTTGGGTAAACAAAAAAACCCGCGGTCTGTAAACAACCGGGGAATCTAATCCACCTGTCGACAGACTCCTTTCCAGCAGGAGATATTACAGTTTCCCATAATACCCGAGTGTCTTTCGACACTAGTCTGGTCACCATAGCCTAAGCTTTAGGGGTTCCAGCTTCGGAGCGAGACGATTCAATTTAACCTTATAAAGATAGTTCGTGATTAATGGTTGAATTCCTTTTTTCCACATCTATTTTTATACGTTTATTTTTTCTTATTTTTTAAAAAATGATTCAGGTTTACCTTAAATTAAGGTACACTAGAGGAAAGAAATGCTTCAAGGAGGTAACAATGCCAAACGAAACGGTTACCCATTCCATTCTTAAAGCCCATGGGCCAAAGCTTGAGTGGTTGCAAGACACTGTGGTCCGAGAAGTCCCTTTAACCATCCATTATAACCGTGAGGAGATCGCTACTCTTTTATGCTCCCCCTCCCAAACTGAAGAACTTACTCTTGGCTTTCTGATCAATGAAGGCTTTATACAGGTTCCTAAGGATGTCTATGAAATTCGCCACGATCCGGTTGACCACTTGGTTTGGGTGGAAGGAAAACCTTGTCTTTTGCAAAAAGAACTCATGAGTAAACGATTTGTTTCCGCTTGTTGCGGTAAAAGTAGGGCTTCATTCTGTTATGCCAATGATGCACTTATGGTTAAACCGATTACGTCAACCTATAGCATCTTACTCCAAGAAGCGTATGAATATGCAAAGTACTTGGAATCTTATCTTCCACTCTTTCAAGAGACGGGTGGTATCCATAGCGGCGGAGTCGGGAATCAAGGTGAGATTGTTCTGACAAGCTACGATATCGGTAGACATAATGTCTTTGATAAACTCAGTGGAAGTGCCTTTCGCTCTCGTATTAGTCTTGAAAACCATGTCATTTTCTTCAGTGGCCGAGTCTCCTCGGAAATCCTGCTTAAGGTTGCCAAAATGAAAGTGCCCATCCTTATCGCTCGTGGTGCGCCGACGGATATGGCCCTTTCTCAGGCCAACGCTTTGAACATCACTGTCGTGGGGTTTGCAAGGGATCGCCGCCTAAATATATATACCTGTCATGATCGGATTACTAATTAAGAATCGCCGACCAATCGTCTGGTGTATTCACGTTACAAAAAACTCTGCTCAAATCAGAAAACCCCTCGAGTTCCGTTTCTTCCACATACCGCACGGCACAAGACGAGTAAAAATCTATGATCTTGAGGCGATCTGCCTCAAGATTTTTTTTGATAAACGGAAGGCAACGCCGATGATAATAGGCATGCAGAGGGTGAAGGCCGGACTGTAGCTGTGGAACAACGGCGTCATAATTTGAAATCCGAGTAAACAGAAAACGGATAACCTCGGCTCTCAAAAAAGGCATATCACAAGCCACAAAGAAAACCCAATCATTGGTTGCCGATTTCAAGCCCTGATGGAGCCCTTCTAAAGGGCCCCGCTCAAGAATCTCGTCTTGAATGACAGGTACTTCATAACCTGCATACAATTCAGGCTTGTTGCTGCTAATTAAAACTTCTGTAAATATTGTTTGTAAGACAGTTAGACTCCGCTCTACTAAGGGCTTTCCTTCCAGTTCCAGGAAGGCCTTGTTTTTTTTCATGCGTGAGCTTTTCCCACCGGCTAATAAAATCCCGGTCGCTTGCAATTTGGGAAGTTGGTTTCCGAAGTCCTGCAGCGGCTTAGTAATTTTTGAAGACCTCCTCGTATTCAGCGGACGAGAAGCGGGTCAGAATCCGTTTCCCCACGATGGTTACGGGTACTCCGATCGCATCCGTCACTTTTCTCAATTCTTTTAAGTGCTTAGGAAATAGAATATTTTTCTCTGTAAACAAAATCCCTTTACCCGAAAGGAATCGCTTAGCGCGAAAACAGTGAGGTCAAAGGGGTACAGTATACATAATCACTTCTTGTTGTATTATAAGTCTTCACCCCTCAACCTATTTGATTTCTATCTGAAATTAAACTACTGTTCTGACTTCAATGTACCATATAGGACTTTTATTGTCACGTTACAATAAAAGAGAGTCCGCAAATTATTTGCGTCTCTCCTTTATCAGATATCCAACGATCATTCTTTTACCCACTTGGCGACTATAAAATTAGGGTTCGTATTTTTTTGCTTTTCCATTGTTAAAGCTCGTTCTACCGAAGACACCTCAGGCGGAAAATAAAGTGCTTTGCCAATTTCAAGCCGTCCGCCTACCTTCCATTGACGAATTTCGGATTCCGTGTAAAACCGGGCGTGGGCAAAAACGGATTCAGGTTTCGCATTAGCTTTCCTACCATAGAACTCGCTCCAGGGAGATTCTCCCGCAATCACTCCAATCACCAGACACCCTTTGGGCTCTATATGCTCAAATAATCTAGCTAAAATTTCCTCCGGATTTGGAATAAACTCGAAAGCACTCATCGAAAGAATACCATGATATTGCTCAAGCTGATCTATAATTTGAGTGATATCCGCATTGAGCCACTTAACCTGATATCCTAAGTTCGCAATTTTTTCTCGAGCTCGTGCCATCATTTTTTCAGATATATCAACAGCCGTGATATGATACCCCTGTTCCGCTAGCTTAGTGGTGTATTGTCCGGTTCCACACCCAATTTCTAACAGCTTGGGACCGGATGGTTGAAAGAGCTGAACAACCAGGTCCCGCTCTACTTGATCGGCTACTCGTCCTATTTCTGTTTCGTACCAGTTGTCATAATCTTCAGCTATCGGGTCAAATAGTTCAATCGGCATTATAATTACTCCCTACTTTAGTTCTTTCTGCTTTTTCCCTACAGTCCACCACAGCACATCTCACTCATGACAGGTTTCAACCCACACGCTAAAGCGAAGTCTATGGTTTCATCAAGTGGAAAAGCCAACGTATTAATTCCCGCCGCTATGAGCCCTCTCTCCAACCAAGCCTTTTGAGTATAGGGTCGAGCACAACCAAAACTAATTTTAAGCGAAGGATTCAAGAGACGAGTTTGAGCGGTGATCCTGATGATCTCAGCCGGATCCGGTCCAATAACTCCGCCCATCGGAGTACCCGGCACGGCTCGTAAAGCAACCAATACCAACGTTTCCAAGGGATAGTCACTTAACGTTTGAATAAGGTTTTCTTCTCCCATGATTTCCCCGTAGTTTAAGCCGAGAACCACATGCGGGACGACATCTAACTCCTCGGCTAGCAGAATTTCTAAAGCATCTCTAAAGGCACTAGGCTTGCGGTCCAGATGATAAACCCGGCGAATTGTAGCGGCATCACCGATCATATCCAGAAAAACTTTATCAACCCCAGCCTGTTTCAACCCGACTGCTGTTTCCTTATCTGCTAAGCCGGTATGCACATGAATCGTAAAATTCAGGGATTTTAGATAAGTTAAAGCCGACAAAAAAGGCTTAAGGGGGACCTGGCCCTTATGATTACATCCTCCAGTTATAAGAAGCCCTGTAACTCCTTTTTTCCGCAGCTTGGTTCCCAGTTCCTGTAGTTTTTCCGGTGTTGGGGCTGGAATCATTCCCTTCAGCATTTTTCCCTGACAATGGTCACATAGAAGAGCACAAGAGACTCCTGTGATGCTCACAATAAGGAATCGGCCTGAATTGCAAAAATTATTACCATCATAATGCCTCCCGCCGGGAACTGCAAAGTGGATGAAATCAGGGAAGGTTTTTCGGCGCAGGTTCCAGGCTTCTTTTAGCAGATCAGGTAAGTTCGCACTTTGATCAAATTCCGTCCAACCTTCGATAATAGTCTTCCCTATCATATTCTTTTGGCGAAGTTCGGAGCACTTTAGCGAATTCACAATTGTTCACCACCCTCCATGAGCCCGGCGTAGAGTTCACCCCTTATCTGCTCCACATCTCGTATATTGGGAATAAAAGGATAATTGGCTAGGGTAATACCTGGGCGTTCATTGCCATAGGGCCGATTACAGGCAGTTTCTCCATCCTGCCCGGGACAGCCGGACGTACGAAAAGGTTGGCCGGAAGCGACAAAAGGTTCGACATCCATCCCAAAATCATAAACTTGTTCAGAACTATTAAAGCACATAGTTTTGGCACTCGCCAAATCATTCATAATTACATAACGGGCTAATTGCATACGGCGGTATTGACCAATGGAGGGTGCCGCTTTCTCAGCCAAAGCACTCCCCGGTTCGGGATAGAACGAAAACAAATGACCCACCGCGCCTGAATCGTGTACTTGCTGCAAAGCCATGGCCATCTCTTGTTCGCTTTCTCCTAGGCCGACAATAAGATGAACACTGACCTGGCCTTGTCCAAAAACCTCAACACCCTTTCTTAAAATCTCCCAGTAATGATCCCAGCGATGAGGTCCCCGTACACCTTTTCCTCGGTATTTTTGGAAGATTTCTGCGGTAGCTGTGTCAATCGACACCCCAAGTTGATCGGCACCAGCCTCTTTGAGTTTTTGCAGGTCTTCCGTCTTGTGGATCAACGTCGGGGTACAAAGAATACTAATCGGCAAATTGACTTCATTGTGTAAACGAGATACAAGGTTTAACGAATCCTCAAAGGCTCTCTTATGGGTAATCATGGATAGGCAAATTCGTTTCAAAGAGTTTTGATATTGTTTCGTCCGTTCGAGAATGAGATCAAAGGAGTAGGTGGGCCAAGCAACTCGGATGAAGGTTGTTCCTTTGGTTTTTTCTGAACGTTTTTGTTCCAAGCCGCAATAACCGCAGCGTCCCTGACAGCCCTCTTGATAAGTCAGGAGCAAGTTTAAGCAGGTTAGCTGGGCATTACGATAAAAAATACCGCCCTTTAAACCGAGTGTCATCGCAGCCGCAAGACTCGTTTGGATAACCTCCGGACTTTCTAAGCCCATATCCTCGATCTCTTGGGTAAGTTCACCTTGGGAACGATAAGCGTGAGTGTTAGACATCACAGGCCTTCTCCCTTTCTAACTCCAGCTCTAACCACACCTTGAGTTGCTCTACGGTCATATGCATTGGCCCTTCAGAGGAATGCGCTTTTATTTTAAAGAGCCAACCGTGCCCATAGGGATCTTGATTAATCAAGCGTGTGTTTCCCAGGACCTCCGCGTTCACGGCACAAATTTCCCCTGTCTGGGGAGCATAAAAGCGTCCAACCCATTTTCCCGTTTCCAGAGAACCTACCGCCTCTCTTGCCTTCACCTGAGTACCGGATTCTGGCAAACTCAAGTACAAAATATCCCCCCTGGTGTATTGCCCGTAATCGGTTAAGCCAATGGTTATGGTGTCTCCTTCTCTTTTAAGCCACTGATGGTGTTCATCATAGAGTAAGTCTTCTGGGAAATTCCACTCTCCGACCTTCATATCCTCACCCTCTTTCTCGTTCGTGCAAGTAGCCAAGATCCTATTCTATTTCAGGAACGTGCATAAACTATTCTTCCAAGGAACGCCACAGCAACTCAGTAACGTCTAAGACCTCAAGCGGAAATTTTTCCTGTCTTGCCGCCATTTGTAAAGTCTGTACACATTGCTGGCACGCAGAGGTAAAAATAGTTGCCCCGGTTGCTACAGCCTCACGTACCCGTTTCACAGCAATAGCTTGACTTAAATCCTTATCTACGGCAGCCAGATTCCCCCCACCACCGCAACAATCGGCCATTTCCCGGCGATGAGGCATTTCTACAAAGCTAAGCCCCTCTATAGCCTGTAAAAGCTCTCGGGGCTCGTCATAGATCCCACTGTTACGACCCAAATCACAGGGGTCATGATAAGTGACGGTTTCATCTAAGTTGCCAGGCACTAATTGTCTTTTACGGATTAATCCAGCCAGATACTGTGTAGCATGGAGCACCTCAAAGCCAAGATTTCCCCCAAGGATCGTCGGATATTCGTGTGTCCAGGTATGGTAACAGGAGGCGCAGCCCGTTATTAAGGTTTTGACCCCGAGAGCGCGCACCTTTTCCACATTGTGTTTGGCTAATTCAGTGACTTGTTGAGTGTTTCCCGAAGCGATGAGGGGGAATCCACAGCACCATTCCTCACTACCTAGAACGGTATAATTAACGTTGGCTCGGTCCAATAAGCTTACAATACTTTGGGAAATTCCAACCGACATCGGATAGAAGGAAGACACACATCCTACAAAGTAGGCGACCTCACTTCCGGCTTTTGAGACTTCTACCTCAACCTCATCTAAATCGTCCACCCAGTCAAGGCGATCTTCATTGGGGAACGTACTGATATTGTGAGTAGTTTTAATTTGCAGAGCCATCTGGGTTAAGTTGGGATGCTCCATTCCCCGAGCCCTTAAATCTTCCCGCAGATTCAACCAGAGCTCACGTGTATTAATCCCAGCTGCACATATTTCCGCACATTTACCACACAGCGTGCACTCCTGCAAACGTTGGGCATATTGGTCCGTAGCTTTTTTCTCTTTTTTCTTCAGGAATACCTCTTTGGCCAAAGCAATTTTCCCTCGGGGTGCAGAGGATTCCCAACCAATTTCTCGGTAAACGGGACAGACACTTCGACAACTGCCGCAGCTTCCGCAGATATAACTGGTTTTGGCTATTTGCTTCCGAAGTTCTTCGATAGTTTTCATCGTCCTTTTCCTCCTTTTAGGATTTTAAGGACCAATGGTCGAAAGAGACCAATCATGATCATACCAAAACCAAAGACATAGCTGTTTAGAATAATTGACGGGGGATTGTAACCCTTTCCGGGATTCAGTAGAGCTTGGGGATCTAGAGCGCGTTTGCGCTGGCGCCGACGTTCTCTCTCACCCTGGTCATATACTTTTCCCAAATAAGGAGTATTCCAAAGGCCAATGACGTAGGGTTTACCACCAAAGCTTTGTCCTAACTTGTAAATCTGGCTGATGAAACTAAGATCGGCAATGTAACGGATCGTGTTAAGTTCATCTGAGGGATAAAGAACCATCACCAAGGCCATTTCAGGAGACACGAGATGGGCATAGGTAACGCACAGGGTCTTTGTCTTTTGGCCCAATTTACTTAACCCCTCATAAAAGGCCGCAAAATTGCTGACAGGGAGTGTAATTTCTGCCGCTTGTAGGGAAGGAAGTGTTTGTTCAAGCCGGAGGGATTTAAACCGATCGGCCCATTCCTCTGCTCCTACCCCATCAGGCAATAAAGTCCCGCCTAGGACTTGCACATGGTTTCTGATGTGAGCAACCGCTTCATCCACCTCGTCACGCTTGCCCTCAAGATCAATTTCCAGGCTGAACTTTCCCAGAGGAATCTCATGAGCGTATCCAGCTTCCTGGAGCGTCATGATGAATTCCGGACTACTAAAATGAACATTGTACAGAGAAGTAAAATTTTCTCCCCCTAGCCAGGACATCATCGAGCCAGTATCCGTTTCATTATTAAATACCGCTAGCAGGTGTTCCTCTTTTTCTGGAACGTCACGCACCAACAACTTAATCTCCGTAATAATTCCCCGGGTTCCTTCAGTGCCCATCAAATCACTAAATTGTAAGCCTAATTCCTCAGATCCCTGTATCTTGGCAGGATCTTTGTCAGGTCGTGAGAGTTCCACTATTTCCCCAGTGGCCGTCACCCCCCTTATGGCCATAATCTGATCGTGAACTGAACCGTAAGGGACAGAACCGATTCCTAACCCCCCCATGGAAACCCACCCTCCAATAGTAGCGGAGGGGGCACTGCTAGGGCTTGAGCAAACCGCACACCCCTGCTGTCGCAATCCGTCATCCAGGTCTTTCCAAGTCATCCCTGCTTTGACCCAGACCATTTTTCTATTGCTCCCCTGGCTTAGCTCAAGTTTGGAAAACCCTTGGAGGCGATTCGTATCAATTACTAAACCACTTCGCATCGGAACGGAATTGAAATAGGCGGTAGAGCCTCCGCCCCGGACGGTGACCGGTATTTTGCCTTGCTTTGCCCACTTGATCAAACTCGAGATTTCTTCTGCCGAGATGGGCTGAACCACGGCTTTCGGTACGGGATTTGTGAGTAAATGGACAAGAATACCGGGGATATAGGCTACATCTTTAGCATATGGGGCACATTCAAAAGGGTCGGTGGTGACCCTTTTCCCACATATTTTTTGCAAAGCATGTTCCATGACTATCCCTCCTTACCCGGAACATTCCGGGCAATTTCTCCCTTAAGCCACTCTGCGGCTTTTGAACCATCCATGAGTTTGCCTAAGTCCTCCTGGAAATTGTTAGGCTCGATCAGCGCAATCCATCCATTTCCATAACAATCCTGGTTCATCTTTTGCGGTTCATACAGTAACTCTTTATTGACCTCCACGATCTTACCGGTTACAGGTACCTCGATACGTCCCGCCCACTTTCCCGACTGCATAGAGCTGAGAAGTTTACCTATTGTTACGTCTTTACCGACTTTGGGTAGTTTAACAAACGAGATATCTCCCGCCAATTTCTGGGCAAAATCATTCATTCCTACTCTGACTAAATTTCCCTCCACTTTCACCCAGGCATGGTCTTCAGTATAGTAGAGGTCATCCGGTAAATTATATCCTTCAATAATTGCCATACTTTCCACCTCCATTATGGTTGCGCATGATAGGAACTGCGGACTAATGGGCCACATTCCACTTTTTCAAAGCCACGCTCCAGGGCCTGTTCCCTGTACCAAGCAAACATAGTCGGAGAAATGTATCCCATTATTGGCAGGTGCTTCGGCGTGGGCTGTAAGTATTGGCCGATGGTCAGGTAATCACACCCTGCCTTGCGCAAGTCCTCCATAACACGACAAACTTCCTGTGTTTTCTCTCCAAGGCCAACCATCAAACCACTTTTAGTTTTGATCGCAGGATCCAGTCTTTTAATATCTGATAGAACTTTTAACGAGCGCTCATAATTTGCCCCCGGCTGCACGCGAGGATAAAGATCGGGTACCGTTTCGATATTGTGACCGATGACCTCTGGCTTAACGGCAACAATAGTTTCCAGCGCTTGTTCTGATCCCGCTAAATCTGGAATCAACAGTTCAATACTTGTTTGGGGAGTCTTTTGGCGCAAGGCTCTCACAACTCGGGCAAACTCCCCTGCTCCGCCGTCTGGTAAATCATCCCGAGTCACTGAGGTGATCACTGCGTGTTTAAGGTGAAGGGTTTTGACGGTTTCCGCCACCGCTTCCGCTTCTGCCGAATCGGGAGAACAGGGGATTCCTTTGCTTACTGCGCAGAAACGACATCCCCTGGTGCATACGTCACCTAGAATCATAAACGAGGCGGTGCCTAGAGCAAAGCATTCGCCCGCGTTGGGACAACGTGCTCCCTCACAAACCGTATGCAAGCGGCCCTTTGCTAAAACCCCTTCCATTTCTTCCATCACACCCGACGAAGGAGCCTGAACCGTTAACCAACTTGGTCGAAAAACCTTTGCTTTCAGGCCGTCAACAACCAACAATCTCTCCACGTCTTGGGATATAGAGCGAATTTCCCATTGAAAAAGCGCACACATTTCTTCAATGACCCTATTTTTGACCTCGGAGATACTAATCGAGCGGTTCAGTTCTTCTGCAAGCGAAGTCATTTGCACACCAGGCAAGCCGCAAGGGACAATGGTCTTAAATTGAGACAAATCCGGGTTAACGTTAAGAGCAAAACCGTGAATTGTCACCCAATGATTTACCCCTAATCCAATGCTGGCAATTTTCTTCTCCCCAACCCACACTCCGGGAAACCCAAAACGTCGCGCCGCTTTAATTCCAAATGCAGAAAGCGTTCTTATTAGCATTTCTTCTAATTTATAAACCAATAAATGGATGTCCTTATTGTATTCATTGAGATCTAGGATCGGATAGCCGACAAGTTGGCCCGGACCGTGGTAAGTAACATCTCCTCCCCTTTCGATCTGGAAAACCTGGAATTCATGAGCAGCGAGCCATTCTTCACTAACCAAGATATGTTCACTGCTGCTGGCTTTCCCCAACGTGATTGTGGGAGGGTGTTCGACCAAGATTAAGCTATCCGCAACCTGACCCTTAATCCTGAGATTTTGTAAGTTTTTCTGAAGTTGCCAAACCGGTTTATAGTCCGCTTTCCCGAGGTCAAGAAGATACGTGGGGTGAAAAGACCCAACCATCGGTTATCCCCGCTTTCTTTAACCGCCAAAAGCTTTGATGCATTCGCGAACTTTTGTTACGGTATAAGCCATTGCAGGGCCGCCTCCAAAAGCGACAGCGACTCCGGCTGCCTCCAGCACTTGATCACCAGATGCTCCGGCATTCATGGCATTATAAACATGAGCGGCAATGCAGTACTCACATTTCCCATAAATGGCGATGGCCACCGCCATTAATTCTTTTTCCATGATCCCCAGTTCCCCTTCGCAAAAGACTGGAGCCATGAGGCTTTCGAAGCCAATCGCTAATTCTGGGGCTTCTTCTTTCAATTCTTCCAACCCACCTGAAAACGCCCCCAACAGGTCGTGAGGTGTTTCTTTGCCTCCGGTCTTGATGAGAAGATCGTCATTGCCTTGCGGATGTAACTGGAACCAAGGATAGGGATTCTCCAACATTTCTATAAGACGGCCTAAAAACTCTGCAGCGAGTGAACCATCGATGATTCGATGATCCAGAGAAAGGCTAAGTGTCATAAAAAAGCGGTTTTCTAAGCGACTATCGACCATTATTGGTTTCTGTTTTATCGTTCCAACACCGAGAATGGCGGTTTCCGGTCGATTAATAATGGGGGTAAACCCTTCCACTCCGTATGCTCCCAGATTGCTAATCGTGAAGGTGCCTTGTTCTATCTCCTCCGGATTGAGTTCAGAATTGCGTGCTCGCGTTGCTAGGTCTTTAATTTTGGCTGAAATCTGTTCCAGGGTAAGCATTGGAACATTTTTCAGATTGGGAACGACAAGCCCCTCTTCCAAGGCGACGGCTACCCCAACATTGATCGATTTGGCTAATTCAATTTCCTTATCGGTGCTCCGCGAGTTCACAAGCGGGAATTCCGATAAAGCCTGTCCCGTAAACTTAACAAGGAAATCTGTAAAGGAGAATTTTACTCGTTTGTCCGCGCCCAACGCATTTAATTGCTCCCGAACATCTTTCAACGAGGTCATATCCACTTCTTTCATAATCGTGACATGGGCAGCCTCTCTCCGACTCTTAATCATTCGATCCGCTATGACGCCCCGCATGCTCTGAGGATCAATTGGACGCAGTTCCGAAGTTGTCTCTCCCTTGACCTGAACGATGTAATTTAATACATCTTCTTCAACAACCTTGCCATTTGGACCACTACCATTAATTAATCCAATATCAACGCCTTCTTTATCGGCGAGTTTAGCCGCACGAGGAGATACCTTGCCAGCACCAGCAAAAACCCCAAAAGGCTTAACAGGTTTTGCTTCTTTCTTCTTCTGTGCGTCGCCACTCCCACCTGTTAGTGCCGCTTGTAAAACACTTTTCGCCTCATCCAGAGGGACTTCTAATGCAGCGGCATCTTCCCCTTCTTCCGCCAAAACAGCAAGCGGAACAGAGATCGGGTAACTCGAACCTTGAACACCAATAATCTTATAAAGTACGCCATTATAAGGTGACTCAACTTTAATGTTTACTTTTTCCGTCATCACCTCTAAGAGTGCTTCTCCCAGGGCAACCGTCTCCCCTTCGTTTTTTAGCCAGCTAACAATTTTTCCTTTTTTCATTGTTAAGCCTAATTTGGGCATTAACATAATTTTGGCCATTTTTCTTTTACCTCCTACTTTTCAACTTATTAACTTTAACTCTTTTAGCAGATTTAACGATTTATGAATAAGCCTTTTTCTGCAGCACGTTTTAAGGTGCTTTTGACATCGACCACATACGGTCCTGTCTGCACTAGTTCTACTTCGGCACAATCTTCTGGGCCGACCAAAATCTCCCTTTCTCCATCAACAGCTATAACACAAGGGACATGACGTACTACTACTTTCTGTCCGGGGCTCATTAATTCGTATGAACGAACTGGAACCGATCGAATCAGGCCAGGTCCTACTGCGGCTTTTACCTGGATTGAGGAGCCTTGAGTTGGATCTCGCGTTTGCTCGCCACTTTCTGCGATGATTAAGTTGATCCCCTTGGCTTCCCGCTTATTAATGGGATGCAGCGCCCCGACGATTGCCGCAATGCCAATATGAAAGGGCTCGCCGCAGGTAGCCACAATCTGCCGGATCTTACCAATGTCCCAAATGGCCCGCGAACCGATGAACTGCTCAGCTAGCACAACAGCATCTATTAAGGCTATATCCACCGCTTTACCGTTGATATAGATAATTAGCTTTTTGGTCCGAATCAGAGAAAACTCTTGTTCTACCACACCTGTGGCAACTAACCCAGCTGCCAATCCCGCTATTGTTCCTTCCACCATAACCGAGAAAACATTATTGGTTCCTGTGGAAACAGGCAAGATCGGAACCTCCCCAACTCCTTTAGCTACAACCCGGTTCGTTCCGTCGCCACCCAGAGTGATCAAGCAATTAGCGCCTAATTCTATCATTTTGGCTGCTGCCAACTGCGAATCCTCTTGATTCGCCTTCCACTGCATGGGTAAGAGCTTTGTCTCCATGGTTAATTGATTCTCACCGCTGAAGGCATCTAAAGCCCTCTCGTAGAAACCAAAATAGTCCGGCATAAACCAGACGCTTTTAACCCCTGCCGCTTGAAGCCCAAGCAAGATTCTCCGGATCAAATTCACTTTTTCCTGATTATCGAAGACAGTAGCGTGAGCCACCAAACGTCTGATATCTTTTCCTGAAGCGGGATTTGCAATAATTCCTGCAATCATTTCTTCCCCTCCTACCCAAGTGCTAAGGGCAACCGAACGATCGGCCGCCCTTCTCGGAGAACGATTTAACACACGGAGTATTCTAGAAAAAGGATTTCACCGCTTCGATGATTTTTGCCTCATCCGGCATAAATGCCGCTTCCAGGTTAGATGCAAAAGGAATAGGAGTGAAGGGTGCTGCTACCCTTTTAATGGGAGCATCGAGAAAATCAAAACATTCTTCCGCGACCAATGCTGAGATTTCCCCCCCAAATCCTCCCTGTTTGACGGCTTCATGCACAATAACCAGTCGTCCGGTTTTTTCTATAGATTTATACAACGTATCCTTGTCAAACGGTACAAGGGTCCGAGGATCAATCACTTCTGCTTCGATCCCCTCTAGAGCTAAGGTTTCCGCAGCCGCTAGCGCTTTATGAAGCATCATGGAATAAGCTAAGATTGTGACATCTTTCCCTTCCCTTTTGATATCCGCCTTTCCCAGTGGGATAGTATACTCCCCTTCGGGGACTTCCCCCACTGTCCCATAAAGGGCTTTATGCTCTAAGAATACGACCGGATTATCATCCCGAATGGCAGACTTCAACAAACCTTTAGCATCCGCTGCAGTCGCTGGCATAACTACTTTAAGCCCTGGAACATGGCACATCATTGCTTCTAAGCTTTGAGAGTGTTGGGCCGCTGCACCCAATCCGGCCCCGCAGGCCATCCTTAACGTCAGCGGTACCTTAGCCTTTCCACCAAACATATAGTGCATCTTGGCTGCTTGGTTTATCAGCTCATCTAGACAGACACCTACAAAGTCGGCAAACATGATTTCTGGAACTGGGCGTAAGCCAGCGACTGCAGCCCCTACCGCTGAACCCATAATAGCGGTCTCAGAAATCGGAGAATCCAACACTCTTTCGCCGCCAAATTTTTCAAGAAGCCCTGTTGTTACTCCAAAACACCCACCGAATGCCCCAACATCTTCTCCTAGTATATAAACTTTCTCATCCCTACGCATTTCTTCCTCGAGGGCCTCATTAATCGCTTGGGAATATGTCATTGCTGCCATAATAATCTCACACCCCTTCAAATTCCTTAGTCGCAGTAAACATCACTCGTTAGTTCATCAAGAGTAGGCACAGGACTATTCTGAGCAAACTCAACCGCATCAGCAATAACCTTTTTAATCTCAGTATCGATTTGATTGATTTCCGCCTCTGTAGCCATATTCATTTCTTGCAATCGGTTCGTGAACCGTGGCAAAGGATCCTTCGCTTTCCAGGCGTTCACTTCTTCATCGGATCGGTATACGCAGGGATCTCCTTCAAAATGGCCGTGATGTCGATATGTTTTACATTCAATTAAGACGGGGCCTCCACCAGCACGAGCACGCTTCACAGCTTCTTCTGCTGCTTCATAGACAGCCATAACGTCGTTGCCATCAACGACCATACTCGGCATTCCATAGGACCCTGCACGGTCTGCAATGTCTGTAATGTTCTGATGCCTTTCCTGGCTCATCGAAATACCATACATATTATTCTCGTTGACGAAAATCACAGGCAACTTCTGAATACTCGCCATGTTCAACGACTCATGGAACGTCCCCCGGTTTGATGCTGCGTCCCCGAAGAAGCAGATCGCGACTCCATTGGTCTTCATATATTTAGCGGCAAAAGCCGCCCCTGTTGCTAAGGGCATACCTGCACCCACAATCCCATTCGCGCCAAGAAATCCCAATTCTACATCGGCAATATGCATGGAACCGCCTTTTCCTTTACATTCTCCGTCGATCTTACCGAAAATCTCAGCCATCATTTTGTTAATCGATGCTCCTCGGGCAATCCCATGCCCATGCCCCCGATGAGTACTAGCGATATAATCCTGTTTTTCTAAGTTCGCACAGACTCCGGTTGCCACAGCCTCTTCACCGATATACAGGTGAACAAAACCAGGAATTTGACCTTGTGAAAAAAATTTAGCCACGGTCTCTTCAAATTCACGAATCGTACGCATTTGACGATATAAGTCAAGCATTTGTTCTTTATTAAGCGCCACTTTAAATCACTCCTCTTCCGAATAAGCTTTGATTCCAGTCCAAATCCACATAGACTGTCAGACAAACATTAACAACTTGGATGCTATCAACGCCATCGCCTAATCCCGGCGCTAACATCACCTCTACTTCCATCCCCCCTTCCTTGATATCTTTTCTACCGAACGAATGTAGATTCATACAAATCCCTTTCCTTGGAATGCCCGTCTTGAATGATATATAAGCAAACCCTGTGCCAGCCTAAACTTGTATAGAAAATACTATGAATAATACGAAAATTCCTTGAAGGAACAATGTTTACAATTCATTTAAAGATATCAAAGTTGTATATTTGATTTTGCCCGGTATCCTTCTGTTGGTCGCGAATTGAACACCCGTTCGATCTTCGAACAACAAACAACAATCTATAACTATTAAAATTGAAACGC
The DNA here is from genome assembly GCF_054657535.1 of Desulfosporosinus burensis. NCBI lineage: Bacteria > Bacillati > Bacillota > Clostridia > Eubacteriales > Desulfitobacteriaceae > Desulfosporosinus > Desulfosporosinus burensis. The sequence continues at coordinate 204,002 of NZ_BAAHYN010000007.1, forward strand.
CTAGATATTCCAGGCGTTTTTTCAGACGAATTGTATTACCTAGCGCGGAGAGACCAGTATTTTAATATTTGCCTCTTTCCGGTTTACCAGCTCTTCAAATCCCCTTTCAATAATATCTTCGAGTTTAATTTTTCCTGTAATCATGGGTTCTGCAGAAAGCCGCCCATCATTCAACAAATCAATCGCTGTAGCAAACTCTCCATTATAGGCTAAGGATCCTATAATGTGTTTTTCATTAGCGGTTACCTCAAAAAAGTTAAACGAACTTTCACGTTCAAAGATACCCACCATGACAACTTTACCGCTTTTTCGGGCCAATTGTATGGCCAGTGGTGCTGTCTTCTCATTACCGACACATTCGAAGCTAATATCTGCTCCTAATCCATTGGTAAGTTCCTTAATCTTGGCCACAACGTCCACTTCTCTCGGATCGAAGACTGCCGTCGCCCCCATATTTAGAGCATATTCTTTTCTAGCCTTAGCCATTTCAATCACATAGACTCTACTTGCTCCAGCTGCCTTGGCAGCCTGTAAAGTCGCGAGCCCAATTGTTCCAGCGCCTAGGACAACAACTTTATCTCCTTCAATAACTGGTGCCTGTCGAACGGCATGGATTCCAACTGCTATCGGCTCGATGACAGCTGCTACTTCGTAGGACATATCATCTGGAATTTTATACATAGTATAGGCTGGGACATTGACATATTCTGCAAAGGCACCATCGGTCATCAACCCAGTAAACGCTAACTTTTCACACATACTATAATTCATGCGTTTACAATGATAACATTCCCAACACACTTGGCATGCATCTGGTGCAACCCGATCTCCCACCTGAACATTCTTAACTCCTGGACCAATTTCAACCACTTCTCCGGAAAATTCATGTCCAAGAATAATTGGTGCTATACTTCCCGTGAGGGCATCTGGTTCAGCGACCGGAATGAAAATCGGACCTGCCAAGTATTCATGGAGGTCGGAACCACAGATCCCGCACCACTCCACCTTAACCTTTACCCACCCTTCACCCGGTGATGGTGGCTCTGGTACATCTACAACGCGAACATCTTTTCTTCCATACCACACTGCTGCTTTCATTAATCATCTCTCCTTTATTCCAAACCTTATTTCTTCTTTTTAATTAAGCCATAAGAACCAAAATATACGACATAAATCAACATGACTAAAATCATTAAATCTATCCACGTTAATGGATCTCCACCGAACCCTTTGCTGATCTCAGCTTCATGCAGTATCGAAATCGCAAACCACCGAGTATAAACCAAAAATGTTATCACCCCTAGGCCGTACGTAATTACTACTCTAATAACTTTTTTCGAGACGGTATTTAGAGGTTGATTGTCAAACACTATCGACCACGTTAAGACCCAAAACAAGATACAAACACCTAATTGAGCTGGCCACATTGTAATCGCAACTCCAAGAGATTTCTGCGCCTCAACAGGGATCAGAAAATTTTTAAGCAAAGCCAAGAACAAGAAATAAATTCCTGTACCGATGACAAAATTGCCAAGGAGTGATGCCAGAGCAGTTTTGGCTCTTGAACCCAATTGGCTCCACGGCCAGTTATCTAAGGCATTGGCGGTCGTAAGCCAAGAGACAATAACTGAATAGAACCAACCAACCGCTGTGACCAATGGAAGAATCACTTTTCCGCTCTGGGACCAACTGGCTACGCTCGGATAAATTAATACCAGATAACCCAAAAACGCCAGGAAAAACCCTTCAAAAAACTCGATAATCCCAACCCATGGCTGCTTTAGCCCTAAATCCACCCATGGCCAATGCCCCATATTTGTAGCTAAGATACCGAAGAAATAAAAACCCACTAGGACAATCATGCCGGTTGCAGTCCAACCTGCTCCACTTGGATTAAAAGCCGGTTCAAAACTTCCGATGCCGAAAACAAGTATTCCCACTGTTAGAAAAGCTAAAACTGCGCCAGTAACAAATGTTACTAATCCTGATAGAGGTTGCTTTAGCCGATGAAAGGGCCATAGTTCACCATTAAATGCTAGGAATACGACCTCTAAAATGAACCAGAACATGACAGCACCAAAGGGCTGTGGGTACAGTTTCCATATGCCTTGCTTTGGATCCGCAAACACATTCCAAACCACAAGACTAACCACCAGAATTATTGTTAGGTGTGCCATTGCAAACGTGATCGGATTAACGGATAAACCAAATTGTTTCTTGGTGCTAATAATCTCACCACCCTTCTCTGCTGCATTAGTAGAAGCATCCATACCCATACACCTCCCAATTAAATTGCCTTTTCTTCCAATTCTCCATTTACAATTGTTCCAAAACAAAATCTCCCATGGTTAATGTTTACTCTCGATACCTCTTAATTATTAATTTGGCCAGCCAATTTTCAATATATTGCAAATATTATGCCAACGTTTCAATGTTATCTATCTTTAAAGAAACCCTCTAGACAGTACTATCTTAATCAAGGAATGTTCAGCTTTTTATATACGATCTCTAAAAAGAAGTGCTCGGGAACTGAACAGTATGTTCGCTTCCCGAGCACTTCATTCACGTCAATTGTGTCAAATCCAGTCTATGCTCTAACCCCCAACTTTCTCAACTTGTCATATAACGTATTGCGTCCAATTCCTAAAGCTTTTGCCGTTTTGGTAATATTGCCATTAAATCGGTTTAATGTTGACTCAACAGTAATCCGCTCTATTTCTGTTAATGAGATGACCTTCCCCACTTCTTTCAAAAAGTCCGGTTGCCGGTGTATGCTGCGGGGTAAATCCGTAACGCTGAGATATTCCCCCTCAGCCACATTCATGGCATATTCCACCGCGTTTTGTAATTCTCTTACATTCCCAGGCCAAGAATAATTACGAATGACCTCTAAAAACTCCAGCTCAGCTCCATCGATCTCTTTACCCAAGTGTTCAGAGAAAATGTTTATTAAATGAATGGTTAAGAGTTCAATATCTTTCCCTCTCTCCCTTAAGGGTGGGATGTGAATGTTTAGTACATTTAAGCGGTAATACAAATCTTCTCGGAAACGCCCTTCTTCGACGGCCCTCATCAGATCCTTGTTGGTCGCTGCAATAATCCGGACGTTAACTGGAAGTACTTTTTCTCCGCCAACCCTCGTTACTTTCCTTTCCTGCAAAACCCTCAAAAGGTTTACCTGCAATTCCATGGGCATATCCCCGATTTCATCCAGAAAGATGGTCCCCTCATTGGCAAGTTCGAACTTACCAGGATTTCCTCCCCGCTTAGCCCCAGTAAAGGCTCCCTCATTATAACCAAAAAGTTCACTTTGGATGAGTTCTCGTGGCAAAGCTGCACAATTGACTGCGACAAACGGCCCCTCCGAGCGACCGCTATGATTGTGGATTGCTTGGGCAAACAGCTCTTTACCAGTTCCACTTTCACCTGTAAGTAATACATTGGAACGGGAATTAGCCGCAACCGAGATCAGCTTAAATGCTTTCTTCATTCCCACACTTTCCCCGATAATATCTTCACAGGTAAAGCGGGCAGTTGCCCCTACCATTCTGTTGACTAAGCTGCGCACCTTTCTTATTTCCCGCAACGTAAACACTACGCCAGCGATAGTACCGTTTTCCTTCAAAATCGGCCGGGAAGAACTTGTGCAATGAATGCGCTCCCCGCCTTGATCCAGGACAATTTCTTCATCAGTGTTCCAGATGCAGTTTTTGGCTATTTCACTAAATTTATTGTTAGGACCAAGAATCAAACTCAATGGTTTGCCAACGACATCTTTGTCAGACAATTCCATAATGGCAAAAGCTGCTGGATTAATATGAATGATCTTTCCATCGTTGTCTACGGCCATCAATCCCTCCGTAACGCTACTGGTCGCGGCGGACAACAATTCGTAGGCCTGGTTTTTTTCCTCTTGAAGTTCTTCCTTGCGTAACTGATTTTCTATCATTTTTGAAATTTTAGAGCTAACCAAATAAAGTAAATCTGCCGCTTCCTTTATTTTTTCTTCCGGAATAATTTTGACTTTATTTAAAGCTTCTAAATACTCATTAGGATCTATTCCAAGCACTTCGGCGTGTTTTATAAACTTTTCCTTTTCCGGTTGCTTTGATAAGACCTGTCCTCCCAGGATTGCTCCGATTCGTACACCGTTCAGCATAATAGGAGCGGCAAAATCAACCATGCCATTTTCACAGTGGTACACCGCAGGCTTTCCGATTCTGGTTGATTCTTCAGCGCCTTTCTTATCACTAATTTCACAACGTTTCAAACCTTCAGAGCAGCTTCGATTATACTTCATACAAATATCAATAAAATTTATCGGCTGAGTCACTGGGTTGTTATTCTTATCAAATGTTAAAGCGGCAACACCCGTAACACGAGCAAAGGTGTCCTGAAACTGCTGCAAAAATTCTAAGTCAATAACATCCAGTAAATTAATTTCCTCCCCGCTAAAATCCATTAATATTTTCCTCCTTGTAAAAAAATCCCACTGTAAAAGAAGCTAGATTTTTGACTATTCTGAATTTTTTTATAACAGAATTATCACTTACTATTCTAAATGTCTTTAATTTGAAAAACCTAGCTTACACTCCATTAGTCCATGGTATGGACTAATTCACTTGTTAATCGTCTAAGCTCTGACCCCTAATTTTTTTAGCTTGTCATATAAAGTATTGCGTCCGATTCCTAAAGCTTTGGCAGTTTTCGTAATATTACCGTTAAACTGCTTCAGAGTGGATTCAACGGTAATCCGTTCTATTTCCAACAAAGAAATAACTTTGCCTTCAGTTCTTACCAGCCTTGGATAGCTAACAACGGTACGAGGCAATTCTTTAACGGTAAGATAATCTTCTTCAGCTATATTAATGGCGAACTCCACGGCATTTTGCAATTCCCTGACATTCCCAGGCCAAGAGTAATTTCTGATTGCCTGTAAAAATTCCGTTTCTGCTCCTTTAATGTGTTTGCCCAGGCTCTCCGAAAAAACTCTGATCAAATACATGGTCATGAGTTCGATATCTTCTTCCCTTTCTCTTAAAGGAGGGATATGAATGCTAAATACATTCAAACGGTAGAATAAATCCTGGCGAAAGCGTCCCTCATCGATATTCTTGAGCAGATTCTTGTTTGTAGCAGCTATGATGCGCACATCAACCGGAATTTCTTTGTCTCCTCCAACCCTGGTCACTTTTCGTTCTTGTAATACCCGCAAAAGGTTAACCTGGAGTTCCATGGGCATATCCCCGATTTCATCCAGAAAGATGGTCCCCTCATTGGCAAGTTCGAACTTACCAGGATTTCCTCCCCGCTTAGCCCCAGTAAAGGCTCCCTCATTATAACCAAAAAGTTCACTTTGGATGAGTTCTCGTGGCAAAGCTGCACAGTTGACTGCGACAAAAGGACCCTCCGAGCAACCGCTATGATTATGAATCGCTTGGGCAAACAATTCCTTCCCAGTACCGCTTTCTCCTGTCAAAAGAACGTTTGAACGGGAATTCGCGGCGACAGAAATTAATTTCAAGGCATTTTTCATCACTTTAGATTCCCCGATAATATCCTTACAATAAAATCGGGCAGTAGCTCCTACCATCTTGTTTACTAAACTGCGAACCTTATTTATTTCCCGCAAGGTAAACATCACACCGGCAATTGAGCCATCCTTCTTATAAAATGGACGGGCGGAACATATACAATGAATTCGACCCCGTCCTTGATCGTGCACAATTTCCACATCCGTTTTCCAGAGAAGCTGGTTAGCCATTTCACTGAACTTCTCGTTAGGGCCAAGGATCGATTTCAGAAGTTGGCCTGTCTCAATTTTATCGCCCAAGCCAAATATTTTTTGGGCAACCGGATTAATATGAATAATCCTCCCTTCATTATCAACAGCCAGCAATCCTTCAGTCACACTCTCCGTTGCTGCACTCAATAGTTCATATGCTCGTTTCTTTTCCTCCTGGATTTCTTCCTTCCGCAATTGATTTTCTATGGCTTCTACCGCCGCGACAACCATACCATATGTATGCAAATACACATATTCGGCGGGGCCAGAGATATCAAAGCATCCGATAATTTTCCCGAGAGAATTATGAATCGGGGCTCCAGAACACGTCCAGTAATGATGCGATTGGCAAAAGTGTTCGGGCCCAGAAATTTGAATAGCTTTATCGATGACCAACGCTGTCCCGATCGCGTTAGTCCCCACGGCCTGCTCCGACCAGTTTGTACCCTTTATAAACCGAATTGTACTTGCAGCCTTATCCAGAATCTCAGAATCTCCACAAGTGTGCAAAATCCGCCCTTCCTTGTCAGTAATCACGACCATGAATCCCGAACCTTGAACACTTTGATAAACGGTATGCATGAAGGGTTTGGCTACCTCTACTAATTGAGAGTTAGAAATGAAAAGTTGTTGTAGTTCGTTGTGATCCGATCTATCTTTACCTATGCCATCATAAGGATCTACGCCAAGTGCCCGACAGCGCTGCCAAGATTCCAGGATCTCTGGACGTGTAACCACTACATCAGTGATACCCCTCTTGACAAAATTTTTCCACGCCCAAAGCGGATCTTTTACATATTTCACGGATTGGGTGTACATCATAAGCACCTCCAAAGCTTTAACGTTTAATCACGAAATCATTTTTGGCACAGGATTTGCATCAAAAAAATGAAGGTTTAACTCTTTGAAGTTAGGAGTTCTCAGTATGGAATTTTACAATCTTGGCACCGTTCCTTGGTTTGAATCACAGGTTATATATCACGCTCTTGCCCACCTAAACCGGGAGGCGTTAATACTCTGTACCCCGGCAACACCTTATGTCTGTGCAGGGTTCCATCAGGATATACCCAGTGAAGTCGATTTAAAAGCTTGTAAAGAATTCGGGATCCCCCTATTTCGTCGCGAAGTTGGAGGCGGATTAGTCTATTTAGATCACAGGCAGATTTTTTTCCAAATTGTTCTTCACCGAAAAAATCCAGACATCCCCACCAACCGGGAGCGATTTTACAAGAAGCTCCTCGAACCAGTAGTGCAAACGCTTAGGGATTTCAACTTAGCGGCGGAGATACGCTCGCCTTGTGACTTAATTGTTAACTCCAAAAAGATTTCTGGCAATGGCGCAGGTCAAATCGGAGAGTGTAATGTCTTAGTTGGGAATATTCTAATGGATTTCAATTTTGAGGTTATGTCTTCTATTATCCGTGTCCCATCAGAGGATTTCCGCCAGGAGTATTTACATCAAATGCAAGCAAACCTCACGACATTGCAGTCGGAAATGGGGAGAGCCGTATGTAAAGAGGAAGTTATCGAAAGGCTCAAAACTAACTTCACAGGAGCCTTCTCGCTTACTTCAACCCAACTAGACAATCAGGTTCTTGAACAAATCCGCAAACTCACCCCTATGTTTCAATCCAAAGAATGGCTCATGGAAGCCGGGCGTCGCCTCCTCTATCGGGAGATTAAAGTAGCGGAAAACTGTTATATCAGAGAATACCAAGTCTCTCTTGATGGTACTGACCTGACATGCCGTTTAGTCCTCGCTGGTCAACGAATTACCAATATAACCTTGAGTGACTCCAATCGCTTAATCCCTCCCCTACGTTTGCGACGGTTGGAATACTCCCTCCTCGGAAAAAAGATGGATTTTAATACATTAAATGAAGCTTGTATGGAAGCACATGTCTTAAACCCCTTTCAGGCAAAAAATCTTGCCCTTACCCTAAGCGGGAAAAACGCTGCTGGAACTGCGTGATGATCCCTTCAGTATGACGGTTAAACTACCAATCTAAGTTTCAAAGTACTCTGGGAATGCAAACCAAGTTTTTCGTACTAAGACAGAAAAATCTGTCTTTTCCCAATTGGTATTATATTCTACTTTTCTTTTAAAACCCCTTTGTATAAATTCCCCAAATCTTATCAAATACTGCCGAGGATACTGTGTCAACACGTTAATGTCTCCCGTTCGAATACTGTCAACTGCTAAAGAACCCGCGATTTTCCCAGCCACTATTGCTGGGAAAATCCCCTCTCCACTGATAGGATGAGTATGTCCTGCCGCATCCCCAACTAACATTATGTTTTTCTGTTGCATCCTTAACCGGGGTCCTCCGATAGGAATCGCTCCACCAGTCGTTCGTATCACTTCTTCACTAATCACCCCTTCTTTGAATAAATATTGTTGAAATTCTGCTAAAGCGGTTGCTACACTGCCGCCTAAACTTAAATCAATGCTAACCCCGACATTTGCCAGATCATTTTTAGGAAAGAGCCAAGCATATCCGCCGGGAATGGATGGACTAAAGTAAATTTGAGCCCATTGCGCCCTTTTCCTTAACTTGACCGTGATTTGCTTAGCATAGGCCAAAATTTGAGGTGGGCAGTGTATTGCCTGGGCTACCACGGATTTAGGTCCTTCCGAACCTATAATAATCCCCGCTTTAACCACGGATAATTTTCCTTGCTTATTGATTAAAACACCCTGATCCGTAACCGCTACTGCCCGTGCTTTAGTAAATAACTTAACCCCAGATTGAACCGCTCTCTCAGCTAAATAACGATCAAAGACATCCCTGTTGAGTATGTAACCAGGTGCCCGTGTTTGAGCCACTTGTTCTCGATGAATATAGGTAACGAAACCTTCCACCCTTTGAGCTATGCAATCCGCTGGAACAGGTACTTCTGCAGCTAAACTCAATGGTACATACTCTGCACATTGAACTGGTAAACCTATTTGTTCTTTTTTGTCTAACATCAACACCGAAACCCCACCGGCAGCCGCTGTAGCCGCTGCGGAGCTACCTGCTGGGCCAGCTCCGATTACTACAACATCTGCATTAGCCAAAATAGGAAGCTCGTCAATTTCAAACTCAGCGTTCATCTTAAGGCTCTGCGCACACATGACTCCACGTCCTGAGCACTTACACCGGGAATTTGATCCGGGTAATCCTTAAAATAAGACCTGATTATCTCCTCAATTTTGTCCCCTCCCAGAGGACAATCCTTTAAGCGGGCCTCAAGCTCAAAGATGACCGACGGATTATGTGTAAAGAAATCCCCGCTAAGTAATACGCTCTTCAAAACTCGTGTCTTTAACTCCGTCTTGGCAACCACCCGGATTAATCCGCCTTGTGTTTTAAGGCAAGCTTCCTTTATTTCTCCCGCCTCAGTTGGTAAACGAACTTTATAAATCCATTCAGGCGAATGAAAATACATTCTCTTCTCTCGAAATAATGCCTCTTCCCATGGATTAAGTTCGTCTCTAATAAATTGCATATCCATAACAGATGCAAATGCCGCACAAATCGCCTCTTTAATCTTGGACATATCCGGAACCTGACCAAGCTCTCTTTTAAGCCACGTTACCCGGTCCTCTACCGCGATAATATTTTTATCACTTATTTTTTCCATTGGAATTTTTAGTACCTTGACCATGCTCTCAACGTCAAAATCAACGAGTAAAGAACATTGGAAGACAAAGGCATTGCCTAATTCGGCCCCCCCTGTACCGCAAATCTTACGATTACCAACTTGAATATCGTTACGGGGACGGAACATTGCCTTTACTCCAAGATCGGCCAATGCTTTGACCATAACCTCACACAACAGCTTATAAACCTCATCGAGATTTCTTCCCGCCAGCCAATCCTTACCCGCATAAATTTCCCATCCTAGTTCAGACGGTCCCCAAAAAATTGCTCCACCTCCTGTGATACGACGGTTGATCTCAATACTTTCTCTCCGACAATAGTCTTTATCAATTTCTAACTCTACTGCTTGATGCAAACCCAATAGGGCACAACGGGGAGAAAATTGGAGAAAACGCAATGTATTCGGGCATTTTCCTGCGCTTCGGGAAGCAAGCAGGACCTCGTCTAAAGCCATGTGGTCAGCCGAATTTAATGGATTATTGTCAAGTAGTCGCCAATTCATCACCACTAGAGTCCTCCTTTAATTTGATTTAGATGTTGTTGATCATGTCCACTGTTCGATTTTCGAACAGTGGACGAAAATCGAACAGTGGATAGTGCCTTTTTTTATTAAGACACGTTAGTAATTTAGCCAATTTTAGCCTTCACTTAGTACGAAGGACGGCATTATCTACTTTTTTAAATTTTTATCCTTAATCTTTCTTAATATCATTGCAATTCATATGCCAAGCCCTATGAAACTTCTTGGCATATGAATTGCATGTTTATTATAGTCATCACAGGTACGCTGCGTCTTTTTCTGTTCTACTCTGTGAATCCCAAAATGAATTTAAGTATGGAGAGGATGTGATTTAATTGTCATTAAAAGCCGCCTTTATTTTCCTTGCACCTCAAGCCGATCCTTCACAACATCAGGCGGAGATTCAAACCCCACAGGTTACTCTACTCATACGGGGAGTCCAAAATTATCAGGAAGCTGTTAATCTTGCACAACAACTGGTTACTGAAGGAGTTCAGGCGTTGGAATTATGCGGAGGATTTGGGAACATTGGAACGGCGAAAATCGTTGAAGCTGTAGAGCATAAAATTCCAGTGGGTACAGTGCGATTTGATAGCCACCCTGGTTTGAGCGGAAAAAGCGGGGATGATCTATTCTTATTTTAAGCACACCTCCAAGGACTGTAAGGATAAATCATTAAACGTTTTCTGTCACGTTAGAAATCCTGACATCATAGCGAATCAATTTCCCCGAGAGAAAACCCAAATATTCCAATATATTGTATTCAAATATTTGCACCAATACCCTTTTAGTTATATAATGGGTACAGGTGTAATACTACCAAGACAAGTAATGCCCACTCACAACTAAATACGGCTTTTTGCTAGGGGTGCCCTTCGGGGCTGAGATGAGGAAACTCAATCCCTTTGAACCTGATCTGGTTAATACCAGCGGAGGGAAGCTAATCGTTATACTTTATAGAAGTATAAGTGAGAACTGCTTACCGCAGTTCTCTTTTTTATAGTTTTATACCCTCCCTGGTGACTTGGTAGTAAGACAGGAATCCTGGCAAAAAGGTCTGAAGAACAGGCGAAAGGAGGATGGTCTGTTGCAGATTATTCTAAACGGTGAAGCGCAGGAGCTTAAACAAGAATGTACCGTATTCCAGTTACTCGAAGACAAAGCTGTGACCCTAAAAGCTGCGGCTGTTGAACTCAATGGGAAAATCCTAAAACAAGAGCTATGGCAAAGTACTGTAATAAATGCTGGCGACAGTTTGGAGATTTTAATTTTTATGGGAGGTGGCTAATGCGTGAACGATATCATACAGGGTGCAAATCTATCGGATGACAGTTTACTCATCGGAGGAGTCAATTTGCACAGCCGTCTGTTCGTAGGAACCGGTAAATTTTCGTCTCATGAAATTGTGCCCCGAGTACTGGAAGCTAGCGGCTCCCAAGTGGTAACAATGGCTTTACGCCGGGTAGACTGGAAAAACCCCCAGGAGAATATTCTTAATTACTTACCTCAGAATACCATTTTATTGCCGAATACCTCCGGTGCACGCACTGCTGATGAAGCCGTACGAATCGCTCGCTTGGCTCAGGCTGCCGGCTGCGGGAACTGGGTTAAGATCGAGGTTGTACAGGATCAACGTTACCTATTGCCGGATAATTGGGAGACGATTCGGGCTACAGAACAACTGGCGAACGAGGGATTTGTGGTACTTCCTTACATGAGCCCGGATTTAGGGGCAGCCAAGCGTCTGCAGGATGCTGGCGCGGCTGCCATCATGCCCCTAGGGTCTCCAATTGGAAGCAACCGTGGCTTACAAACCAAAGAACTCATCCGGATTCTGATCGAGGAAATTTCCCTACCGATCATTGTCGATGCTGGCCTCGGACGACCATCCGAGGCAGCAGAGGCCATGGAAATGGGAGCGGCCGCAGTACTTGTGAATACGGCAATCGCGACAGCAGGAGATCCGGTGTTCATGGCCCAAGCCTTCCGCCTGGCAGTAGCCGCCGGACGGCTGGGCTATTTAGCTGGACCAGGAGAACGACGAGTAACAGCCGAGGCTTCTTCCCCCTTGACTGACTTTTTGCAGGAGGGTTAACGGATGTTCTACGATCAAATGACGGAATGGCAACAAAGGCTCCCCGAATCGAGCTGGACGAGTTACAGCGGAGTGGACGTAGAGCGGGTGTTAGCCCGTGAAACTCTTCTCCCACAAGATTTGGCAATCTTGCTATCCCCAGCTGCCCAAGCTTACCTAGAGCCAATAGCCAAAAAAGCTCAGGCTTTAACTATCCGCCATTTCGGCCGCACGATTGGTTTGTTCACTCCCTTATATCTGGCTAATTTTTGTAGTAATAGCTGCCTGTATTGTAGTTTCCACGCTGGAAACGAAATTGTACGGTGCAAGCTAACCGTCGACCAAGCTATCAAGGAAGGTGAAGCCATCTCCTCGACTGGGCTGCAACATTTGCTGCTCTTGACAGGAGAATCTCGCTCCCAAAGCGGACCCGCTTACATCGAGCAATGCGTTCGTGCTTTACGACCCAAGTTTGCCTCTCTAGGTATTGAAGTGTATCCTCTATCCACTGAGGAATACCGACGTTTGTACGAGGCGGGGGTTGATTCTGTCACTCTTTTTCAAGAAACCTACCAGGAAAGCACCTATGCCCTGGTACACCCTGCCGGACCAAAGCGAGATTATCACTACCGCTTGGAGGCACCAGAACGAGCCTGCTCTGCTGGAATCTCCTCCATAAACATCGGAGCGCTCTTAGGTCTGTCGGACTGGCGGCGGGATGCCTTTTATTCGGCACTCCATGCCGATTACTTGCAAAGAAATTACCCCGGGGTCGAAGTAGCTATCTCCGTGCCTCGCCTCAGGCCCTATGCCGGCAGTTTTAACTCATCTGCTGATCCAGTCACGGATGCGGCCTTAGTCCAAATTATTCTGGCTTACAGATTATTTCTACCCCGGGCGAGCCTTACCTTGTCCACACGGGAAAGCCCGCAAATGCGGGAGAATTTGCTTCCCCTCGGAATTACTCGAATGTCGGCCGGTGCTCTCACTTCCGTCGGTGGTTATAGTGGGACAGACAACGTAGGCAGTGCCCAATTTGAAATTGCTGACGAACGATCCGTTCCAGAAGTAGTACAAATGATCCGGGCCAAAGGCTATCTACCCGCTTTTTGTGACTGGGTGAATATGCGGGAAAGGAATGCGGTAGGACAATGAAACAATTAATAGATGGACTAAATGGAATTTCAAAAAGGCGTACCCTTCCCGCAGGCATTTATGCCCTTACCTCTGAGCTCCACTCTCAAGGCCGGAGCAATATCGAGGTGTCCAGTGAAATCTTGGCCAGCGGCGTACCGATCCTTCAGTACCGGGAGAAGTCCAAGAAGGTTAGGCAAATGTATGAAGAGTGTCTGGTGTTGCGAGATATGACCCAACAATATGGCGCTTTGTTAATTATCAACGACCACTTAGATCTGGCTCTGGCGGTGAGCGCAGATGGCGTACATATCGGACAAGATGACTTGCCGTTGTCAAAAGTACGCGATTTAGTTGGCCCCGATCTCATGATTGGAGTTTCTACCCATTCGCCGGCCCAAGCATTGGCCGCGGTAAGCAGTGGCGCGGATTACATCGGAGTAGGACCGTTGTTTGCCACCAATACGAAAATCGATGTGTGCGATCCAGTGGGACTGGACTATTTAGATTACGTCGTCAAGAATTTAGATATCCCCTTTGTCGCGATCGGCGGAATCAAAGAGCACAATCTGGCTGAAGTGATCCAGGCGGGGGCCCGGACTGTCGCCTTAGTCACCGAGATTGTGGGAAATCCGGATATTATGAGCAAGATTAAGCGTTTACAGCGCATTATGGAAACACAGACATAAGAGAAATTTATTGGAAAGAGTGTGATTCAATGAGTACACAAATGGAACAGGCCAAAAATGGAGTAATCACGGCGGCAATGCAAACGGTCGCTGACAAAGAGGGGCTTACTGCTGAGAAAATTAGGCTCCGGGTGGCGGCGGGCAGCATTGTCATCCCCGCGAACATCAATCACACATCTTTGAGTCCGGAAGGCGTCGGTCTTGGGCTTAAGACGAAGATTAATGTCAATTTAGGTATCTCTCCGGAGTGTGCCAACCTCGACAGTGAGCTGGCAAAGGTGCGCATGGCTTTGGACATGAAAGCGGAAGCAATAATGGACCTCAGCAACTACGGTAAAACCATTGAATTCCGCCACCGGCTCATCGAAATGTCCTCTGCTATGATCGGCTCCGTTCCTATGTATGATGCATTGGGCTATTTAGATAAGAAATTAGAAGACATTACACCCCAGGAATTCTTAGCCGTGGTGGAACAGCACGCCCGAGACGGTGTTGATTTTGTTACCATCCATGCTGGCATCAACAGGGAAACTGCCCAGCATTTCCGTCAAACCTCCCGAGTTACCAACATCGTTTCCCGGGGCGGGTCTTTACTGTATGCCTGGATGGAATTGACCGGGCAGGAAAACCCTTTTTACGAGTATTTTGATGATCTCCTGGATATCTGCACAAAATATGACGTGACGATAAGTTTAGGAGATGCTTGCCGACCTGGAAGCATTGCCGATGCCACAGACGGAGCCCAAATTTCTGAATTGATCGTGATGGGAGAATTGACTCAAAGGGCTTGGAAACGCAATGTTCAAGTCATGATTGAAGGACCCGGCCACGTTCCCTTGCATGAAGTTGTAGCTAATGTTCAGTTGGCGAAAAAGCTCTGCCACGGAGCGCCCTTCTACATTTTGGGGCCGTTAGTCACGGACGTTGCTCCCGGTTACGATCACATCACCAGTGCGATCGGCGGAGCTTTAGCCGCCTCGGCAGGAGCAGATTTTCTCTGCTATGTGACGCCGGCCGAACACCTTCGTTTGCCCACTTTGGACGACGTGCGCGAAGGAATCGTTGCAGTCAAGATCGCAGCACATGCCGGGGATATCGCCAAAGGGATACCTGGAGCCGCAGAATGGGACAGGAAGATGAGCCAGGCCAGACAAGATTTGGATTGGGAGAAAATGTTTGGTCTAGCCTTGGACCGTGAAAAACCGGAGCGCTATCGTAAAGAGTCCTCCCCTGAGCATCAGGATAGCTGCACCATGTGTGGGGAAATGTGTTCAATGCGCCTCATGAATCGTATTATGGACAAATAGATTATTTGCGGAAAGGGGACACACCTGCTGAAGTAAAAAGCTGTTCTTCGGGACAGGAATGTCCCCAACTAAGTATCAAAAAATGGGCCTTCGGTATTGAAGGCCCATTTTTTTGGCAACTAACTAATTTTTGAAATTTGTACGCCACACACTTTATACTCGTAGGTTTTAGTGACTTTATCATACGCACCATTGGTGAGTACGTTGGTTGGAGAATCAAAGTAGTGAAGGGTCATAAAGACCATACCCACAGGCACCCGTTCCGTGATCATGATTTTAGTTTTCAGTTCACCACGACGGGAGGATATCTGGACGACTTCGCCCTCTTCCAGTTTGAGCCGTTTGGCATCTGAGGGATTAATCTCTGCTAACTCTTCAGGCGAATAGGTTTCGAGAGATGGAGAGTGTTGAGTGAAAACGTTATAATGGGAAAGTTTACGCCCGGTATTGAGTAAGAATGGATACTTCTCATCCGGTAGTTCAGCAGGTAGCTGATTATCGATGGCCACAAAGAGTCCTTTGCCACGGTTGAATTTTCCTTCATGCAAGAACTTAGTTCCGGGATGTTCAGCATGCGGCACCGGCCATTGCAAGCCTTGCGTTCCTAAACGCTCATGGGTAATCCCTGCAAATTGAGGAGTAAGTTTGGCAATTTCCTGCATAACTTCTTCCGAAGATTGATACTCGAAGGGGTAACCCATACGAGTTGCTAATGCACAAATGATCTCTCCATCTGTCTTAGCATTACCGATCGGTTTAATCGCTTGATTGACCATTTGCACTCGCCGCTCAGTATTGGAGAAGGTACCTGTCTTCTCAGCATAACTAGCCCCAGGTAAGACGACATCCGCCAATTTTGCTGTTTCTGACAAGAAGATTTCTTGGACTACTAGGAAGTCAAGAGCCTTAAGGCCTTTGCGCACATGGTTCGCATCAGCATCTGTAATCACTGGATCTTCACCCAAAACATACAATGCCCGCAGATTTTTACTAACTGCTGCATCAAACATGTCAGGAATCATAAAGCCGGGATTAGGGTCGAGAGGAACTCCCCAAGCGGCTTCGAATTTGGCCCGTACTTCAGGGTTTATGACTTGTTGGTAACCAGGATAAACGTTCGGCAGTGCCCCCATATCGCAAGCGCCCTGAACATTATTTTGTCCACGCATTGGGTTAACACCCGAACTCTCTTTACCAAGATTACCTGTCAGCATGGCTAGGTTCGCCAGACTCATGACGTTGTCTGTACCACAGGTGTGCTCAGTAATCCCTAAGGTGTAAAAAATCTGAGCCCGTTCGGCAGTTGCATAAATTCTTGCAGCTTCTTCTAGCTGTTCTACCGGAACTCCCGTTACTTGACTCACGACTTCGGGAGTGTATTTTTGAACGGCTTCACGTACTTTTTCAAAGCCTTCGGTACGTTCTTCGATGAATGCTTTATCTTCCCATCCGTTGGCAAGAATAATGTTCATAATTCCGTTGATCAGGGCAATATCTGTTCCCGGACGAAGCCTTAACCAAACATCTGAATGGTCAGCAAGATCAATTTGTCGAGGATCAACTACGATCAGTTTGGCACCCTTAGCGAGGGCTTGCTTCATTTTTGTCCCAATTACAGGATGAGCCTCTGTCGCGTTTGAACCAATTACAAACATCGCCTTGGCGTTTGGAATTTCGTTAATAGAGTTAGTCATCGCTCCGGATCCAAATGAAGTGGCCAGACCGGCCACAGTGGGAGCGTGTCAGGTCCTTGCGCAGTGATCGATATTATTCGTACCGATGACCGCGCGCATGAATTTTTGCATGAGATAATTTTCCTCGTTCGTACAATGAGCCGAACTTAAGGCAGCGATAGAGTTAGGTCCATAGGTCTTCTTGATCTCACCTAACTTCGTAGCGATTAAATCTAAGGCCTCATCCCATTCTGCAGGGACTAATACCCCATCTTTTCTAATCAGTGGAGTGGTTACACGGTTTTCACTATAAATCATGTCCATCCCAAAGCGGCCTTTAACACATAAAGCCTTGCCATTAACTGGCGCATCCGGATTCGAGGTCACCCCAATGACCTTTCCATCTTTAACATTGAGGTCGAAGTTACATCCTACCCCACAGAACGGGCAGGTGGTTTGGACTTTAGAAACTTCCCAAGGACGTCCCTTTCCAACCATTTGCTTCTCTACTAGTGCCCCTACTGGACAGACCGAGACACATGAACCGCAGAAGTCACAATCCGACTCGTTATAGGGTAAATTGAAGGCCGGACCCACTTGGGTATCAAAGCCCCGAAATGAGAAGTCTAAAATGCTTTTTCCTTGGATCTCAGTGCAAGCCTTGATACATTTTCCACATAGGATGCATTTATTGGGATCCCGTAAGATGAAAGAATTTCCATCATCAATCGGAAGGTTACGTTTTTCCCCCTGGTAAACTTCACCGGTTACCCCATATTCATAAGCATACTCTGCTAACGAACAATCCCCCATTTTTTGGCAGGTCATACAATCTAAGGGGTGATTCGCTACTATTAATTCCAAGATCGTTTTACGTGCTGTTCGCACTTTTTTGTTTTGAGTTTCTACTTTCATGCCCTGTGCTACTTGTGTGACGCAAGCTGGGGGAAGATTGCGCATCCCCTCGATTTGAACAACACATAAACGGCAGGCACCCGCAGAGGTAAGCTCCGGGGCATGACACAAGGTAGGAATCGGGATATTATTCGTTCGACAGGCGTCAAGAACGGTCGTCCCTTTCGGTACGCTGACTTCACGTCCATCAATTGTTAATGTAAGCCACTCCAAGTGATTCACTCCTCTCAGTTTGTCCATTCGGGTCCGTCCAGGACCCTTACCTTAGGCTCGACTAACCGCACCAAACTTGCATTTTTCCATACAGGTTCCGCATTTGATGCAATTCTCTTCATTAATGACATACGGAGTCTGAGTCTTTTTATCCCCTGTAATACAATTCGTCGGACAGTTTTTAGCACAGAGACTACACATTTTGCATTTCTCCACATCAATGGTATAACTCAGCAAGGCTGTGCAGTTATGAGCGGGACATTTATGGTCACGAATATGCGCTTCATACTCATGTCTAAAGTATTTTAAGGTTGCCAGAATGGGGCTAGGTGCGAACTGACCCAATCCACAAAGGGATGTCTCTTTAATCGTTAGGGCAAGGGTCTCTAACGTATCAAGATCTTCCTCTTTTCCTTCTCCTTTGGTGATTCTATCCAGAATCTCGTACATCCGCGTAGTTCCCTCTCGACAAGGGGTACATTTACCACAAGATTCTTTCTTGGAAAAGTTTAAGAAATAACGGGCAATATCCACCATACAAGTGGTCTCATCCATAATGACTAGTCCGCCGGAGCCAACCATTGCTCCTGCTTGCGTCAAAGTATCATAATCCACAGCGAGATCAAGCATGTCTTCAGGCAAACATCCACCCGATGGACCTCCAATTTGCACTGCTTTGAACTTCTTACCGCCTTGAATTCCATCCCCAATGTCAAAGATAATCTCCCTTAGGGTTGTGCCCATTGGAACTTCGACCAAACCAGTATTGTTAACCTTACCCGTCAAAGCAAAGATCTTCGTTCCTTTACTTTTTTCAGTCCCAAATTGGCCATACCACTCTGCCCCGTTGCGCAGAATATGAGGAATATTGGACCAGGTTTCAACGTTGTTAATATTGGTTGGTTTTCCCCATAGCCCGCTAACAGCCGGAAATGGTGGGCGAACTCGCGGCATTCCGCGCTTACCTTCGATGGAAGCCATTAAAGCAGTTTCTTCACCGCAGACAAAAGCTCCAGCTCCAGCAAAGACTTTCAGATGGAAATTAAAGCCTGAGCCCAGAATATTATCTCCTAAATAGCCAGCCTCCTGAGCTTGCTTAATCGCAATTTCCAAGTGCTTAATAGCTAATGGATATTCTGCACGACAGTATACGTATCCTTCGTCTGCTCCGATGGCATAAGCTCCGATCAGCATTCCCTCAATGACGGAATGTGGATCCCCCTCCAGCACACTGCGATCCATGAAAGCCCCTGGATCCCCTTCGTCAGCGTTACAAATAATATATTTTTTATCACTTGGTGTTTGACGGCAGAAACCCCACTTTAATCCCGTCGGGAACCCAGCCCCACCACGGCCACGAAGCCCTGATTTCTTGACTTCTTCCATGACCGCTTCGGGCGACATCTCCGCAAGCGCCTTTTGGATGCCTTTATAGCCTTCCCGTGCCGTGTATTCTTCAATTTTCTGAGGATCAATCACACCGCAATTACTAAGGACAATTCGATGTTGCTTTGCGAAAAATTTGATTTCGGAGAGCGAACTTACAGGTTTTTGAGTTGTTTGGTCTATTAGAAGAAGACGTTCAACTCGTTCCCCTTTCACAATATCTTGAGCTACAATTTCTGCCACATCATCCCCAGTGACCCGGGTATATAACGTATTGTGGGGCTCAATAACGAGTGTTGGTCCCTTTTCACAAAAACCTTGACACCCGGTACCAACAACGCTTACGGTATCTTCAAGTCCTTGCCGCTTGATTTCTTCTTTCAAGATTTCGATGATCGGCAGTGCTCCCGAAGAGGCACATCCCGTCCCTGCACAAACTAGAATCCGTTGGTTCTCAGCCATCCCTTTATCCCCCTACTCGTATTTAGCAAATATCCCGGCAATGCTCTCCGGTACTAATCGTCCATGAACCTCATTATTAATAGATATAACCGGGGCAAGACCACAGGCTCCGATACAGGCCACGATTTCTAAAGTAAACCGTCCATCGTCCGTCGTAGCGCCATCTTTAATCTTCAGTTCTTTTTCTATAGTTTCTAAGACCTTAGCTCCTCCACGAACATGGCAAGCCGTTCCTAAACAGACATTGATTAGATTTCGTCCCACAGGCGTAAGACGGAACTGAGCATAGAACGTGACCACACCGTAAATTCTCGCCAACGGGATACGTGTCCCTTTACTAATGTGTTTTATCACATGGGCAGGCAAATAACCATAAACCTCTTGGGCTCCTTGTAAAATTGGGATCAGAGGCCCATTCTCATGTCGATATTTTTTAATAATTTCATCCAACTGTAGTTGTTTTGGGTCTACTAACTCCTCACACGCGGTGCTCAAATAAATTCCCCCTATTGAATTCCTATTGTACTAAAAATTATAGACTGCTCTTTCTGTGATCAACATGTTCATCTTGACATCGTGTTGGTCAACGGGTACTTGTGAAATAACCTGGCATTCGAAACTAAGAGCGACCTTAGGTGTTAAGGGTTTTAACAACATAAAGAAGCGATCATAAAAACCGCCTCCATACCCCAAACGATTCCCTTGTAGGTCAAAACCAGCCCCAGGCACGATGATTAAATCGATTGCTGAAGGGTCTACTTCTTGATTTGAAAGCTTAGGTTCGCGAATTCCCCAAACTCCCGGTTCAAGATCCACAGCTAGATCGCGTACTTCAAGTGGAAGAAGTATCCCATGGGGTGCACAACGAGGTAAGATTAGCTTTTTCTTATACGCAATCGTGGCCTCCGCCAAGGCAGTTGTTTCTACTTCATCGCGGAAGTTAAGAAATAACATCACTGCTTGAGCTTTTTGGAATTCCGGTAAATCCTCAAGTTTTTGCTGAATCAGCAAACTATTACTTTTTCTCTCCTTCTCTCCCATAGCGGCCCGCTGTTTTAAACACGATTTGCGTACTTCATGCTTGGAATACTGTTTTTCCTCATTCATGTTAGAGCTTCCCTTTCGGTAAAATCTCGTGCATTAAGAATTATTCGATTAATAAAGGTAAATTCCTTCTGCAAATATCAGATAAATTAAATATTTTGTAATTTATCTGATTATAAGAAGCAATAAGGTCTTAACCCGAAAATTCGAGGTTTCCGCTGCTGGCTCAGAAATCTAGTCTTTTCCAAACATACTATCTAGATGATTCATGCTTATCTCTAAATTTGGCGTAGTTCAACCCACAAGATTATCCACATTTCAAAACTTGTATTTCCGCCTTGTCTCAGACTTATCCACATTATCCACAGGACCTGTGGATAATGTTATCCTAAACGGACGAAATATAGGCAAAACTGCAAAGCCGCACCAATGACTTATCTACAGACTTATCCACATTATCCACAGGTCTACCTTATCCACAGAACATATGCTTCCCTTTCTCGCCTTGAACTATTTTTGCAAATACTATAAGGGTAATAAAAAACACCGGACACAAAGGTTTTTTCCCTCGTATCCGGCATTCTTCGCTCATTTGTTTAACATTTCTTCTAAACTAGTACTGTGGAATTTTTCCATGACCCTCATTTTGCAACTCGCGTTATACGTATTACCTTATAGCAGGAGCCAATTCGGAAAACACATTGCGCAAAAAAATCCCTGGACGCGGGGATTTTTTTGTACAAATTACACAAGTCCCAGTCCCGGAACCGCGTTTAGTGTCCAAGGTGCGAAATCCCCAGCTAAATAATGATAATACCCTGCCGTCGCAATCATGGCTCCGTTATCCGTACATAAGATGGGGGATGGATACACCAGCCTTACACTCCGCTCGCCCAACGTCTCGCTCAGTGTTTCGCGCAGCAAGCTGTTAGCCGCTACTCCACCTGCAAGAAGCAGCGTCTTTACTCCGGTTCCCTCGATGGCCAGCAAGGTTTTTCGGACTAAGACATCGACCACTGCCTGCTGAAAGGAAGCGGCAATGTCTGGAACACTGAGTGTCTCTTCCTTCATGCGGGCAGAATTCAAGGTATTTAAAACCGCCGATTTCATACCACTGAAGCTAAAATCCAAGCTACCCGGCTCTAACATAGCCCGAGGAAACTTAAAGGCTTGCGCATTCCCCTCTTGTGCAATTCTTTGAATCTGAGGTCCTCCTGGATAACCTAAACCTAGGGTTCTAGCCACTTTATCTAAGGCTTCTCCTGCGGCATCGTCTCGTGTATGCCCCAAAACCTTATACTGCCCATGTGCTTCAAAGTAAATAAGATGTGTATGCCCTCCTGAGACTAGCAGGGCTAGGAGAGGGAATTCGATATCCTGATGCAGCAAAAAGTTGGCATAGATATGTGCCTCCAAGTGATTAATGCCAAGCAGTGGAATTCCAGCAGCATAGGCCATGGCCTTCGCACCAGAAACCCCGACCAATAAGGAACCGACCAATCCAGGGCCATAGGTCACAGCGATCGCCGACAAATCTTGAAACGTAAGCCTTGCCTCATCTAAGGCTTGCTGTACGACGGGTTGAAGATGTAAGCTATGCTCGCGCGAGGCAATTTCCGGTACAACTCCGCCATACTTTTGATGTGTCGTAATTTGGGACGATATGACATGACTGCGTAATTCTGTCCCGTTCACTAAAACAGCCGCAGAAGTCTCATCGCAGCTCGTTTCTATTCCTAAGATTATTACCTCGTTTTTCAGACTCTCTGTCACGTCACATTCACTTCCATTTTCAGTTCCGTCCACATAATCAAGGCGTCCTCTCCCGTATCCGCATAATACCTTTTACGGACTCCTGCCGTGGTAAAGCCTAATCGACTATATAATGACTGGGCAGAGCTGTTCGAAGCGCGGACTTCTAGAGTCATTCGTTCCATACCCTCCTCCACCATTTTCTTCATCACATAACGCATTAGGAACTCCCCCCCAT
Source organism: Desulfosporosinus burensis (assembly GCF_054657535.1). Lineage (NCBI taxonomy): Bacteria > Bacillati > Bacillota > Clostridia > Eubacteriales > Desulfitobacteriaceae > Desulfosporosinus > Desulfosporosinus burensis. Next base: position 226,841 of record NZ_BAAHYN010000007.1, read on the forward strand.
GTTGCCCCCGGCAGCTAGGAGTAATGGCAATATTCGTTATATGTCCCTCATCAAGGATATACCAAAGTCCCATGTACCCAATCACTTGACCGCCTAACTCTAAACAATAATAGCGCGCATACTCATTATCGATGAGCTCTGCTTTAAAGGCCTGCATAGACCAAGGGGTGGTAAACGAATCACCCTCGATTTCTAAAATGACTGGGAGATCGTTGATAGTCATGGGACGTACAATCCCATTATTCATGCCCCTCTCTCCTTCGCGCTTCCTCTTTCTTTGCCCAATTGACCTCTGCTTCAGAAAAGCGGATGTAGTAAGGTTCAACTCGTTCTCCTCTGCCCGTTTCTTGCCAACGTTGCCAAACCGCTTGGACGGCATAAGCACCCCGAGGTAAATTAATATACTCTGGTAAAATCAAAGCTCGCTCCCCCAACACAGCCTCAATCTGATCCTTAGCTTTGACCACAGCATCTCCAACGAAGCAAATCGGACGCTCCAATTCCCTCAATTGTTCTAACCATTGATCCTTGGGTAACGCTTGAGGGGGTGTTATACACTCCGCCTTCTCTTTCCCTCGCGTCCAACGATAACGTGCCGTATACCACTCATTCTTGCGCGCATCCAAGATGGGAACAATGTCTTCTGTTCTACCTAAACCTGCCCAGGCAAGGGTGTCTAGGGACACTACGGCAACCAGCGGAAGCTTTAACACTTGTGCTAAGCCTTGTGCCGTAGCTATTCCGATCCGTATTCCAGTAAACGAACCAGGCCCACGTACTACACCGACCATATCCAAATCCGCTTGTGACCAATCTGCGGCAGTGAGCAATTGATCAAGCATTGGAATAATACGCTCGGATTGCGTCTTAGAGGTATGTAAAAACCCTTCTCCGATCAGCCTTCCATCTTCAGCCAAAGCTACTGCTGTTACTTTTGTCGTCGTATCAATCGTTAAGTACTTCATCGGCTCCTCCGAACCTCTCCTCAAATATTCAGGTCTACTAAGCGTTGCTCCCACTCACGTCCTCGGGCACGAAAGATTATTTCGCGCAGGGATTCTCCACTTCCAAGGATTTCAACCTCTAATCTACTTTCCGGTAAATAATCCTCGGCAATTTTAGGCCATTCAATCAGACACACAACATCCTCTACAAATGCATCTTCAACCCCGATTACTTCCACTTCTTCTGGACGCTGGAGCCGATAGAGATCCATGTGAATCAACCGGACCTTGGTTCCTGTCCCCGTTCCAGAAAGTTGGCCGCTATACTCTTGTTGAAATGTGAAGGTTGGGCTAGTCATTTGACCCGTGATCCCTAATGACTTACCAACCCCTTGAGCGAAGGCCGTTTTCCCTGCACCTAGATCCCCGATCAGGGCAACGACATCTCCACCCCGCAAACGAGATCCTAGCTGTTTGCCCCACTCCCGAGTTTGTTCAACCGTTGTACTCTTAACTATATAGTCCATATTAATTGATTAAGAAAACTTGGACAAACCTAACCTCTTCCTTTCATGAAATTTTTTTCCTTCTCCAAGTTTTTATTAATTCTATTTTAAGATCCAACCTCAAGTTTAGCAAAGCTTATCAACTTACCTGTCTCAATGAATCCCGATATCCGTCCACCGCTCCTACAGACTTCGACCTCGCGCAAAGTGCCTCGATCCTGGCATTAGTGTTCCCTAGATCCAAACTCATTATAAGTTTTACAGAGCATATCCAGCAACCTGTGCCAATATCCGATATCTTATCCTACGAACCTCAGAGCTCAGACTTCGAACCACAAACTTACAAATTTCGAACCTCGCGCATCGCGCCTCGATCCTCGCAGCAGGGTGTTGCGTTCGTTCTTCCAAAAACATTCGTACCCCAAACTCCTAAAATAATCAGACTGATCCCAATAGCATGAATCCAGCCAAACTGCTCTCCGCGAAAAAACACTCCTGAAAAAACCGCTACGACCGTTATAAGGTTAAAGATCGGTGCAGTCTGAGAAACGGGCAAGGCACTAAACATATAGTTTGAAAGAAAAAAAGCCAGCACAGACGAAATAGCGCTCAGGTAAAAAATTGCCCATAGCACACCCGTCAATTGAAGCGGTTTTAGATAAGACATCAATTCCCCTTGAATTACACTTTGTCCGATACCAAGCACATTAAAGATCACGGTTCCCGTCCACATCATGACAAACGTGATCTCCAAGGAATTGAAACTCCGAGAAGAATGTCTTGACAAAATACTGTACGCGCCTGCAGCCAATACCGCAACGAGTAGAGCAAGAATTCCCCAGAGATGTTCTCCAAACTGAAGGCCCCCTTGAACAGATACGATGATCATCACGCCGACGACAGAGGCCCCGATCGAAAGTACCTGCTTAGCATTGAGTTTCTCCTTCAGAAAAATCGCGGCCATGGTTGCAATGGCTACGGGAACCAAAGCGATCACCATCCCCGCCTCAGAGGCCGAGGTCCACTTAACACCCCAAGTTTCCCCTATGAAGTAAAGACCCGGCTGAAAGAGAGCGAGTAGAAGTAAGGATGAGATCGGTTTCCCTTTCAGATTAATCCGAATTAAGCCCGTCGCTTTCAATATGGTCAGTACTAGTGCAGCAGCTGCGAAGCGAAAGCCAAGTAGTTGGAGGGGAAAGGTATGATCTAGTGTCTCCTTAGTAAATAAAAAGGAGAAACCCCAAATCACAGACATCCCGATGCCTGCAACAATCGGGAGTCCAGAAGATGATTTAGAAGTCATTCGTTTAATCCGCCTTCCCTCGGTTCAGGACTCACGATCTTACCGTCAATAATCACATAGAGCGGACGGGCGGTGATTAACAAGGGGTGCTCACTCCAAATGACTATATCAGCATCTTTCCCTACCTCAAGCGTCCCTATCCGATCGGAGACACCCAAAATCTCAGCCGGATTAATCGTAATGGCGCGTAAAGCATCCTCGATGTCCATCCCTGCTTTGCAGGCTAAGGCCGCACAGAGCGGAAGCTGTTCAATCGGTGTGACAGAGTGATCCGTCATAATTGCTACTTTCACCCCAGCTTTAGCTAAAATACCTGGGGTTTTAAAGGACTTATCCTTAAGTTCCACTTTGGCACGATTCGTCAGCAGAGGACCCACCACCGCCGGATAACCCATCTCCGCAAGTTCTTCGGCAATTTTGTGTCCTTCCGTACAATGTTCAATCACTAGATCGGCTCCGAATTCTCGGGCAATACGAATTGCTGTCATAATATCATCCGCACGATGAGCATGCGCCCGCAGTGGAATTTCGCGGTTAAGTACTTTAACAAGCGTTTCTAGGCCCAAATCTCGTTCCGGAAGTTTATCCGAATCTTCTTTTCCTTCTATTATTTTATCTCGGTACACCTGCGCATCCACTAAGGCCTGACGCAGAAGTGCCGCAGTCCCCATTCGGGTCATGGGCATTTTCTTTTGTTCACCATAGACCATCTTAGGATTTTCCCCAAATGCCACCTTCAAACCAGCTGGATCGCGCACAATCATCTTATCCACGATTTTACCAACCGTCTTCATGACGACCCCTGTTCCTCCAATCACATTGGCACTTCCTGGAACAGTAAATACTGCCGTCACTCCACCTAGTCGAGCATCGCGAAAACCCTCATCTTCTGGGTTAATTCCATCAATCGCTCGCATGTCCGGAGTCACAGGATCGGTCATTTCATTGAAGTCTTCCCCTTCCCACCGGTAAATCTCTTCGCCAATTCCTACATGACAATGAGCGTCAATCATCCCTGGCATGACGAGACAGTCCATAGCATCGATCACTACAGCATCCGCTGGAATGTCCCCGTCCAAGGTTTCTCCGAGCGCTACAATTTTAGATCCCTCAACCAGAATATAACCCCTAAATTCTCGCCCGGCCATCGTTTTAATCTGACCGTTCTTGATAAAAAGCTTCTTCACTTCTTTATTCACCGTTACTCCTCCTGTTTAATAAAAAAAATTAACCTAAAAACTAAACTTACTCCCTATTTGAGAATGGCCACTTGATCAGCCCCGAGCCTCTCAATACTCAGCACATTTTCCAAGTTTGAGCATTCTGCCAAGGAATACTTATGACGTCTCCATTCATAACAAGCAGCGCTATAGCACAAACCCATTAGGTAAAGCACATAGCCACTAAGGGGTACTAGCTAATACTAATTCCCCTACAATGTTAAAGGTAGCGTAAATAAGCCAAAGATCACTCTTTCCCGCAATCTCCGAAAGCGAGGATGAGCCCATTTGATCATTATATCAGACTATTGCTATTATCACAGCCAGGGAGTAAAAAATAGTGCCATTTTCGGCCAAGAAGCATTACGTGGACAAGTTCTTGCTCACTACTGAAGACAAAAATATTGTCAACGTTAAGAGAGATCCTTTCAAAATTTACTGGTTATCGGTGAGGTAACTGGTCCTTTTGGCAGTCATGGTCTTCGAGGGATTTGAAGTAAGCAGTGGCAATATTATGGACAAAGGCAACAGAGTAAGGTGCTTTGTCTGATAGTAGGGATATTAAACGTTTCATTTCATCATCGCCCTTATCGGGTGAGGTTAGCAGTAAAGCAGGTTCAATTTCAAGTGCTTTTGATATTCTAGAAATCAGCTCTAACGAAGGGGATTTTTGCCCTCTCTCCAGATAACCGATATAAGTACTACTTACGTCAAGTTTTTCTGCAAGCAATTCCTGTGTAAAACCCTTAGACAGACGGTAGAACCGTATGTTTTTTCCTACCACTTTTCGGATACTTTCCATATTATCACCTCACTACCATTGTAAAGCTCAGCATTCAACTCTTTCACAAACTTATAGTTAATAAAATATGTTGAAAATATATACTATTAGTCATAGAATGTGTAATATGTGGAGGAGGAAGATGGTCGTGGTCGAGTACATATTAGTAGTAGATGATAAGCTGCTTATTCGCAGGTTGTTTGCTGAGGTACTTGCTAACGCAGGCTATGAGTCAAAACAAGTGGGCAGCGGTGACGAATGTCTAGGGTATGCTTTGTCTGAAAACAAACCATCTCTTATTTTATTAGATAATAACATGCCAGGTATCTCTGGCTTAGATGTATTACAACTGCTAAAGAAGGATGGGCTTGCAAAGGATATCCCGGTGATTATGGTTAGCGGAGAGGAGATAGAGGAACAAGCAAAGAAGCAAGGAGCTCAAAGTGTGTTGATGAAACCATTTGATATTCACGAACTTATAGATAGAGTTCGAACGGTTTACAAATAAACCTGAACTCATTTTGGAGGTGACGCATGCGCTTACTAAATATCAGCATAATAGATTCATACCAGATTCAAAAATCCCTTCCTGAAATTGATAGTCTTGCGCATGGAAGTTCAAAAGCGCTATCTCTAAGCGGATTTTTGCAGACTCTTGCTATGGCACTTGCCGCAAGAAACTTAGAAACTTGGGAACACTCGGTTCTGGTGACGAAATATGCTGTCATGTTGGGCCTTCGGTTAGGCCTCTCTCAAGAAGAAATAAAACAACTTCGTATAGGTTCTTTGCTCCACGACATAGGTAAAATCGGAATCAGTGATGATATTTTGCTTAAACCCAGTACATTGACGGAAGATGAATATGACAGGATTAAAAAACATCCCGAGATAGGCGCTCAGATTTTAGAGCCAGCCAAAGCGTTAGACTCTATTATTCCCATTACCCTTCATCATCATGAACACTACGATGGACAAGGTTATCCACGTGGGCTGCGAGGAGAAGAGATCCCGCTTGCGGCACGGATTGTTTCCTTAGCTGATGCCTTCGAGGCCATGACATCAGGTAGGCCTTATCGAAGAGCTATGACCCTTCAGACCTCTTTTGAGGAAATACAACTACAATTAGGGAGACAGTTCGACCCTTACTTAGGACAAGCTTTTATCGAGATGATCAAAGAAAGAGGCCAATTCTAAACTCGGGGATAATTAATAGTCTGTCTATTTTTACTATAAAGACACCTCAAAATCATGATAAGCTAAGCTAATTTTTCTAAGCTAGTTTCCAATTTCCAAAATTAATTTATTAGACGCACTTACACTAATTATCGGTGATGTTGGAGAATCTAAAAACAAGAAATAACCACGACTAATCAAGCCGTGGTTATTTCTTTATAAAATTTGGAAGCATAATGCCTCGAAGTTCAGCTCATACAGGCTTAATCGTGGTCGAACTATCCCGCATGGAGAGACTCACTCGTTCTCTCGCTTTATCTATTCCGATTACACGCACCTTGACAATATCCCCTACAGCGACCACTTCCATCGGGTGTTTAATGAATTTATCACACAACTGGGAAATATGAACCAGTCCATCGTGCTTGACGCCGATATCCACAAATGCTCCGAAATCTACAACATTGCGAACAGTTCCCTCTAAAACCATCCCTTCGCTAAGATCCTCCATACGCGTTACATCTCGCCGCAGCAACGGTCGTGGTAAATCCTCTCGGGGGTCTCTGCCAGGTCTTTGCAAGGCGTCTAAAATATCGCGAATCGTCGGAACCCCAGCACCAAATTCCTGAGCCAACTCTTGAACTTCTAATACGGCCAGCTTCTTGCGCACTTCGATGAGCCGCTCTCGCAAATCCCCGGAAGTGTGCCCAATTTTTTTCAAGATATTTTCGGCAAGCTCATAGGATTCGGGATGGACAGGCGTATTTTCCAAGGGATTAACCCCATCTGGAAGGCGGATAAACCCTGCACACTGAATATAGGTTTGTGCTCCCAGGCGTGGAATTTTTTTAAGTTGATCACGACGGCTGAACTTACCATGTTCATCCCGCCAGGCCACTACATTTTTAGCCACCGCCGGCTTTAACCCAGCTACATATTGGAGCAATGAAGCGGAGGCGGTATTTAAATCGACGCCCACAACATTCACACAGGATTCTACCACTCCATGCAGGGATTCCTCTAAGCGTTTGGGCTGAACATCATGTTGATACTGGCCCACTCCCACCGCCTTCGGTTCGATCTTTACTAGTTCAGCTAAAGGATCTTGTAACCTTCTAGCGATAGACACTGCACTCCGTAGGGAAAGATCGAAGTCTGGAAATTCATCACCTGCTAGTTTAGAAGCGGAATAGACAGATGCCCCAGCTTCGCTTACTAAAATGAATTCTGCAGAGATCCCATCCTCTCGAATCATTTCTGCTACGACTTCTTCCGTTTCTCTAGACGCGGTACCATTTCCAATGGCAATAAGATTAGCATCAAACTCTGCTATTGCCTTTCGTAATATCGCTTTAGCGTCTTGTCGCTTTTTCTGTGGAGGATGTGGATAGATAACGCCAACTTTTAGGAGCTTCCCCGTTTCATCTACAACCGCCCATTTGCAGCCTGAAATAAATCCCGGATCAAGTCCTAGCACCATTTTTCCACGGACTGGGGGTTGGAGTAATAACTGACGCAAATTTGCAGCAAATACTTTAATCGCTTGCTCTTCCGCTTGAGCAGAAAGTTCAGCCCGCACTTCCCGTTCAATAGAGGGTTCGATCAATCGTTTATAGGCATCAAGTGCCGCTTTTTGAACCCACGGCGCACAAGGCCCCGTTTTAACATAACGAAGTTCAAGCAGTCTATGCAGGGTTTCTGGAGGAGCTTCGATCTTGACTGAGAGAAACTCTTCCTTTTCCCCTCGATTAAGTGCTAAGACACGATGCGGAGGTATCTTTCGAACAGGCTCTCTATAATCGTAATACATCTCAAAGGGTGACCGCTCTTTCGCTTTCTTCGCGATAGAGGCAGCTACTAAATCAGCAAGGCGAAAGGTTTCTTGTCTGATCCGTTTGCGAAGAGCCGCGTCATCTGCAATCGTCTCCGCGATGATATCCATCGCACCTGCCAAGGCTTCCTCCAGAGTATTAACCTCTAGTTCAGCATTGAGATACTTCTCTGCCTCTGCTTGAGGATCTCCTCTGAAATACTGTACCATCAACCATTCCGCCAACGGCTCAAGGCCCTTCTCCTTAGCAATCGTTGCCCGTGTACGGCGTTTCTGTTTAAACGGTCGATAGAGATCTTCGACATCCTGAAGCACAGTTGCAGCCATGATTTGAGCAGACAGTTCTTCCGTGAGCTTTCCCTGTTCACCGATAAGGCGAATTACTTCGGTCTTTCGCTGGTCCAAACGTCGTAAATAATCTAACCGTTCTACGATATCGCGCAGCATATTTTCATCCAGTTCCCCGGTTACTTCTTTGCGGTAACGAGCAATAAAAGGGATGGTATTTCCCCCATCCAATAAGCTAACGGCTTCGTTTACTTGGGATATCTTTAGCCCCAATTCTTTGGCAATGACTTGATTAAACTCCAACTGTTGTTACCTCCCTAGATAGATCCATTAGTTGATACTAAAACTACACCTAAATGATTATAGCATTTTAAGCCAAATGAACAAAATTACTTGAGCCTTTTTAAATAGTTCCCTTTCGATTTTCTTCAACGCAGATTTTCCATTGTTCTCTAGCTCTGGTAATTATTTTTTGTTCGTCTTTGGCTTCTTTATGCTCAATGACCTTAGCAAAATAAGTACTGGCCTTCTTATATTGCCCTAAACGCCGACTCAGCTCACCGAGCATAAATAAAACGTTTATTTCTGACATAGATGTACCCATAAAATCAGAGTGTAGAAAGGATTCTTCATAGGCTTTGAGCGCCAAACCCATAAAACGTGTTTCTTGATCAGTATTATTATCAGTCCGGTAGAGCCAAGCTAAACGCAGACAAAGTCCAGCTAGAACAGCATTTTTCTCGTGCTTGAGTGAGCCTGCAAGGATTGCAAGTTTATAGGATTCCAATGCTTGCTGGATATCCCTAACTTTACCAAAGTCTCTTTTAGCCCACTGACCCGTAATCTGAACATTAATAACTTCCTTTGTACCTTTAGGAAATTGATCTGAAAACTCTTCTGAAAAAGCGAAACCACATTCTGGACAAACATTCACATAATAAAAATGCGGATTGAAATTCCCCGCTCTGTAGTGAGGGCAAAAATCACTGTCGACCTGATAAGGTACCGAAAAGCGAGAACGCACTCTCAGCGAAGTAAACGCCTTACTACAATAAACACAGGTCAATTTCTTTTCATAAAACGCTTCTAATGGTTGCATACGAGCCCTCCTAGTTAAAGTTCGTGTCTAAACGCAGAATTCCACAACAGGCTATTGCTTATTTACACCCTCCAGTTCAACTACCATTATAGTATTATAACACCTAGAAAAGGCATGAACCCATAAGTTCACACCTTTTTCTAGGCTATAACTATGATTATATGAACAACTTCCTATAGTTTAAACATTATTACACTGCCTTGAAAATATGGAACATTTGTTAAATATTGTTTTTATTTTAGTCATTCGACAGAAAAAGCATTATTCCTTTAAAATAATTCAAAAATTAAACGCTTACGCTAAATTTTCAGTTTTTATCTGTGATTCAACATAATCTTTCATGATCATTGACATAAAGAAGGCGCGATAACAAACAAACGTCATATCGCTAATAAAGAATACTTTATATTAAACCTTGGCTGAGTGTTCTTTTAAAGTCGGATCTAATTGCTTTAGATCCTTCCGCAACCATAACACTGTAAGACCAAAAGAAGCTAAGTCTGCAACAGGCCCAGCAAACCAGACACCCGTTACTCCCCAAAATTTAGGAAGTATCAAAATCATTGGAACTAAGAAAATCAATTGTCTTGATAAACTTAAAAATAACGACTTTCTAGGTTTACCTGTAGCTTGAAAATAATTTACCGCCATCACTTGAAAACCAATCAGTGGCAGCATCATCAAAAAAATCCTTAGTCCAAATGACCCTAAACGGACAAGTTCTAGGTCCTGGCTAAAAAGGGCCATCAAGGCAACCGGAAATAACTCTACTAGTAGAAACCCTAAAATCATGATACCTGTGGCACCGATCATGGATAACTTTAAGGTGTGTTTTACACGACCGTAATTTCTCGCACCATAATTGTAACCTAGAATCGGCTGCGCTCCCTGTCCTAATCCGAAAATCGGCATAAATATGAGCATTGCGATACTGTTTATTACGCCCATTGCAGCGATCGATAAATCCCCGCCGTAGCTGACCAAGGTTTTATTTAAGATTATAGTCACTATACTGCCCACTAACTGCATGGAAAATGGGGAAATCCCAATCGCCAGAATATCTTTAACAATAACCCATTTGAGTCTAAGGTTTCGAAGGCGAAGTTTTAGTAACGCCCGATTTCCGAGGAAGTACGACAGCACCCAAACTGCTGTAATAAACTGTGAAATAACCGTAGCAAGAGCGGATCCCGCGATGCCAAGGTGTAATCCAAAGATGAAAATTGGATTAAGAATTGTGTTTAATACCGCTCCTAAAATCATGGTATACATGGCAACCCTGGGATTTCCCTCCGCACGGATGAAATTGTTCATGCCAAAACCGACAGTCTGGAAAACGGTCCCCCACAAGAGAAATGTTAGGAATTCTTTAGCATAGGGGAAAACGTCGCTACTCGCCCCAAAAAGGAGTAAAAGTGGATCCATAAAGACATAACCCAAAAGAGTAATTAGTAAAGAAATGGCCACAAGTAGGACAAATGCGTTACCCACAATTAGTTCCGCTTCTTCATTTTTCTGTTGGCCTAAGCGAATAGAGATCACTGCGGTTGCGCCAATTCCGATCAACATCCCAAAAGCCATAACGGCCAGCGCAAAGGGAAAGCTGATCGCAATCCCTGAAAGAGCCAACGAGCCGACTCCGTGGCCCACAAAGATTCGATCTACGATATTATAAAGACCATTAACCAGCATTCCAATAATGGCTGGTATGGAGAACTTCAGGAGAAGCTTTCCGATCTTCTCTTCCCCAAGTTGTTGAGAGCGGTTCATTGTGATCTCCTTTAGCTTTTCCTTCTTATAGTGCTTTGTTATTATACCAGAATCTTATTATTTAAACAGCCTGAAGAACGACCTGCCTAATAATGGACAAATTATTTCTACTTGTCGATACAACTCGTTATAAGGAAATCTACGACTTTTCTAACCGTTAAATGAATGAATCTTCCCAAGTATGCAGTTCTAATATCTTTGTGTGAATGGTTTTTCCATAAATATTCAGAAGGCAAGGTTATTGAGAGTAAAGCACGAATTAATAGAATATCCTTTACAAAGGGGGATGGCTAAACCATCCCCCTTTGTTAGCTTCCTCTGAGCTTAAAAATTAAGCATGCTTCTTTCTCAAAAAAACTTGAATCCGCTGCATTGCTTCCTGAAGCAGGCTTTCATCTTGAACCATGGCTATTCGCACATATCCTTCACCGTGATCCCCAAAAGCCAGTCCGGGAACTACGATCACGCCTGCTTCACGAGCCAATTCCCTAGCAAAGGATATCGAGTCTTGTTTGGTAGGAACGGGTGCCCAAATGAACATTGAGCCCATAGGAATGGGTATGTTCCAACCTGCCTGCCTACAGCCCTCGATCAAGATATCTCTTCGCTTTTGATAAGCATTCCGATTCTCTTCGACTGAGTCCTGCACAGCACTAGAACTGAGGGCGAACGCACCCGCCTTTAATACCGGACCAAAAACCCCATAGTCAATATTCGATTTGAGTTGAGAGAGATTACCTATGACATTCGCATTTCCAACGACAAACCCTAAACGCGCTCCAGCTAAATTGAACGTTTTTGAGACAGAATGGAATTCGATTCCGACCTCTTTTGCCCCCCTAGCTTGCAAAAAGCTCACTGGTTGATATCCTTCAAACGCTAATTCAGAATAAGCGACATCATGGCAGATGAGAAGATCGTATTCCTTGGCGAACTCCACCACCTTTTCAAAAAACGAAAGACTAGCCACTGCTGCAGTGGGGTTATTCGGGTAATTTAAGAGCATGAGTTTTGCCTTTCGCGCTATGTCTGTGTCAATCTTTTGAAGATCTGGTAAATAGCCATTCTCCTCTAAGAGTGGGATTGCAACTTTTTCCCCACCGGCTAGGATAAGACCGGCGGTATAAATCGGATAACCCGGATCCGGAATTAGAGCTAAATCGCCGGGATCAATATATGCTAAGAAAATGTGGGCCAGTCCATCCTGAGAACCCATTAGAGGCAGGACTTCAGTTTCGGGATTCAGCGCCACTCCGAATCGTTCGAGATACCATGCTGCGCAAGCCTTACGAAATTCTGCAGTTCCACGAGTTAAGGTATACCCATATTGTGTTTCGTCAAACACCGCCTGACTAAGAACCTGGCGAATTTCCATGGCTGGAGCTCGGTCAGGACTTCCAATACTCAAATTAATTAAGTCTTTACCCTCTTTTTCAAGTTCTTTTTTTAAATTATCCATTTCCGTAAAAACTGAAGCTCCTAAACCTTCTAGACGTTTTGCTGGTTTGTACATTATTTCTTAATTACCTCCGGCTCACCATAGTTGACACCTAAGGTGTCGACCGTCACACTCTTCATGATCTGCTCTTGATTAGGTTTATCCTTTGCCTTTTCACCACTCGGAGTATTGACGATTTTATCTACAGTCTCCATGCCACTAATCACTTTACCAAAGGAGGCATATTCTTTGTCTAAGCTCGGATAAGTTGCTGCCATGATAAAAAATTGGGAGCCTGCTGAGTCTTTACTTTGCGGTGTTCTGCCCATCGAGATCACGCCACGTTCATGCTTCAGATTATTTTCAAAACCGTTATTCGTAAATTCTCCCTTAATGCTATAGCCCGGTCCCCCAGTACCAGTCCCGTTGGGATCCCCGCCTTGAATCATAAACCCGGGAATTACTCGATGAAAGATCAAACCGTTATAAAACCCCTTTTTAGCCAAGGATATGAAGCTTTTCACAGTATTAGGAGCGACATTTGGATAAAGCTCCACTTTTATCTGCTCTCCGCTCTCCATGGTAATTGTGACAATTGGATTATTCTTGACAGTGGGTGTCTCCGCTTTACTTTGAGTTTGAGTATCGTCTTTATTCGGGGGTGGTGAACTGACAGTATTAGGGGTCTGTGATCCGCACCCAATGGTTGCTAGGATTAAAACAAACGCAAAAAATAATAACCCGAGTTTAAGCTTTTTCATACTTCTTTCCCTCCAATAATTCTCTAGCTTCCGATCTACCCATAATAGTATACCATCTTTTCAAGTACAAGTTATGCAAGTCAGGGAAGGTTCTTGACTTGCATACAATCCCCATACTAGGTTGCTAACCTCAGCGCCAACAGCGCGTTGAGAGCGAAGCAATTCAACCGTTCCACGCCCTCGTCGTTCCAACCACCGTCGTTCTAAGCCCTACGTTGTTCTAAGACCTACGTCGACCCCAGCCAGAGGGTGTGATTTTGCGGAGCGAACCCGTTAGGCAAAGTCGCGTCAACCATGCTTAGATGACTCGGCGCCAGAACGGCACTGGTTCACATTCTGAATAGCCCAGAGGTTTGCCGTTCTCGCCGAGTCATCAAGTATGGTAGCGACGGCGCCGTGGGTGAGCGCAGCAACTTCACACCCTCACCCTCGACTAATCTAAATTCTTCTTAAACTTCTTAGCTGCGATTCCTATCAAGATAATGGCAAACGCACATAAGATGAGTGTATCCTGCCAAAGATACTCCATCCCCACCCCTTTAAGGAAGATTCCCCGCACGATATTCAAAAAATACGTCAAGGGAAATAACCCCCCTAGAATCTTTAAAAGAGTCGGCATCGTTTCACGGGGAAAGATAAAGCCTGACAATAAAATAGAAGGTAAGATCAAGATGAACGTCATTTGCATGGCCTGAAGCTGAGTCCTAGCGACACTGGAAATCAAAAGCCCGATGGCTAGAATCGTAAACAGAAAAATAGTAGATAAAAGCACTAGCAGGGGAATACTTCCTGCCGGCATAACTCCAAACCAGAAAATCCCCGTTGCCAGAATCAAGGTTAGGGAGACAAATCCGATAAACACAAACGGAAGTAGTTTTCCCATCAGCAATTCAAGTGAACGAATAGGGGTAACGACCACTTGCTCCATTGTACCGCGTTCCTTTTCTCGAACAATTGAAAACGAGGTTAACATAGCTATTACATTTTGCAAGATTAGGCCGATCAAGGCCGGAATGTTAAAGACCATCGACTTCATATCAGGGTTGTACCAAACTCTGGTCTCGATATTGAGCGGCATGTTCGTACCCGCTGCCGCACCCCTAGCTGTAAGGCGTACCCCCTGAATTTCCAAAGATTTATTAAGGCCCAGCATTTGAACCGCGGACATAGCCGCTCGAGCAATGGTAGGATCAGATCCATCGACTAAAACCTGTACATCTCCCTGCCCATTATCTTTTTGTAATTCCTTGCCAAAATTAGGCGGGATGATGACTGCCACCCGAGCCTTACCGCTATCCAAATAGCCTTCGATCTGATGATAGCCTTGGACATAATTATCGGGATCTAAATATTGGGTGTTACGTATTGAGGTTATAAACTCACGACTATCCGTAGTTTGAGATTGATCCCAAACCACGGTAGGAAGGTGGTCTACATCCGTATTGACGGCATAACCAAATAGGAGGAGCATACCGATCGGCATAACAATCGCCATGATTAAGCTGGCCCGATCTCGTCGGATATGGAGGAATTCCTTTCTCAAGACTGCTAAAAAACGCACCCAAGAAAATCTTCCCATTAGCCTCGCCCCCCTTTCTTGAGGGTGAGATTGCGAGGATCATCCGCGGCTTCATGTTCCACGTAATAGATGAAGAGATCATCTAAATTATCCTTAGCCTCTCTTTTTTTCATATCGTCCGGCGAACCAAAGGCGATTAACCGTCCATAGAAAACAAAACCCAAGTAATCACAGGTTGCTGCTTCATCCATGTAGTGGGTGCTGACTAAAATCGTCATTCCTTCTTTCGCTAACTGGTGGATCAAATCTAAGAAAATACGCCGTGAAACCGGGTCCACCCCAGCCGTCGGTTCATCAAGAATAAGCAATTGGGGATTATGAAGTAACGCACAAGCTAAAGCTACTCTTTGCTTCCATCCACCCGAGAGAGAAGAAACTAACTGGGTAGTTCGCTCGCTCAAACCGATCCGCTCAATGACCCGTGCTTTCTGTTCTTGGGCTACTTTTCCATGTAGACTGTATACCCCTGCATAGAAGTCAAGATTCTCTCTCACGGTTAGATCTTCGTAAAGACTAAACTTTTGGGACATATAGCCAATACGCTGTTTGATTTCCTCAGGTTGTGTCAAGACGTCATAACCCAACACAGTAGCCTGACCCTCTGTCGGAACCAAAACTCCACATAGCATGCGGATGAGGGTTGTCTTTCCAGCGCCGTTCGGCCCGACGAAACCCATAATTGCTCCGGCAGGAAGTTGGAAGCTGACCCCTTGAACCGCCGTATACGTGCCAAACCGTTTGACCAAACCCTGGCAATCAATCGCCAAATTCATTTTCCTCACTCCTTTATTCCAGGGTCACATCTGCTGGCATACCCGCTTTCAACTGTTCTTTACCTTCAGTAATAGTTATTTTAACAGCATAAACCGTGGTTGTTCGTTCTTCCTTTGTCTGGACGTTTTTCGGAGTGAACTCTGATTGAGTACTGATATATTGAATTTGTCCTTTGAACGTCTTATCAGGGTATGAATCCGCAGCTATAGAAACCGTCCCGCCCATTTTTATCTGACTCAGCTTGGCTCCCGGGATATATATTTTAATCCATAAATCATTAGGATCCAGAATCGTTGCTAGTGTTGTGCCGGGATTGACAACTTGACCTAATTCAACATTCTGATAGAGCACCTGACCACTGGCAGGACTCTTAATAATTAGTTTGCTTAAACCTAGTTCTGCCGTTTTAACGGACTGAGCTGCAATATCAACGGCCGCTTTCTGAGCCTGAATGGTCGGTTGAGTATAACCAGCATGAGCTTGGTCTAGACTGGCCTGGGCGGCATTTACACTCGCTTGAGCGCCCTGATATTGGGCCTTTAATGTAGCAAGCTTATTTACCTGTGCATCCACGATCTGTTTACTAATTGCACCGCTCTCATACAGTTTTTGATTATTGGCAAGATTATCTTCTTCAAATTTAAGATTTGGTTCTAGTGCGGATAGATTGGCTTTCGCCTGAGTTACCACGTGCTCAAGCCGCCGGATTTCCTCCGCCCGCGCCCCTCCCAAAAGATCGTTGAGTTTAGCTTGTGCCTGGGTCTGTTGGATCTTCGCGACATCTAAGGAAATCTTAGCCTGACTGTCGTCTAGTTTAGCAATGATATCCCCTGTTTTAATGACCTGACCTTCACTCACTAGTAACTCGACGATTCTGCCGCCAAGCTCTGCTTGCACCGGGATTTCAGTTCCTTCAATCGTCCCAGAATACATGTTTGAGTCTGCTGAACGATTAAGATACCGTTCCCCCAAGACCGATAGGGTAATAAGGATTAGAACAATGACTACAACTACAGCTTTTTTTCTCATGTTTTCTCCTCCCGCTCCTTGAACTTTGACTCTAGTGTTCCCTCTGTAAATCCTACGATTCGCTTTGAGTTCTAACGTTTTTACTTAACGAGCAACCCATGTAAAAAGAGTTCTAGCATGTGATCCGCCGCTTCTTCGATCGTTTTTTCTGGAGATAACCCAGGGAAAACGTGATTGAATATCCCGTAAAACAGAACCATTCCCATAAAACTTCGCATCATGGCTAGAAAGGGAATGGGTTTAAACACCCCCTGTTCAACTCCCTTGTCAAACCATGGTTTGACGATACTTATACCCTGATCTAAAATCCCTTTAAATAAGGCCTCTCTAACTTCACTGTGATACTGTGCTTCAGCAAACATAAAGCGAAACAGGCCGTCATTTTCATTGATAAGCTCCAAGCGATTCCTCAGAAAAGACCGGAAAAATTCCTCAGGGGTTGCTTCTTTGTGTTCCTTGTCTAGATAGATGATCCCATCTAAGAATTTCGGTTTCAGAACCCCAACCAGCAATTCCTTCTTTGTGGCAAAATGCCGAAAAATGGTCCCTTCAGCGACACCTGCGGCACGGGCAATTTCAGCAGTAGTTGAACCATTGTAGCCTTTGATCGTAAAAACCTTGAGGGCTGCTTCAAGAATATCTTGACGCCGCTCTTCAACTGTTTTCTTCCTACGGATTTCCTGTTGTTTAGTCTTTAAGTTTGATTTCATAAGGTCCTCCAAAATCTAGAATTCTCCCTCAGAGTCAACATGAGTGATTACTCACTAATTTTAACACTTATAAGTTTTCTGTCAATCCTCAACGTTATATTTTTCTTAACCGACTGCTTTGTCATTTACTAACTTTCAGAATCCCCATGTTTGTGCTTTTCAATGCTCGTCGATATAATGACACTAGTAATGCTTTATCTAATGACTCGGCTTGGCACAGCCAAAAGGGTAACAGAGGACTCCCTCCGCCCATCAGTAAGATGTCTTCAGCGTTCTGCTCTTTTAACAGTTCCTTAATTCTTGGGAAAATCGTCATGTGTGCCCCGGATAGAACACTGATTCCTATTAAATCGACATCTTCTTGGATCGCTGCTTCCATAAGTTGTTCCGGAGTTTGATGTAATCCTGAGTAGATGACTTCCATTCCGGCATCACGTAGGGCCCGGGCGATCACTTTCGCACCCCGGTCATGTCCGTCTAAGCCTGGCTTACCCACCAAGACACGAATACGAGTCTTCTTCATAACGTTCCCTCCCACAATGTCCTAAAATACGGCTCGTTCTCGGTACTCCCCGAAGACCTCTTTGAGGACAATCTGATTAACAATTCTTAAGCGGCATGTTGAGGGGTAAGCTAAAAAATAAACCAAGACCCAAAGTTGCAATGCCACTTCGGATCTTGATGGTCAGTTTTTAATTATCACACTATCCTATGCTTTATGTGAGAAAGACTCCCTCAAGTTTAGACGAAACCTATGATACTTTGCAGGAAAATAAGGATAAATACTGATACAACTGGTATAAGCAGGGACGTAACGAAAATATCTTTATAAGAGTCCTTATGTGTGAGGCCAACGATACCTAAGAGGGTGATAACTGCACCATTATGGGGCATGGTATCCATTCCGCCTGAAGCTACGCTAGCAACTCGGTGCAGAAGTTCGGGATTTACATTGACCCTTGTAGCCCATTCTAAATATTGTTTGCCGAAAGTGTCTAGGGCAATACTCATACCACCTGAAGCAGAACCTGTAATACCAGCTAAGACGTTAACGGTCACAGCTTCTGAGGGAAGCGGACTACCGTTTTGCCCAATGCCCAATAAAAAGTTCGCGATCGTTTTAAAACCTGGCAGAGTTTTGATAACATTGCCATAGCCAACTTCAGAAGCTGTATTCATCACCGCTAGCAAGGAGCCGATGGCTCCGGCATTGATCGCTTTGGCAAGATTTCCTTTCATGGTCTTGGGATTGATACAGACTGCGATCGTTATCCCTACTACAAGTGCAATGATTAAGGCCCAGTTATTCATCGTTCCGGTAATTCCAGCTTTAGCAATATTATAGGGTGCTTGAGTTACCCAACCTGCAATATCCCATGTAGGAAAAATAAATTTTTGCAAGATTAAAGTAACTACTAAGACAGAGAGCAAGGGCAGTAACGACAGATAGGGATTAGGCAGGTTTTTACCTTTGACTTGATCAGGTTCCTGTAAGGTATGTTGACCATAACCTTCCCCTGCAGCTTGAGCTTGCCGTTTACGATATTCCAACCAATACATACCGCCGCCAAAAATCATAAGAGCGGCTAACGTACCGAATACGGGTGCAGCATACAAGTCAGTATTAAAAAACTTCATGGGTATGGCGTTTTGAATCTGTGGTGTACCGGGTATTGATGTCATGGTGAAGGTAAAGGCACCTAAAGCGATCGTTCCTGGTAAAAGTCGCTTGGGGATATTTGCTTCTCTGAATAGGGAAGCTCCAAAGGGATAAACAGCAAAGGCTACAACAAAAAGGCTAACCCCTCCATAGGTAAGAATTGCTGCAGATAAGACAACCGCCAAAATAGCCTGCTTGGCTCCAACTTTGTTGACAATTGCTTTCGCAATCGACTCGGCAGCTCCGGATTCTTCCATCACTTTGCCGAAAACGGCACCGAGCAGGAAAAATGGAAAATAAATCTTAAGATAATTCGCCATATTGGGGAGAAATACTTCTGTATAGGTTGGCATTAAAGCCATGCCAGACAAAACCGCTGCCAAAAGAGCAAAGACTGGCGCAAAAAAGATGACTGAAAAACCTCGGTAAGCCATGTACATAAGTAAGACCAAACTCAGGATAATTCCAAGAACCGCCAATGAAATGCACCTCCAATTTAATTATGGTCGCTACTTTCATGTTCCGAATTGTAAAAACTTGTTTTTCTTTCTCTTCACCCCTTTCTTCAATTTCAACGTCAGAAACTTGTCACGACTCTCTGCTCCAATGTGAACCCCTGTTATTTCTATCCTAAACTAAAGCACTCTGACTCTGGTCAATATTTCGGATAACCTACGAGGCAAAGGCTTTACTATTAGCACGTCTGACCCGATCTCAAGAGACTAATTTCACCTTCGCCACGAAGCATTCCTATTGTGATAAGCGACTCGGCGAAACCGATCCTTTAGCGCGATCGCATACGTTATGGGTTGTGCGCCTTCAGTTCACTGATCGTGTTCATACGTTCAGGAAAAAAGATTTTCCAATCCATTGTCTTTAAAGATTCAGAAATAACGGGTTTAAAATTGATGAGATCTAAAATATTCTTTTGAAGATCGATCCCCGGCGCAATTTCTTCTAGGACCAGCCCTCGTTCTCCTACGCTAAATACCGCCCTTTCTGTGATAAAAACCACCTTCTGCCCTTTTTTCCGAGCATAATTACCACTAAAGGTGATATGCTCAACCTCTTGAATTATCTTCGAAACCTTACCTTCCTTTTGAATTAGGAGTTTACCGTCCGAAACCTCGATCTCTAGTCCATCAGCAGTAAAGGTCCCACAGAAAACAACTTTTTTTGCGGTTTGAGAAATATTTATAAATCCGCCTGCACCAGCAATTCTCGTACCGAAGCGACTGACATTGACATTTCCCGCCTTATCTAACTGAGCCATTCCTAAAACCGTGATATCCAATCCACCGCCATCATAAAAATCAAACTGATATGGTTGATCCACAATGCAGTCCGGATTAAAACTTGCTCCAAAGCTCAAGCCTCCAGCAGGTACCCCCCCGATTGGACCGGATTCCACTGTCAGAGCAAATCTCTCTAATACGCCCTCTTCTGCAGCAACAGAAGCAACCCCTTCAGGTAGACCAATACCTAAATTAACGATGGCTTCTGGATTAACTTCCATCAAGGCCCTTCTGGCAATAATTTTTCGTTCATCAAGAGACATCACTTTCAATTCCGTTAAAGGTAGACGTAGTTCGCCACTGTAAGAGGGATTGTATTGCTGATCAAACGATTGCATATGATATTCGGGTCGGCTCGCGATCACCACTGCATCCACTAATATCCAGGGTATTTTGACATCCCTTGCCCTAATGCTGCCGGACTGAACAACTCGCTCCACTTGAACAATCACAATTCCTCCGCTGTTTTTCACAGCTTGGGCTATAGAGAGACCTTCCAGAGTAAGAGCTTCTTTTTCATACGAGATGTTGCCGTTTTCATCGGCCGACGTACCTCTCAAGAGGGCTACATCAATCGGAAATGTATGATATAAGAGATATTCCTTACCTCTAAAACTCGTTAACTCGACTAAATCCTGATACGTAATTTGGTTTAACTTTCCTCCGCCATAGCGTGGATCTACAAACGTCTCCAGTCCAATATGAGTTAACGTCCCTGGCTTACCTGCTGCAATATCTCGGAAGAGATGGGTAATGACCCCCTGGGGAAAATTGTAGGCTTCGATTTTATCTTCTACAGCCATCTCCCCTAACTTAGGCGCCAAGTTCCAATGTCCACCTACAACCCGCTTGATAAGACCAACATGCGCCAAATGGTTCATTCCACGATCTTTAGAATCCCCCTGCCCGGCCGCATAAACTAAGGATAAATCTCTCGGTGCCCCCGTCTCTAAAAATCTCTTTTCCAAGGCTGTCGTTAATTCTTCTGGATGTCCAATGCCCACAAATCCATCAATGGCCACCATACTTCCATCCTTAATCAACGCCATCGATTCATCTGCAGTTAAGACCGGCACCAACTTCTTCATCAGTTTCCCTCCTGTCTAACTCTTGAAAGCTATTGACCTACTGATTCTGTGAAAAACTATTACTCTCCATCTCTCAATCTTCATAATAATCTGAATATATTTATAATTTATTATTGCAAGATTCATGCCAACAGCAAAGAACCCTTTGAGGCTTAATCCGTAAGGGTTGTAAAGAAAAAACGTTATTAAACGAGTAACCACATGTAGCATTTTAGCTACATGTGGTTACTCGTTTAACCTTCATAATCCTGTTATTCCCTACTATTCATCATCAATGTAGCAAGCTCTCTACATGTCTCACCATTGCTACACTTGTCAACTAAGCAAGTGTTTAATGCCTTTTTTGGGATATAGTGCCCCAACACCTTAAAAGAATCCAAGGCCTTATGCCCTGGTATTCTTTTTTAGGAAACTTAATGAGTTTCTTAATAGTTCGCTTTTGCAGATGTCTCCTTTTGGACAGTTACTCCTCGTGGTCCGGTCGGCAAAAGTGCCCGTCCGTAGAGTGGATTTAGAATACCAGCCGCCGAGGTATACCATGCGCAAGCAGCAGTGATTAACCCGAACACGCCTCCTGGAACACTCGATATTATTCCAAATTCCGCTAAATCTAAGAGTATGAACGTAATTTCTAAGCACGTAACCACTGCGACCAAAGCGTTACTAATTCTAAAAGTCCCGATCCACATGTAGGTATTGAAGATCGTAAAGGCGATCAGATACAATCCTATGGCTTCATGCCCAAAAGCACCGAAATTCAAGATTTTGAGGGTCTCTAAAAGAACCGTAGTGCCTAATGCAATCCAAAATGCCCCATAGGTTGTAAAGGCTGTAGCGCCAAACGCATTGTTCTTTTTGAATTCCCACATTCCGGCTAGGACCTGGCACATTCCACCGTAGAATAAGCCTAAAGGAACAAACAGCGCACTGAACTCTTTCGGCACCAGATGAGCATTAGACATACTAAGAATAAACGTAGTCAGTGCAAAAGCTGCCAAACCAAGTGGTCCAGGGTCAGCAATTGAACTTTCTCGAATCTCCATAACCTCTGCCATTTTAGTTACTCTCCTTTTGTTGATCGTTCGACAACCATTGCAGTACCCTGCCCTCCTCCAATACATAACGTGGCGAGACCTCGTTTAACTTCCCTACGCTTCATTTCGTACAAGAGTGTTACGAGGACTCGTGTCCCGCTGGCGCCAATCGGATGACCTAAAGCGATCGCCCCGCCGTTCACATTAGTTTTATCTGTTTCAAGCTGAAGTTCTCGGGCAACTGCAAGCGTTTGAGCAGCAAAGGCTTCATTCGCTTCTACAAGATCGATATCCTCAATGGTCAGCCCTGCTTTGGACAGCGCTTTGCGGCTGGCTGGAATCGGACCCGTACCCATAATTTTAGGATCCACACCCGCGGAAGCAAACGATACAATCGAAGCTAGCGGATGCAACCCTAATTCGAGGGCCTTTTCCTTAGACATAACAACCACAGCGGCAGCGCCGTCATTGATACCCGAAGCATTTCCCGCAGTCACTGTGCCCTCCTTTTTAAAGGCTGAACGCAGTTTAGTCAGAGAGTCTAAGGTCGTAGCGTACTTTGGAAATTCATCTTGATTGAAAACTACAGGTTCCCCCTTACGCTGCGGAATAAGAACTGGAACAATCTCCTCATCAAAAAGACCTCCTTTAATGGCGGCTTCTGCTCGATTTTGGCTCAGTACTGAATAAGTGTCTTGTTCTGCACGGGAAATTCCAAACTGTTCAGCGATGTTCTCTGCTGTAATCCCCATGTGAATGTCGTAGAAGGCATCCGTTAATCCATCTTTAAGAATGGTATCAATCATCGTGCCATTTCCCAATCGATAACCCGTACGAGCCTTTTCCAGTACATACGGGGCCATCGACATACTTTCCATTCCACCGGCAACGATGATCTCTGCATCTCCTGTCATAATAGCTTGAGCAGCACTCTCAACCGATTTAAGCCCAGATCCACAGAGTTTATTCAGTGTCCACGAGGGCACTTCCTGAGGAATACCAGCCTTTATGGCGGCCTGACGCGCAGGATTCTGCCCTAAGCCCGCTTGCAAGACATTTCCCATGATCACTTCATCGACCTGTTCGGGTGTTACTCCTGCCCGTCTAATGGCCTCTTTGATGACCAAGGCTCCTAATTCGACCGCCGAAATTTGTCCTAAGGCTCCGCCAAAGGATCCGATAGGGGTACGAACTGCACTTACAATCACAACTTCTTTCATTGCCCAACCTCCTGTGTCAAATTTTCGATAGTTCTCCCGATCAAAAACCACTACGGAACCTTTTCTAAATATTATTTCAAACACCAGTGGCATTATCTGGAGCAGCGGCTCTAGCATTATCCTACTTCTCTTTTTACCATAGCTCTCTCATCTTCACTTATAAAAGATTTGTTGTATAAAAAAATTATGACCAAGACCCAAAGTTCCAATAACACTTCGGATCTTGGTGTTTAGTTTTCAACTATTAACGCATTCTAAGTTTCCATTATCGAGACAGTTCCTCACTTTTTTATAGGAACCCTATGATACCCTGAAGGAAAATGAGGATAAAGACTGTGGCAACGGGTATTACCAGGGACGTGACGAAAATATCTTTATAAGAGTCCTTATGAGTAAGGCCAACGATGCCTAACAGCGTGATAACTGCACCATTATGGGGCATCGTATCCATCCCGCCGGAGGCCACACTAGCAACTCTGTGCAGAAGTTCGGGATTTACATTGACCCTGGTCGCCCATTCTAAATACTGTTTGCCAAAGGTATCTAGGGCAATACTCATGCCGCCAGAAGCAGAACCTGTAATCCCGGCCAGGGCAGTTACAGTCGCTGCTTCTGAGGGAAGCGGACTACCGCCTTGACCAATTCCCAGTAGGAAATTAGCAATCGTTTTAAATCCTGGTAGAGTTTTGATAACATTTCCATAGCCGACTTCAGAAGCCGTATTCATCACTGCTAGCAGAGAGCCGATTGCTCCAGCATTGATCGCTTTGGCGAGATTTCCTTTCATGGTTTTAGGATTAATTAAGACGGCGATCGTTATCCCTACTACGAGCGCAATGATTAAGGCCCAGTTATTCATGGTTCCAACGATTCCGGCTTTAGCGATATTATAGGGAGCTTGAGTTACCCAATCTGCAATATTCCAGGCAGGAAAAATAAACTTTTGCAGAATTAGAGTGACTACTAAGACAGAAAGCAAAGGCAGTAAAGACAGATAGGGACTAGGAAGGTTTTTACCTTCAACTTGATCAGGTTCTTGTAGAGTATGCTGACCATATCCTTCCCCTGCAGCTTGTGCTTGCCGTTTACGATATTCCAACCAGTACATACCACCGCCAAAAATCATAAGTGCGGCTAAGGTACCAAACACGGGTGCAGCATACAAATCCGTATTGAAAAACTTCATGGGTATGGCGTTTTGAATCTGTGGAGTACCAGGTATGGCTGTCATGGTGAAGGTAAAGGCACCTAACGCGATCGTTCCTGGTAAAAGCCTCTTCGGGATATTTGCTTCTCTAAACAGGGATGCTCCAAAGGGATAAACAGCGAAGGCGACAACAAAAAGGCTAACCCCACCATAGGTAAGAATTGCTGCTGATAAGACAACCGCTAATATAGCCTGCTTGGGTCCGAGTTTATTGACAATTGCTTTAGCGATCGACTCGGCTGCACCGGATTCTTCCATGACTTTACCGAAAACGGCACCAAGCAGGAAGAATGGAAAATAGACTTTAAGATAATTCGCCATATTGGGGAGGAATACTTCCGTATAGGTTGGCATTAAAGCCATACCTGAGAATACTGCCGCTAATAGAGCAAAGACCGGCGCAAAAAAGATGACTGAAAAACCGCGGTAAGCCATGTACATTAGCAAAACTAAGCTTAGGATAATTCCAAGAACCGCCAATAAAATGCACCTCCAAACTTATTTTATCCTCTGGATCTAATCTGAACACCTGTTTTATTTATCCTAAAATGAAGTGCTCTAACTCTAGCTCTGGCTAATGCTTTGCTGTCCTAAGAGGCAGAGACTTCACAATTACCACGTCTGTCCTAACCTCAAGGGTCCCACTTAAAGTAATTTAGATGAAACTTCCGCCATTAATATCCAGGACAGCACCTGTGATGTATGCCGAGGAGTCTGAGGCTAAAAAAAGGGCTGCATCCGCTACTTCTTCAGGTTCAGCAAAACGCCCAACCGGAATGGTTGCTATGAGTGCCTTTAACTGCTCTGCAGGGTATTTATTCATCATGTCCGTATTGATATAGCCTGGCGCCAAGGCATTACAGGTAATTCCCTTGGTTGCATTTTCAACAGCCGTTACTTTTGTTAATCCGATCAACCCAGATTTTGAGGTTGCATAATATCCAGTTCCAAAGATCCCTATGCGGGCCGTAAGCGAGGAGAGATTCACAATTCGTCCGTATCCCTGGGCGCGCATTGACGGAAGCACTGCTTTCGTGCAGATAAACGGTCCTGTCAAATTGACCGCCATGACAGCCTCCCAGTTGGCTAGATTGCCTTTATGAAGTAGTCCATCGCGATTAATTCCAGCGTTATTAACGAGAATATCAACCCTTCCGAACCGCTCGATAACCTTTTCCACCATCCTGTTCACTTCGTCTTCCTTGCTGACATCCGCGAGGAAAAGCTCAGCCTCCACCCCTAGTTTCCGGAGTTCCTCCACGGTTTCCATGGCCTTAAGCTCATTAAACGAAATATCATTGACTGCGATCTTTGCTCCTTCTCTGGCGAAGGCAACCGCAATGGCCTTGCCGATCCCTTGACCACTACCGGTAATTAAGGCAACTCTAGCGTTCATTTTCATTTTGCTGCACACCTTTCATTGATTTGATCGCTTTTTTTCATTAGTTCTGGATAAAAAAGCATTGATTCCATTGTTTTTAAGGATTCTGAAATAGTAGGTTTGAAACTCATTAAGTCCAAAATATCCCTTTGAAGATCAATGCCAGGGGCAATCTCTTCAAGAACAAGACCTTGTTCTCCAAGTCTAAACACGGCTCTTTCGGTAACAAACAACACCTTCTGCCCTTTCTTTCGCGCATAGTTGCCACTGAACGTGATATGCTCAACCTCTCGGAGTAACTTAGAAGTTTTCCCTTCTTGGAGGATAACGAGCTCGCCGTCCTTAATCTCAACCTTTAATCCATTGGCTGTAAAGGTTCCGCAAAAGATCACGGTTTTTGCAGTTTGCGAAATATTGATAAACCCGCCTGCCCCGGCAATGCGTGTCCCAAACCTGCTGACATTGACATTACCATGTCTGTCCAACTGGGCCATCCCTAAGACCGCTATATCCAGTCCTCCACCATCATAAAAATCAAATTGATACGGCTGATCTACAATACAATCAGGATTGAAACTTGCTCCAAAGCTTGCCCCTCCGGCAGGCACTCCCCCAATCGGGCCTGATTCCACCGTCAAGACGAATTGGTCTAAAACCCCTTCTTCCGCAGCAACCGACGCTACCCCTTCAGGAACTCCGATCCCTAAATTAACGACCGTTCCCTGATTGACTTCCTTGAAAGCCCTTCTGGCCATAATCTTTCGTTCATCAAGCGGAATTGTTTTAAGTTCGGTTAATGGAAATCGCAGTTCGCCGCTGTAAGAGGGGTTATACTGCTCACCAAAGGACTGCATATGAAATTCGGGCCTGCTCGAGATCACCACTGCATCCACTAAAATACCAGGAATTTTCACATCCCTCGACTTTATACTTCCTGCTTGAACCACTCGCTCCACTTGTACTATCACGATACCTCCACTGTTTTTAACCGCTTGGGCAATGGAGAGACCTTCTAGGGTTAGTGCTTCTCTTTCAAGCGAGATATTCCCGAATTCATCAGCAGATGTTCCTCTTAAAAAGGCTACGTCAATCGGGAATGTATGATAGAGAAGATACTCTTTCCCCCTGATGCTGGTTAGCTCTACTAAATCCTCTTGGGTGACCTGATTTAACTTTCCTCCGCCATGACGTGGATCAACAAAGGTCTCCAGACCAATATGGGTTAACGTCCCTGGCTTGCCTGCTGCAATATCTCGGAAGAGATGGGTAATAACCCCCTGGGGAAAATTGTAGGCTTCTATCTTATTTTCAACAGCCATCTTGCCTAACTTAGGCGCAAGGTTCCAGTGCCCGCCAACGACTCGTTTTATGAGACCATCATGCGCCAAATGATTCATACCGCGATCTTTAGAATCACCCTGCCCGGCCGCATATACCAAGGACAAATTCCTGGGCGTACCCGTCTCGACAAATCTCTTTTCCAAAGCCGTCGTCAATTCTTCCGGGTGTCCAATGCTTACAAATCCATCAATGGCCACCATACTTTCGTCTTTAATCAGCGCGATCGCTTCATCTGCAGTTAGGACTGCCTTCTTCATCTACTTTCCTCCTGTCTATCTAATAACGGTATGGTAGCAAGATCCTAGCCGTTCCATTCAACCCTTACATGCTTGCAGAAGAGTCCAAATTTACGCGCAACTTAATCTATAGCAAGATCCATGCCAACAATAAATAGAACCCTGAAAGCCTTAGCCCCCACGGTTCTATAGAAAAGTTATAGATTGAATCAGGCAGCACTATGTAGCAATTACGCAACATATGTTACCTGGTTTATCTAAAATATCCTTCTTGCCCACCCGCCCCAGCCTTAAATGTCTCTTCTTCGCTACATGTTGCGATATAACAACATTATAAGACTAAAGGTATATTGTCCGACTTTATAGACCATACTTCTCCATTTTTCGATAGAGATTCGTTCGATGAATTCCTAAAATTTCCGCTGTTTTAACCTTATTTCCACCCGTTGTCTTCAGTGCCTTTAGTATGGCCTTACGCTCCGCCTCCGCAAGTTCGAGTGCTAAGGGTTGAAGAGCTGTGTTTTTTCGCCGTCCCTCTAAATCTTGAAGATATAAGGGAAGATCTATCAGCCGAATCATCCCCCCTTCCGCAACATTAATCGCTCTTTCAATCGCATTCTGAAGCTCACGGACATTTCCTGGCCACGCGTAGAGCTGAAAGAGTTCTATAACCCAACGATCAAGCTTTCTTAAGGATAATCCCAGTTCGTGTTGGAATTTCGACAAGAGATGTTCACTTAAAAGTAAAACATCCCCCTCCCGCTCTCGTAAAGGTGGTATCGTAACCGTAAAAACATTGAGCCTATAATAAAGATCGCGCCGAAATTCCCCTTCTCCTATCATTTTTTCCAAGTCCCGATGGGTGGCAGCTATAACCCGTATGTCAAGTTGCTGCAAGCGATTACTGCCTACTCTCTCTATTTCCTTTTCTTGTAAGATTCGCAAAACTTTAGCTTGCATTGGAAGTGGCAGATCACCGATCTCGTCTAAGAAGATAGTACCTTTATTGGCTAACTCGAATTTTCCGGGTTTACCTCCTTTCTTGGCACCGGTAAAGGCACCTTCTTCATATCCGAAAAGTTCTGACTCTAAAAGCTCCGCTGGAATTGCCCCACAGTTCACTCGTACAAACGGTTGGTCATGGCGCTTACTGGCGGCATGAATAGCATGGGCAAAGAGCTCTTTACCCGTCCCACTCTCCCCACGCAAAAGTACCGTTGACTTCACTAACGCCGCCCTTTCTGCCAATTCCATCGTCCGAAGCATGGATTGGCTTTTACCAACGATATTGCTAAATGTGTAGCGAAATTTCTGATAGTGCTTTAATTCCTTCTCATAGAATTTTAGCTTGTTCTCCAACAAATCTAACTTTTCTGCCAAAGTACGAAGGTCTCGAACATCCCGAAACATAACCTTGCCCACAGCACCAATGAGTTTACCCTCTTCTCTGCGAGGAAGGCGCATCACCATCGCTTCCTTACCGTTAATATCCATAACTTCTCCGATTTCGGCGACTCCAGTCTGGGCAACAATATGCATGCGACTATTCGGTAGGACCTCAGTACAAAGACGACCAATCGCCTCCTCTTGCTCAATATTAAGGAACCGACAGTAGCTCTTCGTTATCCGGGTTATAATGCCTTTAGAATCTACGACCATAACACCATCATAGGCCTGCTCAAAAATACTTTCCAAGCTTGTAAGGCTAGTTTGCGTATGATCTAAACGAGATAATACCCTTTGTAATTCACTGCCATCCTGAAAAACTGCAACCGCACCGACCGTTTCTCCATCTTGATTTATGGGAGAACGGTTCGTAATAAACATCCGTTCCCCGATGAACAGTTGATCAGAGTTGGCTTCTCCATCCTGGATCACGCTATGAAGTTTGGAATTCGGAATAACTTCCACTATTTTCTTACCGATAATACCTTCCACATCTAACCCAATGAATGTAGCTGCAGTGGGGTTACAATAACAGACTGCATCTTGATCATCTGTCACAATAATGCCAGCGTTAACTGCTTGAAAGATTTGATCCAATTTTATTATTTGATGAGACTCCATGCCTTTTCCCTCCCATTTACGGTCATCGTGTGGCGCGAATCAAGTAACGTAAGCCAAATAACGCCTTCCCCGCATTGTCCGGTCATCATTATAATGTTTCCGATCCTGTAAAAAGTTGTTATACTCAAGTATAGCATGTTTGTCTAAATCTAAAACCGAATGGATTTTTCAAGGACTTTCCTCTATGGGGTATTAGGGACGATGGGTGCAACAAAAGTAAGCCCTCTTGGCCCAAAGACTGTATTGACTGAGTTTGTTTCACATACACTCTTTGGTGCTACTACTGCTGTAATCATAAACCACACTTGGAGATAGTGGTCTTTTTGATGGCACAATTCCAATCAGTGTTACTCCTTCTAAGGTACAACAAACTGCTGAAACAAACAAAGCATGAAAAGCTACAAAATAAAGGTTTATGTAAAAGGATCGGTCTCTTGTACAAAGATTACAAAAAGACCAATCCTTTATTGTTATTGTTTGGTTCTTTACGATTACTTTAATCCTGTCCAAATTGAATGCAACACTGGGGGCATCCTCTTAGGACGGAAAAGGACTACTGAACGGAATTCATAGCTTGGGTCGCCTTTTGTGCAGCCTGGTGACCCAAGTCAATAGCCTCACCAAGTACACGCAAGGCCTCTGTCGGATTATGGAAACCAGTACTGTTTTCTGAAGCGACGAAATCCCAACGGTAATTAGCATCTCTGTGCAACTGACGGGCCTCTTCCAGAAGTTTTTGATCGGCCTTCGGATCATTAGTCGCTCTGGTCAAAACCTCGATAGCGGCAACAATCGCCTTTTCAGCCAGCATTTGAGTATTATACACCTTGTCCTGTCGATCGATAATTTGGTCTTTTAAATAATCTTCCGATTGTTTGTGGCAAGTTTGGCAAGACTGGGCAAGTGAATTGAGCGGACTTTCCCAATGGTGAGAGGAAATCTTGCTCTGTCCCTGTTTGAGATATGGCATATGACAGTCGGCGCAAGCTACTCCATTGGCTGCATGAACACTACTGGAGAACATTTCATACTCTGGATGGCGAATTTTTGCCATCGGAGTTTTCGTATTGGGCATGGTCCAATCTGAAAATTTCTCGTCGTTTTCATGCTTAAGCATCTGTTCAACCTTCAGCCCATTTTCCCAAGGGAAAACAACCTTGTTTGTTTTCTCTTCAAAATAATAGCTAACATGACACTGCCCACAAACCGCACTCCTCATCTCTTGACGGCTGAGATTATTGGGATCCTTCCCCAAGGCTTTCAGCCCTTCAACTAAGGCAGGACGAGTAATAGTTAAGGCCATCGTTTGCGGATTATGGCAATCCGCGCATGAGATAGAGTAATGCATTTTATCCTTCAACGAATCGAAAGAAGCCGTATAATAGCTATCACCCATTTCAGCGATTAATCCTGGTACTTCCGGCCCTTTACAAGTCCAGCACGAGGCACTCGGTTTTTTCCGCTTCGTCTCTAAAACATCTTCAATGGAAAAACTATGGCCACGTGGTTTTGTGTAATCTATACCAAATCCATAGCCCGCAAATAGGATTTTAAGCAGCGGATCTTTTTCCAACCGATCAAACTTCGCTGATCCACCATATTTACTGTTTCCTTGTTTCATTTCCGAGTTGGTGAGGTAGCTTGCATACTGATCTGGATAATACTTTCCCCAGACAGCTGGATCAAGGGATCCATCCGGTATACTTTTGACTGCTACACTGGGAGCAGGAACAGACGGTTTAAGACCATATCCAATGATCAGACCTAAACCTAAGACCAGCACCACTGTGACGGCAAAAATCCAAATATTCTTCTTCATTCATTGAACCTCCCTGTTATCATTTCCCATGGGGAATTGCTCTATGACATTCGAAACATCGTTTAGCATCCGTAGTAGCAATAGTTTCAACCGTAGCACTATGGCAGCGAATACAGTTTTTCTGAATAATACCTTTGCTCATGGTTGTTGTATGTAAAATATCTGGGGGTCCCATCACGTTGGAGTAGATATCCTTAGCGCCTGAATACCCTTTATAGGCAATCATTCTGACAACATTATCCTGCGGAATGTGGCAATCTTTACAATTGACCTGGGGTGCCCGGTGTACAGTATGAGAAGCCGTTTCACGATAGTCTTCCATGACATGGCATTTGGTACAAAAATCATCAGTCGAAGTATATTCTATAGCCTCCCAACCCGCTATGGGGATGATCACAATTATTGCCCCCAATAGAAAAAGTGCTTTTATAGACTTCCACTTGCCCACGTTCACCCTCCTCTCTTCGGTCCTAAGCGGGAATCCCACCCGCCATTTGATCTCAAAACCCTTTCAACCCCCGCTTAAAAAGTATACTCCTGATGAAGTTGACAATTCCTTGTGTTCTTAGAATATTAAAAATCATATCACAACTATTCAGACTATTTTGTCGAAAAAGACAGAAGGAAATCGAACCATTTAAGCATTCCTTAGAAACAACTCCCAAAACTCCATATTCCAAATAATGCCATTAATTTATGTTGCTCTTTTTAGTAGATTAAGCATTTTCCTATAAGCTTATAAGCAAACTAAGAACGTAAAGTGAGTCAAGTGATTTATTAACTAGGGAGATGGTCAAATAGCACAAAACCAACATAATGATTAATTAGTTTTCCCTGAAGTATTAAAAGGAGGTCGAGATATGAACGCAAAGAATCCTCTCTTCGTATCAATTATATCCCTTGTATTATTAACGGCTCAAACCCCTATCTGATT
This sequence comes from Desulfosporosinus burensis, assembly GCF_054657535.1. Taxonomy (NCBI): domain Bacteria; kingdom Bacillati; phylum Bacillota; class Clostridia; order Eubacteriales; family Desulfitobacteriaceae; genus Desulfosporosinus; species Desulfosporosinus burensis. The sequence continues at coordinate 259,329 of NZ_BAAHYN010000007.1, forward strand.
ATCCATTGGACAAGCCCTTAACTTCAATATACAATATTTGATGCGGTCAACACCGAAAAACCGACTTCCACGACGCTCGATTTATCCAAGGCGAAGGTCTATGGAGTCATGGTGGACAAATACATTATTGCAGAAATACCCGCCGCCGCCGGATTTAAGGAGAAAATTTATCGCGTCGGTGCGCTTAAGAAAACCGACGACAAATGGACGGTCGAGGCTCCTAAAGAAAATGATATTGACAAAGATGGTAAGCCCGACTGGACTGCAGAAAAATTTGCGTGTGGAAAATGTCATGCACCAGGCCTTGAAAATTCTTCCGACAATCTTAGTATATCCTGCGAATCGTGTCATGGCCCCGCTGGAAACCATGCAAGTGCCACTGACAAGAAGGGTACTTTGAGCCGTGAAACCGCCAGAACTTCATGCATGAATTGTCATAAGAGCGATCCGGCCAAAGACGCTCAAGGTAACTTTACTGCCCATAAAGCCAATGCTAACGGCGCTACTCTTGTGGCGGATAAGCCGACAGAAATTTGCGCTAAATGTCATGCTGGAATAAACTTCGACCTCGATAAACTCATGTGGAAGAACCCAACTGATCCCCAAGGACATTTCACAAAAGATCACAGCTTCGGGGCCATAAAATATGAAGATCTTCAAGATGATCCAGCAACAAAGCCTGTCGAGATTAAGAATCCGACTGTCATAGAGTTGATCGAGAAACTCTTACCAGAACTAGCAAAATAACTCTTTATTCCAATATAATAGACTATACGTTACCAACTATACTAACCAAAGGGGTGGGTGATGCATATTTCATGCATTACCTGCCCTGTTTTTTGAACAATGTTTTAGGGCTCACTCATCTTTGTAATTATCTCTTTTAGTGATTTTCCCATTTGATGTTAACTATGACGATCCATATTACATTCTTTTGTCAAATCTTCATCTGGCTTCGGGAGTTGAAAAACGTTTTGTAGCCTAACTGTACAAAAAGTAGTACGGTCAATGAAACACTGCCAACAATCCCCAGCATCACAGCGATTTGATACTCGATCGCTACAACGGGCGAGGCCCCGCCAAGAATCTGACCGGTCATCATGCCCGGTAAAAAGACAATACCCATCCCGACCATGGAGTTGATGGTCGGCAGCATAGCGGCATCAAACGCATTGTTCACGATCTGCTTGGAGGCCATTTTTGGTGTCGCTCCAAGAATCAAAGCGGCCTCCACAAGTTGTTTATTCGTCGTCATTCCTTCTACAAGCGTTTTAACGCCAAGGGAGATGCCCGTCATTGAATTGCCAATAATCATGCCTGCGATCGGAATCACATATCTTGGCTCGTACCAGGGTGACACCTGTAACACGACAAGAACGAAATAAATCAGACTGGCAAGGATGCCCACGGTCATAGAAAGGGCGATGATCTTTTTTATCTCAGTTGACAACGGTGATTTGGTCCGGTTAAAGATGTTATAGATGGCGAAGATGAGCATGATCGCGATAATCACCAGAGCATAAACGGGATGGCTATGTTCGAAGACATAAGCAAGTATATAACCTACGAGTACCAGCTGAATCGTCATCCGCAAGGAAGAAATCAGAATTTCTTTCTCTCTCGGAATCCCTTTGAGCCTAACAATTAAAATGAGCAAAAGAATAAAAATATAGGCCGCAGTCAATTGCCAAATCGACAAGTCGATGCTCCCTTGCATGGCTAGGCCCCCTTTGTTATGACAATTTTACCTTTTTTGATTTTAACGACATGCTCGGCAAAGGCTTGAACCACAGCTTTAGAGTGGGTAACCATGATCATGGTTTTCTTTAAACGCTTGACATGGTGGACCAGTTGTTCCATCACAAATTGGGTTGTTTCTTCATCTAGGGCGGAGGAGGGCTCATCCAAAAGAAAAACTTGCGGTTCCAGCAGCAGTACTCTAGCCAGAGCTAAGCGTTGTTTTTCCCCTCCAGATAATGAATTGGAGTCTTGTGATAGATCTTTATGAAATCGAACGATTTCCAATACGTCCTGAAGTTGACCATCCTCTACGGGCGGCTTTTCGCAAAACTTAAATCCGATCAACAAGTTATCCCTTACAGTTCCCTCAAAAATTGCCGGAGACTGAGAAAGCATCATGACTTTCCGCCTTAATTCAATTGGATTCCACAGAGATAGTGGAGTGTTCTGAAAGCAGATTTCCCCTTCGTCACAGCTAATTAAATGATTTAATAGCCTTAACAGGCTAGTTTTGCCGCTTCCGCTTTCCCCTACGATGCAGGTGATCCTCTGCTCAGGAATATCCAGTTCATTGATATCTAAAATATCCTTGTATTTCACTCCGCGTAGCGTAAACATCCGCGCAACCACTTCCTTACTGTCACTATTCTTCTATTTCTTTGATATTTAATTCTCACTGTGTTTTTTCCATCGGTTGAGAGAATCGGACTAAAAAAGTAGTTCCGTCTGGACCAGATTCAAATTCTATTAGTGCATTATGCCTACCGGCAATACTGTAACACATCGGCAAGCCCAGACCCGTGCCACTTTCTTTAGTCGTAAAAAATGGGGTCCCAAGTTTAGATATATGTTCTGAATTGATACCCGGTCCTTCATCTCTAACACTTAAGACTATGTTTTGTCCATCCATAAATGTGCTAATAGTAAGGCACCCATCTGGGGGCATTGCTTCAAGACCGTTACGGGCAAGGTTTAACACCAGTTGAGTAATTTCATTTGTGTCAATATCCAGATCAGCTAAATCTCCTGGTTCAAAGATACACTTCTTACCTTGGCTATAGGCATCTGCTAGTAGTAATGGAAATAGGTTAGCTAACAACTTGTTTAAACATTGTCGTTTCAACTCTGTTGGTTTATTCTTGGCTAGAGATAAAAAACCAGTAATTATCGAGTTGGTTCTATCGAGTTCCTCTATCATTAGGTCGAAATAGCTCTTGTATGTAAGCAAATCAGTTTTGTTCTGGAGCATCTGGAGAAAGCCTCTTATTGTAGTTATTGGATTTCGAACTTCGTGTCCAAGACCAGCTGCCAATTGGCCGATGATGTTAAGCCGTTCTAGTTTAGCTACTTCATGTTCAATTCGTTCCCTTTTCTCAGTCTCTTGCTTCACTTCCTTTGTTCTTTCATCAACCATTCTTCGAAGGTTAAGTAGTTGTGCCTTTAACTCTATCAATTCACTTTTCATATTTACAAAGCTTTCCCAATCTTCAATGCTATAGAATCTTAATGTAATCATGCAAAACTCCATTCCGTCACAATACAATCCTCTTATACCACGAGGTGGTTAATTCTTGCCAGATACCAGGGTCTAACTGAGTTCAGTATCTGACGGTTGAGTTCCTTCTGAAGAAGAATGACCATTTAGTGTTACTATCAAAACACATGGCAAAGCAGAAACATTCTTAATCAGCTAATAAACTTCACCTCCAACTATTTCTATATCCGAATTTATTTCATAAATACTTCTACATAATATAGATAAATCCTTCAAAATATAGCGCCGTATAGTATCTAATAGCCTGTTAAAAAAAGATAGGCCTCCCGCAGTTACGCCCAAGAGGTCTTATTTAGGTTAAATTATTCTTTTATTCCATGAGATAAACTGCCAACCAACTGAATTCTTCGCTCTATCTTATTTAGGATTCTTTTTCCTTAAACTTAACCCAATGCCTATTATTAATAACAAAGCTAAAGCGGAAATCGTGAGGTTAAAAAGCAGTTTGTAATTCGTTGGACTCTCCGGTAGTTGCGTCTTAGGTGGGGTTGAAAGAGATACCGTTTAGTCCATAAAGGGCGTAATTCCGTTCAAACATGTCGTTAGTGTTTAAATCTAAGCGAAAGGCAAAAAGATGGTTCACCTCAATCGTAATCACTGTATCGTTTCTCACCTGAGTTATGACAAAGGGGGCTTCTTCAGATTGAATAAAGCTTTCTTTTTCTTTGGAAGTCGCTGCATCACGGATCGAGTCGAGGAAATAATATAGTAAGAAAACAGAACTTGCCACCATCAGCAAATAGGTTATGTGATAATACTGTTGATAAAAAAAGGGTTTAATAAAGAAATTGCAGTACGCCAAAAGATAAGTAATCAACCCATCCGCTCAAGTAGGTTACTTTTGATTTTTAGGGCAAAGAGGATAAGGATAAGACTTTCGGTCACCCACCCTAAACTAAGCCATACATAGCCGAATTGAAAAGGGATTATAAGAAACGAGAAGGTTAACGAAGAGATATAGAACAACCAGACAGTGTTAGCGTCATGTTTAGGTATTTTCTTCTCAACCCCCTTGGCTAAGACAAAATAGATTGCGCAGAATGCGAGAGAGAGGATTCCTTTATAATCCTTGAGTAAGGGATCTCCATTTCAGGTATCGGCGAATTTTCTCTATAGCGTTAATGTACTAAAAAGATTACACTTCAATAAACCTCCAACTATCCCCTCTACCCAGATCCACTTCAAAGCCCGCCGACTGAATTCTCCGCTCTATGCAATATCGGCAATCTTCCGGATGATCGTCCCCACAAATCTTGTTTTCGTAAAGTGCGTATTGTTTTCTGACTGACGTTGGAGTAATAATCGGCATAACGACATTAGCGCCCGCTTTCAAGGCTAGCTCCCTACCTTGCGGATGCAGAGTGCCAAGTGCCGTCGTGGCAGGAATCAGGCTCTCCGGAATAAGTAACCGCGCCAGTGCCACCATCACCAACGTATGCTCGATCGTCCCAGCCTTTTCCGCCCCTAGAGGCGTCTCACTGTGCGGGATAAACGGCCCGATTCCGATCATGTCTGGACGGAGTTCCATTAAATATCTCAAGTCCTCTGCCAAATTAGCGAACGTTTGTCCTGGAAGTCCTACCATAAATCCGGCTCCCACTTGGTAGCCAATCTTCTTTAAAGAACTTAAACAGGTCCGGCGCTCCTCAAAGCGCATCGTCGGATGAAATGTTTCATACAGTTCTTTCGAAGCGGTTTCATGGCGCATCAGAAAGCGATCTGCACCGGCGGTAAAGAGCCTTTGATAAGTTCCCACTCGCCGTTCGCCGATCGATAGCGTGATGGCTACCTCTGGATAGCGTCTTTTGATCTCTTGAATCAAAGAACTGAGGATCTCCTCTGTATACCAAAGGTCTTCACCACTTTGCAAAACAAAGGTCCGATAACCTAGATCATACCCTTGATCACAGCAACCTAAGATTTCTTCCGGGTTTAACCGGTAACGTTTCACCTTCGCATTGGAAGCTCGAATTCCGCAATACAGGCAATCTTGACGGCAAATATTTGAAAACTCAATAAGTCCTCTTAAGTAAACTTTATTCCCATAATACGTCTGTTTCGTCTTTAGTGCGTAGTTATAGAGGACCTCTCTATCCTCATGAGTTATGTTTTCTAAGAGGTATGTGATTTCCTCGTTAGAGAGATCGTTCGTTAGATAGATTTTCTCTAATAGATTATGCATGATACTCACGAAACCACCCCCTCCTCCAGTGTAATTCATATAACCTGTCCCAATGTTTGACCTTTAGCCTAGCTCTTCTTCCAAGATCATCTTAGCCAGTGGGAAAGGTTCAAGAGCTCTTGGCAGTAATCCCTGAATATAGGCTATAAGAATTCCGAAATTCACAATGGGTACCTTCAGATCTTTGGCACGTTCTACTCTGCTGAGCATCCCTGTTCTGTTCATCATACAAGCTCCGCAATGTACTATAAGTGCATATTTCTTGACGTCTTCCGTAAAGGTTGCACCTGCAGAGAATTCAAACTCGATCTGCTTTCCTGTTCTCTGACGTATCCATCTGGGTATCTTCACACTTCCAATATCATCCGATTGCTTGTGATGGGTACACCCTTCTGCGATTAAAACCTTGTCTCCATCCTTAAGCGTTTCGATAGCCTTGGCTCCTTTAATAAATTCTGTTAAATCACCCTTTTGTCTGGCAAATAAGATTGAAAATGAGGTCATTAAAACATCCTTAGGTGTATCGGCGGCAACCTTTAAAAAAACTTGTGAATCCGTGATAACCAGCTTTGGTTTATTGACCAAATTATTCAAAGTTTCTCTTAGTTCGTATTCTTTGGTTACGATCGCCATAGCATCGCTTTCTAGGATGTCTCTAATCGTTTGTTGTTGAGGAAGGATTAATCTTCCTTTGGGGGCCGCTTTATCAATCGGAGTAACAAGCACCACAAAATCACCAGGGTTTATTAAATCCCCTACAATTTTAAATTTATCTTCATCCTCAGGAATAACTGAGATAATTGCATTTTTCAAATCTTTAATTCCCTGCTTTTTAAGAGCTGAGACAGCAACGACCGGGGTGTTTAGTTCTTCTTGGAGACTACTTGCTATTTTTCCCCGATCTTCATCTTCATTTTCATTTTCGTATTCTTTTCTTTTTTCGTTCTCAAGAGTATCCATCTTATTTAAAACCACAATCAGCGGTTTCTTCTTTTCCTTAAATCTATCCATAATAAACCGATCCTCGTTACTAATTCCCACCTTGATATCTACAATAAGTAGTGCCACATCAGTAATATCGAGAACTTCTAAGGTCTTCTTTAGCCTGAGCTCTCCTAATTCCCCTAGATCGTCTATTCCAGCTGTATCGATGATCACACATGGTCCTATGGGCAATATCTCCATTGTTTTAAAGACCGGGTCAGTCGTTGTACCTTTTACTTCCGATACTATAGCCGTTTCCTGCCCTGTAATGGCATTGATCACGCTGGATTTCCCTGCGTTCCTCAAGCCAAATAGCGCTAAATGTACTCTGACCCCTCTGGGCGTTTCATTTAAGCTCATGTATTTCCCTCCGCGCAATCACTTCTCTCGCTCTCCTGAAGTACCAGCCATACTATTAATTCCTCGTATGCCTGGTATTCCTGGTTTGGTTACTTCAAATGGATTCAATATCTCATCGATCCTGGAATCAGACAAAGTACTCTCCTCTTTCAATACCTCTCTAATTGTCTTATCGTCTCTTAGCGCTTTTCTGGCTATCCGGGCTGCTTGATCATAGCCCATATGATGAACTAAAGCAGCAGCCAGTACCGCTGACTTTTCAAGAGTAGCTTGACATTTATCTTTATTGGGGATAATTCCCTCTATACACTTCTCTCTAAAGATCGTAACTCCATTATCTAGAAGCTCTAGTGATTCTAGCAAGCAATCTGCGATCAGGGGCATAAAGGCATTGAGTTCGAGCTGTCCTGACGAGGCAGCCATCGTGATAGCATAATCATTGGCCATGACTCTCATAGCCACTTGGCCGATCATCTCAGGTATGACCGGATTCACCTTACCCGGCATAAGGGTCGAGCCAGCCTGCATCTGAGGAAGTTCTATTTCACCAAACCCTCCCTTAGGTCCGGATGATAATAATCTTAAATCATTGGATATTTTCAAAAGGTTCGTGCTGCAAGCTTTTAAGAGTCCTGAAACTTCTACAAAAACATCGTTATTTTGGGTTATATCCATAGGATAGTCAGACCTAGCTAAACCTAATCCTGTTAACTCCTGAATGGTATCCGTAATCATAAAAATATATTTTTGAGAGGCATTAACTCCCGTGCCGATGGCAGTCCCTCCCAGATTAATCTGTCTTAATCGTTCTTCTACTTTGTAAACTCTCCAGCGGTCTCTTTCTATGGCCTTGGCATAAGCACCAAATTCTTGTCCGAGCATCATAGGCAAGGCATCCATAAGCTCTGTCCTGCCAAGTTTAATCACATCGCTAAAGTCGTTTTCCTTTTTCTGCAGTGCTTCCTGAAGTTGCGCAAGGGAATTACTTAATTTCCTGAGCATGTGAATTGCTGTGATTCTCAGTGCGGTCGGATAAACATCATTGGTCGATTGCGACATGTTAACATCGTTCAATGGATGTACAACATCATAGTTCCCTTTTGTTCCTCCTAACATCTCAATAGCCCTATTTGCAATAACCTCATTGACATTCATATTCGTGGAGGTACCTGCTCCCCCTTGAAAAGCACTTACGATAAATTCGTGATTAAACTTTCCTTCAATGACTTCCTCACTTGCTCGAATGATGGCATTTGCTTTATCCTCTGTCAGTTGCTTTAATTCTTTATTCACCATGGCTGCCGCTTTTTTAACCAAAGTAATTTCATAGATTAGCTTCAGATTGACCCTCTTGGTCCCTAAATTAAAGTTCTCTTGGGCCCTTTTTGTGTGTATACCATAATAGTTTATTTCCGGGATTCTTCGTTCCCCGATCAGATCCTTTTCAAGTCTATAGTTCATATTATCCCCCTACCCAGACTGCCGTTATTTCTGAGCCTTTTTCCCAAGTAATGAAAGTAACTGAAGGAGTTACCTCCGCTAGAACCTTAAATCTCGCTCTCCAGCTTCGATTCTCTGAAGTTTTTCAAGGGCTGCCTTTCTAGCCCCCTCTTTAGGAATATCCTGGAGCCCCTTTTCGATGACCATATGGCCTAATTCTTTTAGCTCATCATCGGCGTAATCTAGGAGAAATTCCCTAAAGGTAAGTAAGGCATTTGGTTGACAGACATTACCTATTTGTCCCGCCTTAGCCAAAACCATAAACCGATCCCCGGTTCTTCCTTCTCTATAGCAGGCGGTACAGTAGCTTGGTACATAACCACTAACACATAAATTCTTAATGACTTCCATCGGTGAACGATGATCTGCCACTTCAAATTGAGGTTTTTCTTCCGTTTTATCGATTCCATGTTCCTTCGAGTAGGCGCCTACTCCTGTGCAAGAACCCGCACTAATCTGAGAAATCCCTAAGGCTAACACCTCTTCCCTAAAACCAACTCCTTCTCTTGTCGAGAGAATCATTCCGGTATAGGGAACAGCCAACCTCAAAACAGCAACTATCTTTTTAAAGTCATCATCCTCAACAAGATAAGGCAGATCACTCAGATCCACTCCCTCAGCGGCTCTCAATCTAGGAACTGAAATGGTATGTGGCCCAACGCCGAAGGCTTCCTCGAGATGTTCAGCATGCATCAGCAGGGCTATGGTTTCGTATTGATAGTCATATAAACCATATAATACGCCAATCCCGACATCTCCAATTCCAGCTTCCATGGCTCTATCCATGGCCGTAGTATGCCAATTGTAATTATGTTTGGGACCTGTCGGATGCATTTTTTCATAAATTTCCTGATTATACGTCTCCTGAAATAAAGTATAGGTACCGATATCTGCCTCTTTTAAGCGTCGATAATCCTCTACGGTCGTAGCCGCGACGTTGATATTTATTCGTCTAATACTTCCATTATCAAACTTCAAGGAGTATATCTTCCTAATGCACTCAATCACATAATCCAAGGAGCAATTAACAGGGTCTTCTCCCGCCTCTATGACAATTCGTTTGTGTCCTAGCGATTCTAAGATTTTCACTTCCGCTTCCAATTGTTCCATGGTCAGTTTACTTCTCTTCAGACTCTCATTACAAGCTTGGTATCCGCAATAGACACAGCTATTGATACAATAACTACTAATATAAAGGGGGGCGAATATAACAATTCTCTTGCCGTAAATTTTCTCCTTAATCTCTTTGGCGCTCTTAAACATTTCTGCCAGAACGTTTTTATCCTCTATATTTAAGAGCACGGCTGCCTCTCTATGCGTTAATCCTTGACAAGTCTTGGCCTTTTCAAGAATTGCGTTTACACAGTTTTTATCCTTGGCCTTACCCTGTCCTTCTTCCATAGAACTCTGAATTTCTTCATCAATAATAAAGTCCTTCGCCAAATACTCTTTCATCGTCAGTCCTCCAATTTCTTAGTTAAAGCGGATTTAACATTTACCCCTTGAATTTTCCCTAATTTACCCGTCATAGCACTAATTTCATCCGAGGTTCCCTCCACGATCAAGGAAATAATTGATATGCCCCTTTCCGGACGTGGGATGCCCATTCTTCCAATTATAATGCCCGCTAAATCGTGCAACGTCTCATTAACCCTACTAGCGCTTTCAAATTCTTCAATAACTATGCCTATAACCCCTATTCTCTTTTCCATACGTTTGTATCCTCCAAATAAATAAAGCCTTCTACAAACAATAAGAAGGCTCCTCAGCGATTTTAACCCTTCTCCGTTTGTTCAGAAAAATCCTAACAATCAGGTAAAAGTTGGATTGATCCACTATGCCCGAAACAACCAGCACAACAGATACGTCAATTATATATTAATTTATCCGATGACTCGAACAAGGATGTTCAAGATTGGAGCGCTGGTCAAGGATGGTCGAATGTCCCTGTAGCCAAGACTCGAACAGGACGTTCGATATTAGAGCGCCGCCATGGATGGCGAGAAGGGACTATGGCCTTGGATAGCCAGATACTGTGTAGCGTTAAGTCTCTGGATAAGTGCACTAAATTACATCTGAAGTGAGTTTCCTAGATATCTAGGAACCACAAGGATAATGCTTGTACCATGTGGTTCCTTACTAGATTTGCGATTTCCAGTAAATTGCCTGTTATACATTATTCCAATGCCTTATTTAAGTATACTATTTTCGCCTTACATAATCCTTTGCTTCTAAAGAGGATTTTGCGGAGTCCCTTTTTTAATGACTAGATTTTCTTTCGTCCCGTATAGCTGGTATGCAGCAATTGATGTGCTTTTTTTCCGTATGGTTCGCCCAAAAAGTCTTTATACAGCCCTCTAATCGCCAGATTTTCGTGCGACTTGCGCCGGGGCTTGGAGCGATCTTCGCGGTAAATGGCAGCAGCTCGAGCTTTAAGAATTTCCATGTTGCCATGATGATAGGGTTGTCCGCCGCCCCCGATACACCCACCCGGGCAAGCCATGATCTCGATCACGTCATATTTGCTTTCCCCAGCTTGGATCTTCTCCAAAACAGTGCGGGCATTACCCAGACCGTGGACGACCGCAATCCGATAATCCCGTCCAGAGATTGGGATAACGGCTTCCTTAATCCCATCCATTCCCCGCAGAGCCTCAAATTCCACTTTCTCCAGAGTTTCACCCGTTAAAACCTCATAGGCCGTCCGCAGGGCCGCTTCGAGAACTCCACCTGTCGTTCCGAAAATCACAGCGGCACCAGTCGATTCTCCAAGAGGTTGATCAAACTCTTCGTCTTTGAGGTGATCAAAATGAATGCTGGCTTCCCGGATCATGCGAGCCAGTTCACGTGTGGTAATAACGATGTCTACATCCGCGGTCTCTGCACTTTGCGCAAGTTCTGGGCGAGCCGCTTCGTATTTTTTGGCGACGCAGGGCATCACGGAAACAACGGTAATGGATTTGGGATCAATGCCTAACGTTTTAGCATAATAGCTTTTGGTTAAAACCCCTAACATTTGATGAGGGGATTTGCAGGTTGATGGGATATCTAAGAGATCTGGAAATTGATGCTCAAAGAATTTGACCCAAGCTGGGCAGCAGCTCGTGAGCAGAGGCAGACGCCCACCATGTTTTATGCGGTGAACGAGCTCTGTTGCTTCCTCCATAATAGTCAGGTCAGCCGCAAAATCCGTATCAAAGACGCGGTCAAAACCAAGTCGTCGAAGAGCAGACACCATTTTGCCCGTGACAATCGTCCCCGGTTCTAACCCGAATCCCTCCCCAAGAGCGACCCGTACGGCCGGTGCTGTTTGTACGACGACAAATTGGTTGGGATCGTTGAGGGCTCGCCAAACTTTGTCGACCTGATCCAGTTCAGTCAAAGCGCCAGTAGGGCATATCGCCAGACATTGTCCGCAAAACGTGCAAGCGGTTTGGTTAAGAGGTAAATCGAAGGCTGTTTTAACCACCGTCTCGAAACCACGCCCCACTGCAGAGTATACGCCAACGGTCTGAACATCATTGCACATCGTTTCACAGCGGCGACAAAGAATACATTTATTAGGGTTCCGAACAATGGCTGAACTAGATTTATCAATGGCAAACTGAGTTTCTTCCCCTTCATAAGAAATCGTTCGCACACCCAAATCTGAGGCTAAGGCTTGAAGGTCACAGTCCAGATTCTTAGCACAGGTTAGGCACGATTTCGGATGGTCAGAAAGTAAGAGTTCAACCATGGCTCGTCTTGCCTGGATGGCACGTAGCGAATCTGTTTTAACAACCATGCCGTCCGCCACCGGAGTTGAACAGGCAGAGGCCAGATTACGTCGGCCCTCGACTTCGACCACGCAAACTCGACAGGAAGCGATGTGATTATTAAGTCTCATTTCATGAAGATTGAGGTGACATAAAGTGGGAATGTCAATGTTTACGGTTCGAGCGGCATCTAAGATGGACATTCCTTCCGGTACTTTAAGGGGTATATCATTAATGGTTAGCTGTATATCCATATGGAGTCCTCCTTCAGGGGTACCTTAATGGCGGATGATGGCGCCGATGACGCGGCATTGTTCCATGCATGCCCCACATTTCAGGCAGCGTTCTTGGTCGATGATGTGGCGCTTCTTAAGTGAGCCAGTGATGCAATTGCCTGGGCATTTCTTTGCGCAAAGGGTACACCCTACGCACTTCTCTGTGATTTCATACTTTAGTAAACTCTTACATACGCCCGCCGGACAGGTTTTGTCGACAACATGGGCAAGATATTCATCTCGGAAATACTTTAAGGTGGAAAGAATAGGATTGGGAGCACTTTGCCCCAGTCCGCAAAGGGCTGTGTCCTTAATAATGTTACCCAGTTTCTCCAACTGAGCCAAGTCCTCTAACGTCCCCTTGCCTTCCGTAATTTTCGTCAGGATTTCATGAAGCCGTTTGGTGCCGACCCGACAGGCGGTACAACGACCACAGGATTCATCCACTGTGAATTCGAGGAAGAACTTAGCGATATTGACCATACAATCACTTTCATCCAAGACAATGAGCCCTCCAGAACCCATCATAGAACCAATGGAGGCTAAGGATTCATAATCAATAGGGGAGTCCAAATACTTAGTCGGAATACATCCTCCAGAGGGACCTCCGGTTTGTGCCGCTTTGAACGTTTTATGATGCTTAATCCCCCCGCCAATGTCAAAGATAATTTGCCGGAGGGTTGTCCCCATGGGAACTTCCACAAGCCCGACATTGTTGACTTTTCCTGCTAAGGCAAACACTTTCGTCCCTTTGCTTTTTTCCGTACCGATCCCGGCAAACCAATCGGCTCCCTGTAAAATAATCGGGGGGATAATGGCCAACGTTTCCACATTGTTGACACAGGTGGGTTTGCCCCATAGCCCTTGTTGGGCAGGAAAGGGAGGCTTAACGGAAGGTTCCCCGCGGGTCCCTTCGATGGAATGAATCAAGGCTGTTTCTTCCCCACAAACAAAGGCCCCTGCACCGTATTTAAGCTCAATGTCAAAACAAAAATCACTGCCCAAAATCCCTTCGCCAAGTAAACCGTATTCCCGGGCTTGCGCAATCGCAATTTGCAAACGATGAATGGCTAAAGGATATTCTGCTCGAATATAGATGTAGCCCTGGGTTGCCCCGATCGTAGAACCCGCAATGATCATGGCTTCTAATACACTATGAGGGTCCCCTTCCAAGATGGAGCGGTCCATAAAGGCACCCGGATCCCCTTCATCGGCATTGCAAATGATATATCGCTGATCGGCCTGGCTTTTACGCGTTAATTCCCACTTTAAGCCAGTAGGAAACCCGCCGCCACCACGTCCCCGGAGACCGCTTTTTTTAAGCTCGTCAATGACCGAGATAGGATCCATATGGATCAGAACTTTAGCCAAGGCCTGATAACCGTCTGCAGCGATATATTCGTGAATGTCCTCAGGTGTGATCTTGCTACAGTTGCGTAGGGCAATACGAAGTTGACTATGGTAAAAGGGGAGATCGGAGGCAAACCGCTTTTCCGTGTTCGGATCCTTATAGAGAAGGCGTTCTACTTGCTTCCCTTGAATAAAGTGTTCTTCGACGATGTCAACGACATCGTTGGTAGAAACTTCAACATAGAGGGTATTATCGGGGTGAATTTCAATCATCGGCCCCTTTTCACAAAAACCAAAACAACCTGTCATGAACACTTTAACCTGATCCGATAATCCGCGCCGATTAAGTTCTTGTTCAAGACATTCAGCGATTTTGGGACTTTCTGAGGAGCTACAGCCAGTTCCTCCGCAAACCATAATGTGCCGTGGCAGGCCTTGAGCGTCCTTAATTGTGACAGGGTCAGTTACGTGTCGTGTTTCAAAAATTTTGCGGTTTTGAACTTTTAAGGCATTCAATGCATCAAGATTTTTAAGCTTCATATGGCTTTTCCTTTCCTTCGGTGACGCTTCTTTGGTCGAGGTTCGAGGTTCGAATATCGCGTATCGTGCTTCGCTGATATCCGGGACTTAACTTTCCGGGCGGTACTTTACCAGGACCTCGTGAATTTCCTGTGCCGTGTGCATGCGTCCATGGACTTGGCCATTGACGATCATAACTGGAGCGAGGCCGCAGGCTCCAACGCAGCGCAGAGTTTCTAAGGTAAAGAGGTTATCTGGAGTGGTTTCTCCAGCTTTAATTTTAAGCTGGTTTTCAAGTTCTTCTTTTAATTTATCAGCCCCTCGTACAAAACAGGCGGTGCCGGTGCATACGTTAACAACGTGTTCTCCCCTAGGTATCATCGTGAAAAACGAATAAAAGCTCACAACGCCATAGACTGTGGCGGAAGGTATATCAAGTTTCTGCGCGATGTGCCACTGTACATTATCGGGTAGGTACCCATATATTTCTTGAGCATAATGCAGGACCCCAATAAGGTTTTCCTTTTTGTGGGTCAGACTGTCGATATAGTCATCTAGCTTTTGGACAAACTGATTGGGCGAAGCGGTGTCACACATGAAAATCCTCCTTTAGTTAAGTAAAAAATTTAGGCTACGTTTACAACCTCCTTTTATTACTATTTTATGGGGACAAATTCGTCTCCCTTCTACTCGTTCAGCCTACTCTACAGAACGGCTCACAATTCGAAGTAGAATAAGCTAGATATCCATGGATGAGTTTATCGTTCTTGGTACTGCCTGTCATGTTTATGAACATAAAAAAAGTGTTTCGTGAATAAAGAAAATACTTTATAAAGTTTGACTAATTAAGAAAATGGCATAGAGGGATTTTAAATATAAAGGAAACTTGGCTAGCGCCAAGACTTCAGTCGCCGGCGGTCGCCTTAGTTGCACTTATGCTTCCAGAAAGTATATAACGATAAGTTATACTTTCTGACTAGTATAAAGAAAGCCCCCAAGGGGGCCTTTTACATCGGGATAAATAACTTAACAGGTCGACCAACTTTGCCGTATTTCTGTTCAGATTTTAATACCCCGCGCAGTTCTAGAAATTCAAGGTAGCGGCGTACTGTGACTCGAGTCATCTTAACACCTTCCGCGACTTCCTCTACAGAAATGGGACGGCGAGTTGCTTGCAAAAGTTGAACTATCTGGCCAAGAGTGGCTTTATTTAAGCCCTTTGGTAGCCCTTCTTCTCCACTGCACCAGGGAGTTTCCAGTCTGGATATTACCTCATTACCCTTAATCTGCTCTATAACGGTATTAATGTCACTTTCAGTTGGGACATTCCCGAGATTGGTATTAGTCACCCGGTTAATTTCCGCTGTTAGAGATTGGATCTGCTCTACCATTTGGTTAAAGGCATCCTCAAGCTCCTCAATTTCCTTAGCGCCGGAAACTTTAATCTTTTCAGTAAGATGTCCGGTTGTTACATCCCGAGTTCCTAATGCTATAGTATGCAAGGGATAGATGATGACTTTCTGAATGAAAAACCAGGTGAGAAGTGCTACCAAGATTGTTAAGGCTAAACCTAGTTCCGCCATAGTAATCAAAGATTGAGTGATAATTTCCTTTTCATAGGCATGAGAAATACCTACATAAAAAATTCCAATTATGTTGCCATTTTCTGCACGTAATGGAACATAACCGGTTTGGTACCACTGGCCAACTACATTAGCCTCTCCTACATAAGTCTGACCATCTTTCAATACTGTCTGTGCTACATTAGCAGAAACCTTGGTACCAATCGCTCGTTCGCCATTGGAACCACGTACCGTAGTAGCTACCCGCGTGTCTCCAAGAAATATGGTCACAGTGTCCCCGGTAAGCTGGGATAAATGATCCACTAAATCATTATTGAGACTGATTTTTACGGGTCCTTTATATAGGCTCTCGTCTTGCACATGCCACGAGCCGGGATAGGTTTTATCGATTATTTCCCCACAAGTTGCCAAATCTGTTTGTGCTTTGATTATCGCTGCAGCCACGACTCGATCTTTCATATAAAAACCAAGAACCAGTAGGAAGCTAGCTGCCAGTAGGACGAGCGAACCTATGAGAAGTATAAGAATTTGATGTTTGAGCGAGCGCACAAGTTCACCTCTTTCGAAGACTTTATACCCTAATCCACGTCTAAGCCTCAGTTTAATAAGTGAGTGTTCAATGTTTGAGTTAGTGAATGAGTTCACTTGGTTTTTTTTAGTATAATTAGGGATAATTTCGCGGTTAAGGTTGAAAAACCTTTTTTGAGTCATTATAAAGAAATCATTTAAAATAGTAACTAATCTTTATAATTACATCAATAGTTTTACCCTTCTGATAACTACTTCCTTACCCTCCACTAGAAGCTTTCGTGAGCTAAGCCTCGATGTTTAGTTTTAGCTGAAATGAGTTCACTCTGCTAAGCCAAAATCTTACTACAGGCCTTTGTTGTACTTTATGTACGAATAGATTTATACTAACAATAGTTTAATGACTCCTTAACTTAACAAACTAGTCACTTTGCCTAATTATCAAGTAACTATTGAAGAGGTGGCAGAACATCGTTATTCAACATGAAGTACTCTATTTTGTTTATGGTTTAGCCTTTTTCACCATGGGACTGGCCATATCCATCCAAATTATTCAGCCAAGCCAGTTGAAGTTGTCCAAAACATTATGGTTGTTGGCTGTTTTTGGCTTTACCCATGCAATGTCAGAATGGGGCTATCTTTTTGTGCCAATTCAAACAGCGGGCAGAGAAGAGTATCTATTAATCTTATTGATGGTTCACCTTGCCTTTATGGCCCTTTCTTTTGCCTTTCTTCTTGCTTTTGGACTGGCACAATATTACGAAAAGAAGATTTATTTGCTAGTACCGACTGCAATTTTCGTTGTGTGGTACGTGAACTTTATTTTTTACTTTGATAAACAGACTCTAGCTATTTGGCACGTTAATAGTGAGATCTGGGCACGATATTTATTGGGCTTTCCTGGTGCTATCTTGTCCGGACTGGGACTTTGGCGTCGTAGGCAAGAGCTCATGGTTTGGGGAGTTAAAATCAGTCACAATCTTCGTAATGCTTCAATCACACTTCTAATATACAGCGTCTTAGGAGGCCTAATCGTTCCAGCTGGAGATGTCTTTCCGAGCCGAATCTTAAATAACCAAAACTTTCTTCTCATGTTCCATATCCCAGTTCAGGTCGTTCGTGCAGTATCGAGTATGTTTTTAAGTTGGTATGTTCTGAGAATTCTCTCCGTTTTTCGCTTGGAGTATGAGAAAAACATTGAAAAAATGGAAAAGCTAGAAACACTTTGCTCTGAACGTCAAAGGATCGCTAATGATATCCACGATGGGGCAATTCAAGCTATTTACGGATCAGGGATGCTTTTAGATCGGGCCTCTGAACTCATTGACAAGGATCCCGTCCGAAGCAAAGAGTTAATAAGCAAAGTTATTGAGCGTTATAACGAAACGATTAAATCATTAAGAAGGTACATCCATGGACTTAAATCAGATGATTATGGACAAGCAGCTGTTGAGCAGCGATTTAATCAGATGTTTAATGAATATCGTGAAGGGTTTCCGAACATCAAGTTTGAGGCCTCCCTCAATATTCCAATATGGTTCATTTTTATTCCCAATGCAGTTGATCATACTTTTTTTATTATGCAAGAAGCTTTGGCCAATGCGGCGCGACATTCAGGAGGGTCTAGTATCTTTGTAGAGATTTGCGGAGATGAACTGCTCTTCAGTATGACCATTAAGGATAACGGGAGAGGAATCGGATTTGTAAGAAATAATTGTAACCAACTATCTTCAGTCTCAGGGTTACATGGTCATGGGATCGATAGTATGCACCAACGTTCAAAACATCTACATTCCAGACTCGAAATTACGTATGACCAAGGCACTCAAGTCATGTTGCAAGTAGAGAGGAGTTGTCATAGTGTTGAAACGTTTTAGGATCATGATTGTAGATGACCACGACGTAGTTAGAATGGGATTGACTGCCTTACTTGAAGATTCAGAGTTCGAAGTTGTATCCGAATCAGGTAGTGCTGCAGAGGCCATAGAGAAATCTATGCAAACGAACCCAGATGTCATTTTAATGGATGTTCGTTTACCCGATGGCAGTGGAATAGAGGCTTGTCGTCAAATTCTTTTACGTCAACCCACGGTTCGCGTTCTCATGCTTACCTCTTATGCGGATGAAGAGGCCGTTTTACAGTCCATCGAAGCTGGTGCTTCCGGGTATGTCCTCAAAGAGATTGGTCGCCAGGCCTTACGAGATGCTATTCTCAAGGTTGTCGAAGGCGAAATCATTTTCGATCCCATACAAACCTTGAAGTTAATGAATCGTGCACTGACCCATTCTACTCAAGCGAGTGATAAATTAACTACCTTAACCAACAAAGAACGTGAAGTACTCATTGAGGTATCCAAAGGGAAAAGCAACCGAAAAATTGCTCAAGATCTCTTCCTTAGCGAATACACCGTCCGCAATTATGTAAGCAGTATCTTGAATAAATTGGACTTGACGAGTCGTGTCCAGCTCGCAAGTTACGTCTTTGAGAAGGGCCTAAATCATTAAGCCTTACTCAAATGGGGAGGGTCAAATGTACTAGTGAAGAGTAGTACATTTAACCCTCTTTTTTTTTTCGTTACCATTATATAATTCGAGTAAAGAGGGAACTATAAATCAAGTGACAATCTTGACATCAATTGAGTTTGTTGCTGTTAGTAGGAGTGAACAACGTTGGCCACGGACAAAGAAACTGAAAACATGCTTGATCGCGAATTGCGCGGGCCGAGTACAAAAACCAAAAGAATTATTATTTTCACCTCGTTGACCATAGTTCTGCTAGGAATTTTCGCAGTGGTTGGAATGCATTACACCTCGCAACCCAATTTTTGTGCGAGTTGTCATCAGATTAGCCCTTCTGTAGTATCCTGGACTGCTGGGCCACACAATGATGTGACTTGCCTAAAATGTCATGCTGATCCTGGCACAGTTGGGTATGTCAAGCGCAAGGTTGCTGGACTGAATGAGGTGTATCTACAAGTTACTAACCAGATTCCTGACAAAATAGAAGCGAAGGTCAACCCTGCAGCCTGTATCTCTTGCCATTCCGGGAGTAGCGAGTATCCATTAGCGAAGAATCTTCTACTAACTTCCGGGGAGCTTGCGCCAATGTTTCCGCATAAAGAGATGTTGCAGAATAACACTTCGTGTCTGACTTGTCATCAGAATATGGGTCATAGTAAAACAACACAACCATAAGGAAGGGGAAAATTATGAAAAAGCATTTAGCAAAAATCATTGGACTTACAGTGATTTCGTTGGCGGTCGTAACAGGGTGCGCAGGTACCAAGACAACACCGACACCAACTCCAGCACCAACCCCAGCTCCCGTGACAGATGCAAAAACTCTTACATCCGTTAAAACGACAGAAACCCCAACATTGGATGGCAAGTCCTCTGAGGCTTTCTGGGGTAATGCACCAGAGATGAAGTTGACTTTATCGAATGCTGGTGCTCTTCAAGGGGGTACAGGTGGGAAATTTGACAATGGCAACACGGAAGTTACTATGAAATCAGCCTACGATGCCGAGAACGTTTACTTGTTGCTTCAATACAAAGACGCTACTGACTCCAAATCCCGGGGCCCTTGGGTTTTAGAAGGTGGCAAATTGGTGAAAAAACCTTACAATACAGACTATGAGGATAAATTTGCCATTAACTGGAATATCAAGGACTCTACAAAAGATTTTAATGATGCTGGTTGTACAATAACTTGCCACACGGCTACCGATAAAGATGGAAAAGTGGTCATGAAACACTGGACAAACGCTGAGAATGAAGTATTGGATATGTGGCACTGGAAGTATGTCCGTCAGAACTCCTTGTTCGGTCCAGATAAACCTGGTCTGATGCATGACCAGTATATGGATAGCGTTAAGTATGATCCAGCCGATGCCAAAAAGAGCGGTGCAGGTCGCCACGCTGACCCCGGCGAAAAAGAGTATGCTGACAATGTGACTGATGACAAATCAGCACCGATGTTAGTCTTTGACGGAGCACCGGTAAACGGAAATCCCTATGTGATTGTTGAGGGTCTTGATAAGACCAAGCCATTCACAGCAGACTATATTAAGACAATGAAAGAGGGAGACATCATCCCTGGTCCAATTGCTAAACAAATTACCGGAGATCCTGCTGATATTAAAGCTAAAGGCAAATGGGAAAACGGTGTATGGACTATCGAGATTTCCCGTAAATTGAAAACAACGTCTGATAAAGATGTTCAGTTCGACGATCTCGCAAAAACTTACGCCTTTGCAGTTGCTGCCTTTGACAATTCCCAAATCGGTCATGCCTATGAGAATATAGTACACAAACTGGCCTTTAAACAGTAAAACCATCCTAAGTTTTCAAAGCCTTTGCTTGGTGAATATCGAGCAAAGGCTTTTCTCTAGTTGTTGCAAGCATTACCTTCAATTGATCAGAACCTTCTTAGATTGCTTTTTATTTTAGGGTCTTTGCGGGTAATTTGTTTTTTTATGCAGGATTAAGGTGAAAAACGCAGAAGATAAAATCAGAGATTAATATAAATCCCTTAGGCAACTTATTACAGCCAGCGTAACCATTAGTCTAGGGGTAGCTATGGGATATGCTAATTCTGCAGACCAGACATCATAATTTTGAGTAACTTCAAAATGAGTATTTCTATAATTGCAGCCTGGACTCAATTAGTGTAAACTATATCTAAGCAATATTTGTATACCTGTATGATACAAAATAATTACCTAACTACCTAACTTGTAACCCGCACCTGAAAAAAGTGTTAAAGTGCCACCAAGTAAATATTCGAGGAGGTTTTAGTATGAGTTTTGAAGTTAACAAGAGTGTACAATGGGTCGGTAAAATAGACTGGGAATTAAAAAAGTTCCACGGGGATGAATACTCTACACACCGAGGCTCTAGTTATAATTCTTATCTTGTCCGGGACGAAAAGATAGCCCTAATCGATTGTGTTTGGACACCCTTCGCAAAAGAATTTGTTGCAAATTTGAAGAAAGAAATTGATTTGAATTCGATCGATTATATCATTGCGAATCATGGTGAACCTGATCACAGCGGAGCTTTACCTGAATTAATGAAGGAAATCCCTAACACCCCTATTTATTGTACCGCTAATGCCATTAAATCCTTAAAAGGCCAGTATCATCAGGATTGGAATTTTGTACCTGTTAAAACTGGGGATAAACTAAGCCTTGGATCTAAAGAGTTTATTTTTGTTGAAGCAAGAATGCTTCATTGGCCTGATACAATGTTTACCTACTTGACCGGGGATAATATTCTCTTTAGCAATGACGGTTTTGGTCAACATTTAGCCTCTGAGCATATGTTCAATGACTTAGTCGACCAAGCCGAGTTATATCAAGAAGCTATTAAATACTATGCTAATATCTTAACTCCGTTCAGTAAATTTGTAGAGAATAAAATCAATGAAATCTTAAGCTTTAACCTTCCTGTTGATATGATCTGCCCAAGTCATGGTGTTATCTGGCGTGATAATCCCCTGCAAATTGTCAATAAGTATATGGAATGGGCAAAGGACTACCAAGAAAATCAAATTACCATCATTTACGATACCATGTGGGAGAGTACCAAAAAAATGGCAGAGAAAATCGCTGCAGGTATTCGATTAAGCGATACGAACGTTACTGTTAAATT
This sequence comes from Desulfosporosinus burensis, assembly GCF_054657535.1. NCBI lineage: Bacteria > Bacillati > Bacillota > Clostridia > Eubacteriales > Desulfitobacteriaceae > Desulfosporosinus > Desulfosporosinus burensis. Next base: position 281,312 of record NZ_BAAHYN010000007.1, read on the forward strand.
GTTTAATTGCAATTCTACCCATACGGATAAAAATGACATTATTACTGAAGTCTTTAAGTCCAAGGCGATCCTTGTAGGGTCACCGACTATTAATAAAGGCATTCTATTCTCCGTCGCCGGAATTCTGGAAATGATCAAAGGCTTAGGATTTAAAAATAAAAAAGGTGCTGCCTTTGGTAGTTATGGTTGGAGCGGTGAAAACACTAAGCTTATTTCAACCGAATTTGAACACGCCAAGTTTGAGCTACTCAACGAAGGGCTAAGGGTAACCTGGAATCCCGATAAGGATGGTCTAACGAATTGCCAAGAATTCGGCCAGCGTATTGGAGAAGCACTTAAATAAATAACGAGCGATTTTTTGGAATGCAAAGAGGGAGCGTCAGATAACGCTCCCTCTTTGCATTCCAAATTCACAAACGGGATTTTCTAAAGACTGGTTTAGATTTGTCACAATAATATCTGCGGTACTTGATATCTAATCTTCCATCGTTTCCAAAATTTCTTTGAAGCTTCTACCACCGCAGGGTCAAATTGTGTGCCTTTGTTGGCGAGTACCTCATCCCAACATTCTTCCCAGGACATAGCCTTTCGATAAGGCCTTATCGAAGTAATAGCATCAACAGCATCTGCTAACCCAATAATTCTTGAGCCTAAAGGAATAAGTTCTTGCCTCAGGCAATGAGGATATTCTCTCCCATCCCATCGCTCATGATGATGCAGTACGATTCGCGCAATTTTTAAGAGACCTTTGGATTTTGCAAAAATGTTATGCGGCGTTATTGCTTAAACCTAATCGTAATATCCACAATCTCTGGAGTGTTGCCAATTCGTACTGGCGGACCCCAAGTACCATAGCCTGAAGAAACAATCAGTTGGAAATCTCCCTTGCGCAGGTATCCCCAGTCATTTTCAAAAATTCGGCTTGTAATAAACTGAATGGGAAACATTTGTCCACGATGGGTATGTCCGGACACTTGTAAATCTACCCCTTGTTCCACGGGCTCTGCTAGTTGTGAGGGTTGATGGTCCATTAAGAGGACGGGAAGAGAACGATTGACGCCCTGCATTAAGGTTACGAGGTCTTGTCGTTTGGCACCGCTAAAACGAGATCCCGATCGATCATCTCGGCCGATCAGGTAAAAACTTTCATTGATCTTCTGAAAACTGTCCCGCAATACCTTGACCCCTGCTTCATTCAAATATTTTATTGCTTCGTCGGCATTTCCTCCAATATACTCATGGTTACCCAGAACCGCAAAAACACCGAACGGAGCACTTAATTGGCGAAAGGTATCGGATACTTCTTGTTTATTAGACGACTCGATGTTTTCATCGAACACATCTCCTGCAAATAAGATCAGGTCAGGTTTAAGTTCATTAATTGTATTAACCATTTTCGTCAGATGTTCATTATGAACGATCGTCCCTAAATGGATGTCGGAAACCATGACCACATGCAACTGTTCAAGAGATCCAGCCTGTTTAGCGATCGACATATCGTAATGGTTAACCCTCGGATGGCGGGCATTCCAAGCACCATAACTTACGATACCGACAACTAAAATCAACACAGTTAAGCCCAAAGCGGGGTTTAAACTTTGTTTTATGCCCATCGGGACAAATCGAATCCAGCGATCTAGCAAGCGCAAGATATCGAGCGTTGTTATCAACAATAATGAGTAAAACATAACCGGCAGCCAATAAGCCCCTAACACTGTCAACCCTTCGTATAAAACCGTCGGAAGATATTTCTCAGCTAAACGACTGAATAAATAGGAAATAGAAATCAGCGAAAAGATGGGCCAATATACTCTAGGGCTTAAGAAAGGCAAATAGCTAAAGACAGCCTGCCACCCCCGCAGGCCGATGTAGTAATTGAGACCACCGTAAATTAGGAAAACTACACAAATAACTAAAATAAAGAAAGGGTTCATCATCTCAGTGTTCTACCTCCACCTATAAATGTTTCGCTAGCATTTTCTTCACTTTATGTATAGGGGTATCCATATAACTTATCGCGGTTTACGATACATGCTTGATATTTTATCACTAATAACCAGCTACGCAAAACTTTTACTTCATATTAAAGGAATACACAGATGAAAACAAGAATAAAGAAATAATTCTAGTTCTAGTATCGGATTAAACTTACACTATGAAAAATGGCAGAAATAATAGTGGAGGTCGATAATAAGTATGACTAACAACAACCATTATGAAGGTGGATATGCCCCAGCATTTATGAAAAGCAGGGAAAACCTGTGTAAATTGGTGCCACAATCAATTACGGAAGGATCACAATGCCACTTCTCAAATGGCCGCTTTACAATCGAAAGCTTTGGCCGGACAATCGAAATATCCTATCCAGAAGGGCAGATCATCAGTCAGGGTCCGAATATCTCATTCGATGCAAGATTACTGCTTCTTAATTATTTGTCTTATGCTAAAAACGTTCCCTTCTCCGGCCAATGGGTCTCTTACCGTGATTTGCCACACGGGAATGTATTCTACCCAAACATTAAAAAGAATGTGATTGATCCTTTAGGTGGTTTTTTTGCTAACTGTGATAAAGATATCTTGCGTCATAGTCTAATAGAAGCAGGGTTCACTTTGCTACTAGGCAAAGCAGATATTGCTGCCAAGGGCTTCTTTGCTCCCAGAATCCCAATACTTCTGCACTTCTGGGAGGGCGAAGAGGACATACCATCAACATGCCAAATTCTCTTTGATAGCACTATCAGAGATCAAATGCATATTGAAGATAGTGCCGCATTATGCGGTATTATTAAAAACCAAGTCCTAAGTCAATATACGCTTGCATTGGAAGAAGCCCGAAGGGGCTACAAAATGATTAATATAAATGACTAGTAAAAAAACCAGCGCCAGAACGATTACAAAATGTTCTAGCGCTGGTTTCTTTTAATCTAAAAGTATTTGCAAATAACATTTCCAGCCTACAAGGACGCAGGTGTCAGGGATACCTATACTACAGAGCGGAGTGTCTTTAAGGACGCAAAATGACCTTGATTGCTGTATCATCTTTATCCACTAACTCAAAGGCTTCTTTAATCTGATCGAGCTTAAGCTCATGGGTAATCAAGGATTTGATATCAATCAGCCCTTGAATGACGGGCCGAAGGGTTTTGGGAGTCCAGACAAATCGTTCGCGCCAGGAATGATGAACGAGGCAGGTATTGATAAATTCTATACCATCGTCATGCCAGCGACTGATATCTAATGTAACTGGTTGGGTAATCCAACTATACCAGACAAACTTTCCATTGTGTCGAAGCATCTTTGTACACATATTAATTGATTCTTGGCTGCCCGCTGCCTCCACCACAACATCGGCACCTTGGCCTTTGGTTAATTCGGTAACTATCTGGACGGCATCTTGTTGTGTGGAATTTATAACAATATCCGCACCAAGCTTTTTAGCTAGGGCTAATTTTCCCTCTAACACATCGACAACGATCACTTTCTCCGCGCCCTTTTGTTTGGCACATTGAGCGATAATCTGACCCGCAAAGCCGCCACCCATGACTACAACAGTGTCCCCTAATTGGACACCTGAGTTCATGCCGGAATACATCGCACAGGCTGTGGGCTCGCCTAAAGACGCCAACTCCATATCTAATCCTTCCGGTACCGGTTGGAGTTCCCATTCTTTGGCATTAAAATATTCCGCCAAGTTATTATTCCAACCAAAGGCGATTACCTTGTCCCCAACCTTATATTCCCGGACTTTTGAGCCCACTTCTACGACGATACCGCCGCTCTCGTGCCCTAATCTGAAGGGGAACTCAGGCTTTTGCCTAAACTCAGCTGTCTGGGGGGGCATCTGTCCTCTGTAAAAGGTTTTATCCGACCCACAAATTCCAATCAAATGGTTTTTTACAATAACCTCATCAGGCCCACATTCTAACTTACGTTCGACAAGAAAAATGTCGTACGCTTTATTAAGTAAAGCTGCTTTAGTTGTTATTCCCATTAAATACACTCCTATTTGCAAATTTGATCTAGTTAAGACTCCAGCATATCCTCTACATCGAGCAGTCTTAAAGAACCCCAATATCCTTGGTTCAGTTGCTGGCCCAATTTGTGATACAAAACACCGGCTTCCTGAACTTCCCCCGCAAATAGCAGACCTGTTAAGCGTCCATCTTCAAGTAAAAGCTTTTGATAGACCCCTGAGGCGGGCTGGCGGAGAATAACTTCCTCCACGCCAGGTCCACCTTCGATTCTCCCCAAGGAAATAATCGGTAGCCCAAAAAGTTGAATCGAGTTCATGGCGTGACTCCCTGGATAAGAGGTCCTTGAACCGGCCATACTAGCCCCGGCAATTTTACCTTGTTGAACCGCTGTAAGCCACAACGCCCTAAGCATTGATTCACCCGTAAGCAAACTCGTTGCTTGAGCGATATCCCCCGCGGCATAGATTGTCGGGACACTTGATTGCATGAATTCGTTGACGACAATCCCCTTTTCAATTTGAACTCCACTTTCAGTCAAAAACTGTAGATTGGGTCTTACCCCCACAGCTATGATCACGAGCTCAGCTTCGAGGAGTTGATCGACTGTTTGAACTCCCTCAACCTTGTTTTCTTTAACCTTTAAAGATTTAACCTCTGTCTCCAAGAAAACCTGTACACCATGGTTGGCAAGGGCTTTTAATAGCATATCCCCGGCAGCTTGATCTAGTTGACCTGGCATTAGGCGGTTCGCCATTTCCACAACACTTACCTTAATTCCATAGGCATTTAAAGCACGGGCAGCCTGTAAACCCACCAGACCTCCACCGATTATGACAGCATTTTTAACTTGGGGCAAAAATGAGTTTATCCCCTCAGAATCTGCTTTATTCCAAAGGGAAAATACCCCTTCAACCTCCAGATCAATCCAGCTTGGAATGAAGGGCCGGGAACCCGTAGCAAGCAGAAGCTTATCATAGGAGATTTTCTCACCATCCTCTAAGATAACCACGTTTTCCTGCGCGAGGACTTGTTCCACCCTGTGCCCAAGGCGAGTTTCTAGTTCATAGTTCTCATAGAAATCCGCACTTCGAATATAAATATCTTGTTCTTCAAGCTCATTTGTCATATATTCCGGGGTTGTTATTCGGCTATACGGAAGGTTAGCCTCTTGAGCTATCAAGATAATTTTCCCCGTTGGGTCGATGTTGCGAATCTGTTCGATCGCATTTGTCCCCGCAGGGCCATTACCCACAATCACATAAACCAATGGTGTAACCCCCTGTCTATACTTCGTCAAAGCACCATACTTCAGCCAATTCTTCAAGAAGTCTCTGCGCCCTTTTGGGGTTAAAGACTCCACACACACAAGGAGTGGCCAGATATTCCCCTGCCTCTTGAGCCGTACGTTTGCCTCGTTTGAGATCAAGCAGCATTTGCCGAACTAAATGCTGTGAAACCATACCATGTCCACACATGGTCGTAATTTCAAGGAGCTCATCCTCAGGAAGCCTCGTAAGTTTACCGCGAATACCGACTGAATATTCTACCGTGTGAGGATCAATCCCAGCATCCTGACAAGCCTGTTCCACATGCTCAACGATTCCTGAAACAATGACCGAAACTCCGAGTTCTGCTTCTTTAAGTTCTTTTAGAGCATCTCTGAGCTGTCCGCGATCCGAAAAAACAGCGTGAACGATCGAGGTATCTGCGATATTATTGATGATTTGATCCTTATTGACGAGAAACTTCCCACCGGTTTTCATATCACCCATATTGACATGTTCATATTTATCGAGGATTCGTAAAAATTCCTGTAAAGCATGCCTGGAATTAACTTCATTAAACCCTTTGGCAGTCATAGAAAAAACAATATAATCTTGCTGTAAATTATCTTCGGTTCCTCGTCGATGAAGGGTATGGCTCATTTAACATCCGCTCCCTTGACGTTCATATGACCTAACCCTAGATTAATTTTTCCGTTGATAGAAAACCATTTATTATTTTCATTCATAATTCGTGCCGTGGGAATGGAAAAATCCTCATCTGTCCTCGCCACTAAGTCGATTGAAAAAACCGTATTGATTTCCTCTGCCACCCTTTCCATTGTTTCCAGCACAGGGATCACCTTATCTAAGGGGATAATCATTTCGATAATCGCGGAAAGCACCTTTTCATTGAGAACCTCCGGGTTCATCTCCCCAGTTGCTTTATCTTTGAGTAATCCGGTCAACGGATTATTAGGTTCAAACTCGACCCCTAATTTGGCTAAGGCTTTAAAGACCTTTTCTGCTTCGCGCATTCGAGCTCCCGTACCTGGACGACCCATCTCTGCGGCCATTCCGGCGTAGCCTCGTTTAAAGCGATTGGTAATATCATTGGTTTTCATTTCCTCAGTACCTCGGCCTGGCACGCGAGTTTCCTTATGTTCAGCTAACGGATTACTAAAGGTCCCTCTGATAGAACGCGGCCAACCGTACAGTGGTTGATGAAGGGCCTCCACTGGGCATACCTTGGCCCGGTAGCATATTCCACAATCTACACATTCATCCTCATCAACATAGCAATGGACTTTGGTTCCTTTTCCACTTCGAGTAAAATTAATCACACCCATGGTGCAAAACGGCCTACATTGTCCACATCCTACGCACTTATTAGCGTCAATTTGCAAAGCTATCCCTCCTTTCAGCTTGACTCTCGGGTCAAGCTATTCTTTTATTGCAAAATATTTAACCGCAGTATCTGCTAATTCTTTAGGGCCACAATACTCAATGACTTTACCGATTTCCTCTGAAATCTTGACACTACCTGCAACAGGTAATTGCACACCTGTGAATACCTTAGCCCCCGTCTGGGCTATGGCTAAAGCCATTTGTAAATCTCTTGCACTCGTTAGCTCAGGGAAAACGGCTACCGCTTTTTCCCCTCCGGCAACCCTAAGTGCTTCGAGGATCTTAGCTGCATCACCTTCGCCACCGATACTATAGATCAGTGGTGCAACCTCGTCATCTAACTCACCAGCCAGGCCTCTGTTTCCCAGATCCTCTAAATTTAAGAAGCCGTATTTAGCAAGTGTTACCGCTGAATTCCCATAGGTTAGACAGAGAATCTTCTCAGCACTTAGTCTGCCGGCAAGTTCCAAAGTGCCTTGATCTTCTGTAAGCTTAAGGTTTGACCCTCCACCGATAACACAGATCCCCTTGACCATGCCTTGATCAAGTAGCGCCTTAATCTGCTGTGGATCGATCTTACATACTGCTTCAGCCTTTTCGACTTGATTGGAAACCCTTACTTTGTTTAAATCACGTTGACCGTACGCTGCAATACCCTGCAAAAAGACCTCCCTAAGGGCCTCTTTGCTTGAACCTGCGGCAGCAACTACCGTATGATAACCTGCGGCTGGAATCCTTGCTTTGCCAAGCCCATCTCCGATCAGATATAAATCTATGAGGCCGGTTAACATAGCAAATTCAATCGTTCCCTGATTGCAGGCAGTATTAAAGGCAAAGCTCGAGGAAAAATCCCCGGCTAAGACGATGTTCAGACCCTCACTGGCCCCTTGTTGAATCGCTTCATCCTCAAGTTCAGTGCGTAACTCTTGGGCACTAGCAAGTAACGTAGGGCTCACACCGTCTAAGCATATGTTGACGGCTTTTTCTTTAATTACTGCTAAACCAACCAAACGGGACCGACTTTCACACTGACCATAGAGGACCTCCACCAGATCAGAGGTAAAATCTAGTAAGCTAATTTGTTGAGACCCTAAGCTCTTCAAATAACGTTTAATGCACTTCTTAGACTGGGCCTGAGGATATGCCAACTCTGCAAACTTTAAGCTTAAACCCATCACTAAGTCGCCTAAGCCTTCCCCACTGACCGACCATTTAGCTGCTTTGGACTGAAGCAGGTCCAGGGCAACTTCGCCAGCTGTGACTTGAAGCCTAAGCTCTGCTAAGAGTTGCGAGCCTGAAGCAAGTAATTCACGATTTTCACTAGCTTGGCGGGTCAACCATCCTAAGACAAGCTCATCTTTTCCTAAACCGCAAACCGTACTGTCTTCCTCCGGGCGAAACGGGTTTAACCGGCAAGGCCCCAGCAGACACTCATGACAGCTCAGCCCTATTCGACTAAATCCATCTTGGGGTAACATCCCCTCATATTTATTCCAAGAAAGTTGAAGCCCTTCATTTTTAGCCTTCAACAAATAGTCCCTAGCGGCGGTGTCCATTGTTTTTCTTCGAACTTGACGCATGAATCAAAATCCCTCCTATATTCAGCTCTACAAGGCTTTAACTTTAGAAATCTTTGCTCAAGTAGGTAACCCGGACTGTCTTTTTTGTTTTAGATTAAGTTCATAGTCCTTAGGGGAGATCTCCTGTAAGGCTCCCGTTGGGCAGGCCGCCACACAATAGGGTTGCGGCATTTGGAAACATTGATCACATTTATCTGCAGAGTGTTTCTCATGAGCTGGAGCAATAACTCCATAAGGGCAGACCATAACACACATCCAACACGAGATACATTTGTTTCCATCGACAAAAACACAACCACTTTTCTCATCTCGTTGCATTGCCCCGATTGAGCATATTTCCAAACATGGGGCGTCTTCGCAATGCCTGCACTGAATAGGGACTGAATTCACCCCATCCCATTCGACATAAACCCTTGGCCGCGGCAAGATTTGTTCCTGGACAGCGTCCGTCAAAGATTTACTGATAGAACTACGTTGTACTGCACACCTTAATTCACAGGTCTTACATCCCAAACAACGGCTTTGATCGACAAAAATTCGCTTATAAGCGGGATTTTCCATCACCATCTTGCTATCCCCCTTTCAATAGAATTATTATTCGTGCTTCATTTTCGAACTCCTACTTGTTTTCATTGTTTTCATTGTTTTGGTAATATTACCTATAGTTTTAATATTTATTGAATTATCTCTTCTCAGATAAATCATATAGCAATAAATATAACAATCTGGTAGTATAAACGGGTATGAATTTATAGCATTAATTCAAAGTAGTAATTCATACTTGGAGGGTAATATGGGAAAACCACTGCCTTTGCGTGTTCGAGTCTTTATAACCACTGCAATTAGTAGTTTAATACCATTAATCCTAGCTGTAAGCATTTTGCATTTTAGTTTTATTGATAGCTTTGAGCAGCAAATTGCTAATCAAGCCATGGATATTGCGACACTTGCCGCTCAACGCGAGGATGTCAAAGCAGGATATTTTTCTGAAACACCAGCCAAAGATCTACAGACGATCGCTGAAGAAATCCGTCGAAACACGCACGCTGCGTTTGTCGTCTTTATGGACAGAGATGGTAAACGCCAAAGCCATCCGAACGAGGAACTAATTGGTCTACCCTTCACGGGTGGGGATGAAGGACCCGCTCTGCTGGGTAAATCTTATACCTCTAAAGCTGTAGGGATATCTGGCCCCTCGATTAGAGCTTTTGCTCCCATCTTTAAGGACTTTCAACAGATTGGCGCTGTAGCTGTCGGCTACTTTGAACCAGGAATTTCCTTAACACTCTCAAAAATTTATAAAATCTTTTATGTGGTCATTCCAGTCAGCTTTTTTTTAGTTTTGTTTTTTTCAATTATGTTGGCTAATAACATTAAAGACTTAATCTTCGGCATGGAACCCTTAGAAATTGCGACCTTGCTCAAAGAGCGCGACTGTATGCTGCAATCCGTTAAAGAAGGGATTATTGCCATTGACCAGAATTGTGAGGTTACTGTCGTTAACCAAGTAGCCCAGAACCTTTTCCCACCAGGCACGGAATTCATAGGTCGCCATATTTCTGAACTGATCCCCGATTCCCAACTTCCGCTGGTCATGAATACTCAACAACCCTTAGCAGACGAGCAGTTGTTGATCAATGGCAACATTGTCCTAACTAATCGTCATCCCTTAGTCATTAAAAAAAAGGTCATGGGTGCCATTGCCACATTCCGCCCCTTAACAGAAGTTAGCCATATTGCTGAAGAACTCACCGGGGTAAGGAAAATTGTCGAGGCCCTCCGGGCACGTACTCATGAATTTCTGAATAAACTCCATGTTATCTCTGGCCTCATTCAACTGGAAGCTTATGACGAGGCAAAAAGCTATATTTCGACTGTTACCTTGAAAGAACAGTCCTTAGTCAGTTTTCTGATGGTGAATATTCAGTGTAGTGCTGTCGTTGGGCTCTTAACTGGTAAAGCTAGCGAAGCCCAGGAAAAACAAATTAATCTGGAAATCGACCTTGAAAGCCAACTCCTAGCTCTCCCTGAGTATTTTGATGAACATGCTATGATTGTGGTTTTAGGTAATTTGATTGAAAATGCCTTTGATTCAGTCACTCACCAACCAAAACGCTTGATCCGAGTGCTTATAAAACAAAGCCCCCAAGATATTTTTATTGAGGTGACAGATAGCGGCACGGGCATTCCTCTTGAATACCGCCACCGAGTGTTTGAGGCTGGTTTTACCTCTAAGGAACATGGCCAAGGCTTTGGTCTGCCAAACTGTAAGAACCGTGTTGACGTGGCTGGTGGAACGATTACCTTTGACACTAATGATCACGGGACGACTTTCCGAGTCGTCATCCCGTATAGACTAGCCTAACACTTAATGCCAGCTGATTTTATTACGAGAGGAGTTGTTTCATTTGGAACCCATCAGAGTGTTTATTGTCGAGGACGATCCTATGGTGGCTAGTATTAATAAACGATTTACGGAAAAAATGGCTCCTTTCATAGTCGTTGGGATAAGCAATAATGAAAATGATTCTTTACAACAAATCATCGAATCCCAGCCCGATTTGGTTTTATTGGATATCTTTTTAACGCATGGTAACGGTCTAAGCATTCTAAAACAAATTCGTCAAAAGAAAATCCCCACGGATATCATATTAGTGACTGCCGCTAAGGATAGTTCAACCATCCAAGAGGCCTTACGCTACGGTGCTGTTGACTATCTGATTAAACCTTTTGATATGGAGCGTCTCCAACAGGCTCTGCAAAGCTATTTAAGGCAACGACACCTGTTGTCGAAAAACTCGGATTTAAGCCAGCATGATCTTGATAAGCTTAATACTCCGGTTGAACCTATAAGTGAAATCGTCCCACCTAGTAAATCCACTCCACTGCCTAAGGGTTTTCATCAATTGACCCTAGATCAAATCTTGAGTTTCTTGAATAAACAGGAACAAACTCTCTCTTGTCAACACATCGCAGCAGAACTTTCCATTTCTAAGATTACTGTTTGGCGTTACTTGGAATACCTGGTGGAAACAGGTAAGGTTCACATTGAATTGGAATACGGCACTATCGGACGTCCGACTAAACGTTATCGGATAAATCTTACTTAATTATGCTCTAATCACGTTTTACCACGTAATAAAGCAACCAATGATCGCTGATATTTATCAAAGCACACTGGTTGCTTTTTTTCTTTGCCGATTAAGACTCTATTTACAACCATTATACAATCTATTTTGTAACCGAAATGATGCGGACTTATATTCGTGTCTTACATTATCGAAGGCAAGTAAGTACTAATGATCGGAACATAAGTTATCACTGCTAGAATTCCCAGCATGACGGCAATATAGATTTTTAGATAAGGAAACGTCTGAACCAGAGGAACATTTCCGACTGAACACGCTGTCAGAAGGACAGATGCCACGGGTGGAGTTTGCTGACCAATCCCAAGGTTAATGGTTATAATGATACCGAAGTGAATCGGATCAATACCCAAGTCGCGAATCAATGGCATTAAGATCGGAATAAGCATAATGATCGCAGCTGCGGAATGCATGAACATCCCTACGATCAAGAAGAAGACATTAAGGATCGCTAAAACGGCAATCGGGTTATTTGTTATGGTCGTCACCCAAGCGGCCAAACTCTGAGGGATTTGCTCACTCGTTAAAAACCAACCAATAACCGCTGACGCGGAAATAATGATCATGACCACGGCAGTCTGATTGGCTGCTCTGAGTAAGAGATCAGGTAAATCTTTCAGCTTTAGTTCCTTGTAGACAAATATACCGATTAAAAATGCGGCAACAGATGCTACAGCAGCAGCTTCGGTCGGGGTAAATATTCCGCCCCAGATTCCACCAAGAATAATGAACGGTATAGTCAGTGCCCAAAATGCTTCTTTAAAGGTCCTTCCAACTTCCGGTAAGGAAAAGGTAGAAGCGGCTTCCCAATTGTTTTTCTTAGCAAAAAAGTGGTTCACGATCATCAATACAAATCCGACGATCAATCCTGGGAAAATACCTGCAATAAACAAATCCGAGACACTGACCCCAGCCATAACCCCATACAGAATCATAGGAATGCTAGGGGGTAGAATGATTGCCATGGTTGCAGCTACAGACACTAAGGCTGCAGCAAAACCCTGCGTGTATCCTTTTTTCTTCATTTCCGGTATCAAAACACCGCCTAGTGCAGCAGCACCGGCAACAGCAGATCCTGAAATCTCGGCAAAAATCATGGACGTTACCACGGTGACTTGAGCCAATCCTCCGCGAGCAAAACCAACAAGACTACCTGCGAAATTAACGAGTCGTTGAGATAAATTCACCGCGCCCATTAACTCTCCAACCACCATAAATAACGGAATAGCCAGGAGTGGGAAGTTATTAGTACCATCGAATAAAATAATCGGCAACATATCCAAAGGAGCTCCGGTCATGAAAAATAACGCTATCCCGACGACTGCTAAAGCAAAACCGATCGGCAGTCCCAAAAGAACTAACCCCACAATCCCTCCAATTAGTACCGCTGCAATCATTTGCTATCACCTCTTTTAAACGAATTTAGGGTATCTGACAAAAAGCCCAGAATCATAATCGCACTGCCTACAGGAAGGACTAAATAAGCGACTCCTTTAGTGATAGGCAGAGATACAGTCTCGGCACTCATGGCACCCATTGATAGATTAAAGCCGGTAATTACAATCATCGCAAAGAAAGCAAGCATAGCTAGATTGAAGATCGTTTGAATAACTAAACGTATTGAATGAGGAAGCATATCAAACAATGATTCAAAACGAATATGGGTTTTTTCATAAACGGCATAAGCCGATCCCAGAAAGGTAATCCAAACTAGTGAAAACCCCGAAAATTCGCCTGTCCAAGTTGCTGAATTTTGCAATATGAACCGAGTGAATACTCCCCAAGCCACACTCAACGTAATCGCAATCATCAGTAGGACGAGGGTCCATTTTAATCCGGCAGTTATGATTCGATCAAGTCGACTTAGAAACTGCATTTGATCCTGCCCCCTTTAAGTTTTATCAATTTAAAACTCATGTCCCCTTATTCTGTGAAAAATCAAAAAGCTACAATAAACGAATAAAGGGACATGAGTTGCTTCTGTACTTACCTTGGATTTTTGATTACTCCTTGGCAGCTTTCACCACTTTGTCAACAAAGGTCGGATCAATAGATCCTTTAAGCAAATCAATGACAGGTCCTGTTTTGGCTTGGAATGATGGTACATCTGCATTGTTAACTTGCATCCCTGCTGCCTTAAATTTGGCTAGTAGCTCACCCTCTACTTTTGCTCCATATTCACGCGTATAGTCGCCCGCGTCGACAGCTGCTTTTTTGAGGATTTCTTGTTGCTCGGGTTTTAATTTGTCAAACCACACCTTACTAGCAACTAGGTAAGCAGGTGTATAGGTATGATTTGTAAGCGACAGATATTTTTGAACTTCTGCGAAGCGTCCGGCTTCGATCTGAACAAATGGATTTTCCTGTCCATCAAAGACTCCCTGTTGTAAAGCTGTAAACACCTCACTGAAATCTGAAGTTGCAGGATTCGCACCGAATTCTTTAAACATGGCTACCCGAAGTTTGCTTTCTGGTACCCGAAGTTTAATTCCTTTTAGATCTTCTGGAGTGTTAATAGGACGTTTGTTATTTGTGATGTGACGGAAACCATTTTCCCAAAAGCCCAAGCCATACATACCATATTTTTCAAATAATGGTTGGAACTCTTTCGCCCACATTTCTCCGTGGGCAAATTTACTCACTGCAGCAGCATCTTTAAATAAGAACGGGATATCGAAAACTCCAAATTTTGGATCTATTTGAGCCATAGCTGTTGAAGGTAGCGACATATGAATAGCTCCAGTTTTATGGGCGTCAATAGCTGCAAGGTCTTTCGCTAATTGTCCATCTGGAAACACTTGGACCGCAATATCTCCTTTGGAGCGTTCTTCGACGAGCTCTTTAAACTTCACAGCCCCTTCATACATAGCTCCACCTTTACTAGATGTAGAGGATAGCTTAACAGTAACACTCGGCTTTTTAGCTGTATCAGCGGCTTTATCAGCAGGTTTAACCGCTGTAGTCGTTCCGCACCCAAGGAGTGCAACAGAGAGTACCGTTACGAGTAATGCACTAAAAAAGCGATTTTTCTTCATTAAAATAATTCCCCTCTCTTTTTTTAGAATAGGTTTTTAGAGTCTACCAGTTCTATGATCTATACTTCACCTCCCATAAAAGTTGTTAAATCAGAAAATCTAACTCCACTTAATTTTGAGAGATACATAGTTCTTCTCCCCCAAAAAAATTGATATCACCCTAATTAGTGCAATTTCTATGCCAGTTTCCAATACAAACTTCGTTCAAGCACTAATAGCAAATTACATTACTGTCCAGGTCTAACCCCTGCTTATATTTCACCCACTTAATTAATTGAAATTAAATAAAATATTTTGAGCATATTTAATTTTCTAAAAAACTCACATTACGATATGTTTCTAATTTGTAACATTAATATGTTTCATGGTCTAAAAACGTTTCATCTATGAAACTTTTAAACAGAATGAATTCTAAATATTTTAATAAATGAGTAATTCGACCCCCGCTCTGAACAGTCCTATTTGTTTTCATTGTTTTCATTGTTTTCACATCTTTATGAATATTTAGTGAATTAACGGCAAAACAACTGGTGACTGGAAAGCTTATGAAGCGTTCTTTAAATGTCGTTCCGCGTAGGCTTTGGACCTTCGCGGACGACAAGTTCCACCGAGTAACCGTGGATATTCTTACTTACCTTTCAAATATGTCTTAGCCAGTAACTGAACTGGATGTACTACTTGCCCTGCCAAACCGTGACTCTTTAACCCGTAAGTTAACTGCATAGTACAGGTTGGGCAACTAGTGGCCACCACCTCTGCCTTGGAAGTTACGATATTACCCATCTTCCGACCTAGTACTTTCATGGATAGATCGTGATGCATAATACTGAAGCTACCCGCAGACCCACAGCAGCGATCCGCTTCTTTCATTTCACGGAATTCTACTCCAGGAATGGATTTTAAGAGCTCTCTTGGTTGTTTAAAGATGTTTTGTCCCCGTTTTAAGTGGCACGGATCATGATAGGTCACCGCAACATTAACTGGATTAGGACCTGGGTGAATGCCCGTCTTTTCTACTAAAAACTTATTAAGGTCATAGACCTTGCTCCCTAATTCTTTTGCTTGGTTATATTCGTCTGTACCAGGCTCAAAAAGCTTCTCATAGCTTTCCGCTAAAGTAGCCGAACATGACGAACAATCAGTCACAACTGCGTCCACTTGTGCCGATAGCAAAATCTTTAGATTGTTTTTGGCTAGTTGTACCACTGTATCCGTATCCCCATAGGCTAAATGTGGCATACCACAACACTTTACTGCCGGGGTAACCACTTCACAACCATGCCTAGCTAGTACATCCACTCCGCTTACCGCAACATCAGGATATATCAAATTCGTGGCACAACCTAAAAAGTACGCCACTCGAAAACGCTTTTCCCCATAGGGCTTGACAACTTCTGGAATCCGCCCACGAGCTGGTTGTTTTGAGACATCCGGTAATATTTTGGCACCCGCGCTCATTGTTTCTGGCAAATGCTCAATTAACTTCGATCTTGTCAAAACGTTGTTTAACCCAGTCTTTTGATAAAGCTTAACGAGCGAAAAAGATGCTTGAAGTAGTGCTGGACGAGTCAAGAATCCCCGCAGCACCAACTTCTTGATGATATTTCTATCTAAAACATCATCAAGGTAATCTCTCACTCCCACTATAATCTCATCCGTAATGACCCCAGACGGACAATTGACAGCACAAGTTTTGCAAAGCAGGCACCCATAAAGCTTTTCAGACAGTTCTGCGGAGGCTGGGATCTTGCCTTCTTGAAGAAGTTTTACCAAGGATAGTCTCCCGCGTGGTGAATCTGGTTCTCTTTTTGACTCGGAAAAGATAGGGCAATTCGCTCGACACTCACCACAGCGAACGCATTTCTTAAGTTCCTCGGCAAAATCAACTCGATATGTTGTTTTCATACGCTTACCTCTCAGCCCATATCTTACCAGGATTCATAATTCCTTTTGGGTCTATGGCATCCTTGATAATTCTCATGATCTCCAAGGCCTTACCATGTTCCGCCTCCATAAATTGGGATCGAGTAAAGCCCACTCCATGTTCCCCAGTGGTTGAGCCTTCCAATTCTAAAGCCAGTTGATGAATATCGTCTGCCACGCGGTGAGCTGCTGCGACTTCTTCGGGTTTTAAGGGATCAATAATCGGTGCTGTATGCATGTTCCCGTCCCCAATATGACCATAAATGACCACGAGGGTATTATGCTTTGCCCCAATTTCCTTAATCCTACGTAAAGCTTCAGGAACCCTAGCCATTGGAAAACAAACATCCTCACCGCAAAAAATTCTTGTTGCTCCTGGTTTAACCCGAGCTGAAGCAGCACCGATCACAGCACGTCCTTGCCAAAGTTTCCCCATACGCTCGGCATCCGTGGCCCATTCCACGACACTTGCCCGCTTTTCTGCAATCTCTTTGACTTGCTGTCCCTCAAAGTCGACTGCTGCCTTGCTCCCATTAATTTCGAAGAATAAGGCAGCCTCTGCCTCCGGAAGCTTTAAATCCGGTTGAAATTGATTAGCGGCTTTAATCCCAGAGTCGTCCAATATCTCAATACCCGAAGGAACAATCCCATTCTTAAACACTTCCAAAACTGTTGCTGCTGCATCATCTAAGCTGGAAAACAGCGTGAGCAGAATTCCTCTTACCGGAGGTTTTGGTAGAACTTTCAGTCTAACCTGTGTAATAACCCCCAAAGTACCTTCAGACCCAACGTAAAGGCTCGTAAGATTGATCCCAGAAACGCTTTTCAGGGCTCTGGAGTGTAATCCCCCGGTCTTCATGACCTCTCCATTTGGCAAGACAACTTCCAAACCGAGGACATACTGACCTGTGTTGCCAAACTTTACGGCCCGCAGCCCACTGGCATTGTTCCCAACCATGCCCCCAATCGTCGCCATTTTTGAGCTTCCTGGATCTGGTGGGAAGAATAACCCATACGGCGATAGAGCAACATTGAGGTCAGCGTGTACTATCCCCGGTCGTACAACGACTTGCATGTTTCTTTCATCGATTTCAACAATATCAGTCCAACCCGAAAGATCTAGTACAATACCTCCCTTTACAGCTACACTCCCTCCTGTCTGACCGGACCCCGCTCCCCTAGGTGTAACAGGGATATCATGTTTAAAAGCGTAGCGCATTACCTTTTGAACTTCCTCAGTGTTTATGGGACAGACAACAACATCAGGATAAAATTCATTAAGCTGGGATAAGAAAGAACTGTCATAAGTATAGGTATACCGTTCAAGCTCACTTGAAAGCACTTTCTCCGGACCTAGCAACTCTTTCATATCGTTAACTAGTTGATTTTTTTTCATCATACTTTTACTCCTTCTCCCTAGTACCCCCAATTCGCACTCAAATAGGGACCTCTTCTTCGTGAAAATACCCTCAGATTACCCCTTTAACTGCGGCTTGGGCTACAGTTCGAGGAGAGGCCAAGTAGATATTAGCCTGAGAAGATCCAATTCGACCAGGTGTATTCTTAATCGTCGTTGTAATAGCAACATCACCCTCAGTCAATACTCCAAAATGTTTACCTGGGCATGGCCCACATCCCGGTGACATGATGATTGCGCCTCGGTCTCTAATTAGTGCACTTAATCCTTTGTTATCCATCTCTTTGGCCACTTCGCGTGAGGCAGGAGTAATCACAAAGGTAACGTCGGGGTGTACTGATTGTTCCTTTAATACTTCAGCGATAACTTCCATATCTTCTAACCTTCCAGACGAACATCCACCAGCGATAGCCATTGTAACCGTCGTACCCTCGAGTTCTCGGACAAATCTAACTTCATTGGGAGACGGGGGGACAGCGATCATCGCCTCTATTTCATGGGCATAGAGAGTAAAGTTAGGTCGATCATCTTCTCCTAGTGGAGCAACGAAAGCTGTGATCGCCCCTATTTCAGGCAGAAAGTTACAGATCGTCATGCGCCCGGCATCGCTCAATCCATTAACCAATGAACCAGATAAGGCTACTGCCTTTCCCTTAATCTGATCACTCAGTTTCCAACTAAGATATAAAGCCACATCTCGTGGTAAAACTCCCTCATTCAATGCTCCATCTAATTGAATAGAGAGCAAAGTAGGTACTTTCAGTTTCAACGCTCCAGTCTTCAGAACAGGAATCAGCTCTTCAGGGGTTAATGCAAAGGCAAGGGCGCCAAAAGCTCCTGCCGTTGCAACATGACCATCCGCCCCAGCAATAATCATACCTGGCCAAAGAGAGAGTCTTTCGGCTATAACTTGATGTAAAACCCCTTCGCCCTGATTAAAGAGTACACAGCCCTGAACCTTTGAAAATGCTGCAAATTCTTTTTGAAAAGCACGGTCTTGGGGGGTTGGAGCTGGAAAAGCATGATCAACCGTGAGAACTACGTTCCGCCCATCAAGCACTCTTTCTTCTGGATTCCATAGTTTCAGCAACTTAGGACCAGTTCCATCGTGAGCCAGCACTAAGTTAACTTCTACCTCAATCTCCTGTCCTGCAAGGATTTCCGTCGTTCCCGCACTGCGAGCAAGATTTTTATAGAAAAAATCCATCAATAGTCTACACCGCCTTCTCAAATTGGTTCAGAATGTATAATCCTTGTCTCAAGGACTAGGAAAGAAGGCTGATTTTACAGAATGTCCTTTTATGGTTACAGATTTTCGGGAAGATAGAATAGTTTTTAGTTATCTTTAAACTAAATCTTGTTTTTGGAGTAAGTCAATAAAGTTATCTTCCAGATTGGCGATCTGTTGGAATTGAGAATCCAAAGGAGCGAAACGGAAATCACTCGCTTGATTACCCAGGACTTCCTCGCCAACCCCTAATGCCATAACCTGTCCAGAAGGTTTCAACCCTTTGGTAACATTCGCAACTCCGAAGAGACTATTATCTAAGACAACAACCATATCCGGTCGCGTATTGTTTGCAGATCTAACTTGGATAGGTTGATCCGAAATCCTTAAAATTGAATACATGGGCGCACCCGGGCGAAATGCAGCAAAAGAGTCGAATACCTGAACATTTTTCCCTTGACTCAAGGCATGTTTGCCAAGGGCTCGAACCAGTTTACCCACAGGCTGACCAAAGCGACCATGAAAGCGAATCTCTGTCATTCCTTTTCACTCCCCTCTTCCATAGTGCTTATTAACCCCGGCTTGAATGCCTTGAATGGCTTCAGGAGTCAAATTCTTAAACCGCCCTTGACCGCTCAGATAATCCTCAACGGGAATAAAGGTAGGCTCGAAATTCCGAGTACGAACTCCTTCATCCACTTCGTAAAGCTCGAAAAGACCAC
The DNA here is from genome assembly GCF_054657535.1 of Desulfosporosinus burensis. Classification (NCBI taxonomy): domain Bacteria; kingdom Bacillati; phylum Bacillota; class Clostridia; order Eubacteriales; family Desulfitobacteriaceae; genus Desulfosporosinus; species Desulfosporosinus burensis. The sequence goes on from NZ_BAAHYN010000007.1 coordinate 301,006, forward strand.
TTTCCACGGCCAGACGAGCATACTCAATCGTTTTCTCCGGTGGAATTTGCCAACCGCGATGACAGGGTGACAGAAGATGAATATAGGAAAATCCAGGTTTAGCCGCAGCTTTTCTAAATTTTTCAATGAGATCCAATGGGTAAGCGATCGAAGCACTTGCCACATAATCTACTCCATGGGCCTCCATAATGGCCAGCATATTTTTCTTCTTAACTTGTTTTCCTTTTGCCATATTGCTAGTAATCGCGTACATGGGGGTCTGACTCCCCGTTTGTCCGCCCGTATTCATGTACATCTCATTGTCATAACACACGTGCAGCATGTGTTCATTACGTTCCGCTGCACCTGTTAGGGATTGGAAGCCAATATCTGCAGTTCCAGCATCCCCCGCCCAAGAAACCACATTAACGTCTTCAATTCCCTGCGCCTCTAGGGCTGCTCTGATTCCGGAAGACACTGCTGGTGCTATTTCAAATAAGGTATGGTAAAAGGGAATTTGCCAGGTGGTCTTAAGGTTTGAACCACCCATGGTTGCCATACATGATGCTGGTATTGTGATAATCGTCCTGGAGCCTAAAGCCTTCATTGCTTGTCTACCTGCAATGGCTGCGCCACAGCCCCCACAACCCGCATTTCCTTGACCAAATAAGTCCTCTTTCGACAAATCTGCGATGGATTGAGCCACGTTGATCCCTCCTTATAACCCGAACCACTCGGAAGCGGTTGCCTGTTTTTCAGTTTTCTCCGAAAGTTCAAGTACTTTCTTGATTTCTTCTGTGGTTACATCCCGGCCCCCTAGCCCTAGAATATAACTATTAACGCGGCAAGCCTGCCCGTATAAGGCCGCCTTTAGCTCAGTTCCTAACGCCCCTCCGAGACCGAAGACTATATTTTTGTCACATACGGTAATCAGTTGAACGTTCTTAAGGGCCTCACGGAGTGCTTCCGCTGGGAAAGGACGCCATGCCCTTACCTTGACTAACCCAACTTTTTGACCTTGCTTGCGTAGTTCATCCACTACGATCCGAGCATCACTGACCATCGATCCCATGGCTACAAATGCATGTTCCGCATCTTCCATTTGATAAGTATCGATTAACCCAGACCAATCCCGACCAAATTCTTTGCCATACTCTGAAGCAACATTATTGATGACTGTAAGCGCTTTTTCCATAGCCTCATTTTGTTGGAACTTATAATCCATATAAAATTCAGGACTAGCAACAGTATTTACGGCTTGTGGGTTCTCGACATCCAGAGTTCGAACTCGATTCAAAGGCAAGAATTGATCTATCTTCTCTTGATTAGGAATTCCTACTTCCTCTAAGGTATGAGATTGGATATACCCCTCATAATTAACCATTACTGGCAGACGGACTGTTTCGGCTATTTTAAAGGCCTGGAGCATATTATCAAGCACTTCTTGATTATTTTCACAAAAAAGTTGAATCCAGCCGCTTGCCCCTTGGGAAATCGCATCCCCTTGTTCAGGAAAACGGCTATGCGGTGCTGAAAGAGCTCTATTTGCTACTGCCATTACTACCGGTTGACGTAACCCTGCCGTATGATAAACGACTTCCGTCATATAGAGCAATCCTTGAGAATTTGTCACTGTAAAAGTCCGACTACCCGCTAGACTAGCTCCTAATGCCGCTGCTAAGGCACTATGATCAGACTCAACTCGTACAAAACGGGTATTCAACTCACCATCATCGATGAACTTACTAACCCTCTCCATTGCCGGAAAAGCCGGTGTAATCGGATAATACGCTAAAACTTCAATACGGGCTAGCTTTGCCCCATAGGCGGCTGCCTCACTACCTGTTAACAATGTTGTACTCATTCATTTCCCCCCTCAACGGAAAACGCCCTGAATCCCCGAATACTCCGGGATCATTTCTATGGCATTCTCTTTACATTCATTGGCACAAATTCCGCACCCTTTACACAAACTTACTTTGAGCACGATTTTACCCTCTTGCTGGACTAAGGCCCCATCTGGGCAAAATAATGTACAGTCTAAGCACATATTGCAGGTTTCTAAAATGACCGGATATTGAATACGCCAAGTTATTCCCGTTGGCGTCTCAACTAGGCTGCCGGCCTTAGCCGTCGGGACAACTGGAAGATTTTTAACCACTACCTTCGCCTCCTTTCCTTTTTATCTTCTCTGCTAATAAGATAATGCAATATGCATGCCACAAAAAAAATAAGAGCCGAAGCTCTTAATAAAACTAAAATTTTCTGTTTATTAAGCCAATAGTGGCAAATTCATAAATCAAAACTTTAAAGGTGACTCTATGTTATTTGAGCAAATTCTCCGCAACAGTATCAATGATGAAACGGCATTACCGATTAGAGAAACACACCGTTGCATTATTGGAACGCATCAATATCCTCCTCTTGCATTTTCCTCCAAAGAGTAGTCCGACTTATTCCCAAACGACGTGCCGTTTCGGTTTTATTCCCCTCACATTCTTTAAGAGCCTTCTTAATTAGACGAATTTCTGCTAACTCTACTTCGCCTCGTAATCTCTCTTTGCGTTCCGGAACTTCTGGAATACAGACAGTCTGTTTTCTGTCCAGCCCAAGCGCCCGAACTATATCATCCTCAGAAATCTCTACCCCCCCAGTCAACATGACCAAACGCTCCATAGCATTACGCAATTCACGAATGTTTCCTGGCCATGGATACTCCAAGAGGATCTGTTCAGCCTCTGCAGAAAACCAACCCGCACTTCGGTTCATCTTGCGACTAAATTCATCCAAGAAATGACGGGCAATTAGCAAAATATCATTTCCACGTTCAGCAAGTTGTGGAACCACTAAGGATAAAACGTTTAGGCGATAAAACAGGTCTTCACGAAAACTTGCCTTTTCAACCATTTCCTTGAGATCACGGTGTGTAGCCGCCACTAGACGAACGTTCACAGGCAAAATAGTATTATCACCTAATCTCATAATTTCACCTTCTTCCAGAACACGGAGTAAACGAGCTTGCAGCGAGGGTGCCATCTCCCCTACCTCATCCAGAAATAAGGTTCCACCATGGGCGATCTCGAATACCCCTGCCTTGCCACCTTTTCGAGCCCCTGTAAAAGCTCCCTCGACATAACCAAAAAATTCACTTTCTAATAGACTTTCAGGTAAAGCTGCACAGTTTATGGCCACGAAAGATTCACACCGCCGAGGGCTTGCATTATGAATTGCTTGAGCAAACAATTCTTTACCGGTTCCAGTCCTCCCATGCAAAAGAACTGTAGAATCTACTTGGGCGTATTCACGAGCCCATTTGACGGCATCTTTAATTGCTTGACTATGCCCTAAGATATGGCTAAAACTATGTTTTGCAACATGACCCCTGTCTGCCAGGGTTCGTCGCACTTTATGCTCTAGTCTTTGCAACCGGTCTACAGATTGAAAGGTAGTGACGACTCCTTCTACCTTTTTGTCCACTTTGATAGGGATATGGTTAGCCACAACTTTAGCCGGACCTATCTCCATAATCTCCCCAACTTCTGCCTTACCGGTTTTTAAGACCTTGTGGAAGTGGGATTTAGGCAGAACGTCAATAACTAGACGTCCTATGGCCTTTTCCGCAGTCCAACCCGTTAGTTTCTCCACTACCGGATTAAATACGCTAATCCTTCCATCCTCATCTAAGGCAATGACACCGTCATAGGTAAAATCCAAAATAGCTTTTAGTTGTTCAACACGACGCTTTTCTAGTTTACGCACTACCAGAACGCGCTTGGCCTCCGCTAGGGCACGTTGGACTGCTTCTCGACCAGACCTAATGACCACTGCTTGCATGCCCAGCTTTTCGGCCTCTTTAGCCATAGCGATCTTACCGATCACTACTTGTACCTTAGCAGCTTTCAGAGCAGTTACCCCTTTAAGGATGTCCTCTTTCTGATCCGCCAAGGTATACTTCACGAAACTTTCTCCAATAAGCTCTTCGAAACTTGCAATCTCTTGGATGATTTCATCCACATCAACAATACCAATAGGGCTTCCGAGACTTTTAGCCTGCAGATAAGCTTCTAATATGTCTAACCCACCGATACGTACATCGATGACAGGGAGCGAAACCCCAGACTCTCTAATCATCCAAGCCGTAACTCCCCGGCTAACAAGCACGTGATACCCCTGTTTTTCTGCTTCTAAGGCAAGTCTAACCCCATCCTCCATTCGAGCGACCTTAATGTCGATCTCCGGTGCACCGTCCTGATGGCTAACCTCTTTAACCAGACTGGCTAGTTCCTGTAAGGGTGTGATAAATAAGATTTCAGCCATTCTTACGCCCCCCGGTTTACGTATATATAAAAACCCTATGATTTTCTTCTTTATGTTATTTTACATCTTTTCTGCACTTAATACTCAACGGGATTTGACAATCATACCATAACCACAGTGAAATATATTACGAACCTATTCGGGAATCCGCCCTTATCTGATACCGCTAGGTCTTTATTGAATAAAGGGGGAGTTTTAATCCCAATGCATTGGGGAAGTGAGTGACGAGGGTAACTTTGTGTTAGTATCCCCCTTTGCTACATTGAGTTGGGCTTGGGTGAGAAAGATACTTTTGCTAAGGTCTGCTCCTCTCAGGTCAGCATCTCGGAAATCAGCCCCGATGAAATCAGTCCCATTTAGGTCGACACCTCTAAGGTCAGCAGCAATAAGGCAAGCTCCTCTCAAGTTGGCTCCACTGAGGTCAATTCTTCTGAGATCGGCAGCAATAAGGGAGGCTCCTCGACCGAAGGTCTTCTGACGCCCCGAATAAGCTTTCTGCCCGCGACGAGCTTCGGCTCGTACAAGTTCACTGGTCTTTAGGAGCAAAGTATTAACATCTGCTCGATGTTCTGCCACGTCCAGCTCCAAGAGACAGTCGGGGCTAAGGTGAGTGAGGCATTCTTTCTCGTCGAGCATGGCGCTGAGCGCAGCATGGATAGAACGTGCTGGTTGTATTGTCAGTGCTTCTGTCAGATACCAGAGTAACTCATGGAGTTGCCGCATGATTAGAAACACCTCGAACATTTGCTGCGCGGATTCTGGTACTTTCCTCCAGTCGCGACTACCGAAGCTGACTCGAGAAACCTTTTGCCCTGCGCCAAAGCAATCAAAAGCAATACAGCCTTTAAGACCCCGTTCCTTGAGGCTTTTGTGAACAGAACAGCGAAAATTCGGTTGTAGGTTGAGGCAAGGCTGACCAGCTTTTTGTCGATTGGGAAGCCTTCTGAAGCTGAAAAGTACAGTGCAACACAGCACAAACCGCAACAGTTTTCACAGTCAGCACGCAGATTATGGCGACTTTTATCAGGGAAAGGCACTAAATATTCCTAATTCTCGGACATTATCTTATTCCCCTTATTTTCATATGGATATTTCAATAACCATTTATCTCAAATGCACCTCATTTTTGCCTTACACAGCAACTGCTGTTTTTACATTTCTATTATACACGAGTGAAGTCTTACCCGATACAGTCGGCGAAAACTCACTAATCTAATTAACCCGTGAGAACTGCTCCAAATCTTTCATCAACCCTTGTATTCTCCGGCATCACTTGACGAGGTATTTAGGCATTTTAGGAATTCCCAAAAGAAATGCTAAGAACTAACCCCCACATACAGAAGTTGTGGTCCTGAAAACTGGATAAAACGAAAGACCAGGAGGGACTTGTGATCTGCAGATCACTAAAGTCCCTTCTGGTCTTTAGAGCTTCCTTGTTTGTTTCGGTAGATTATAGTCGATGGTTATTTTATAAACATGGTAGTCTTATTTCAATGTCTTGTCTTTTTCCTTTAATGCCGCTAATTCTTTGGCATAGGATCTTGCAACAATCTTATGCCAGAGTTCAGCGCCTTTAATACCAATTCTCTCTGGAACGAATACAGGATCTAAGCCCAGCTTCTTCTGTGCTTCGTAGTCTCTTAGAGTAGCAATCCCTGGTTTGGTCAGCAGTATGATTACGATAACATTGAACCAGGCCATTGCTCCAACCCCTGCGGAGCCAAAGTTCCAAACGACGTCAGCCGACATAATTGTACTGATGAAAACCATAACTACAATACCAACTCTTGAAGCCGTGATCGCCATTTTATAACCGCTGCCGTTACTGTTGTTTCTAAAGAGATAGCCAACATTAGAATCTGTGTAGAATGCATAAGCTAACACAGTTGTGAAGGTAAAGAAGCCCAAGGCAATTGCTACGAAACCACCGCCAATTCCAGGTATAAATGAATCAACAGCCGCTTGTGTAAAGTTTCCTTTTTCCAAGCCCGGAACAAATTCTGATATGAAACCGCCCGCTGGGTTAGCTACATTGAACGTGTTTGTTGAAAGTATCATGATTGCTGTTGCAGTACATACCAACAATGTATCAACATACACTGAGAAGGCTTGAACAAGCCCTTGTTTTGCAGGGTGTGATACTTCAGCAGCACCTGCAGCCTGTGCACCTGTACCCTGACCAGCTTCATTGGAGAATATGCCTCTCTTAACACCCCAACTGATTGCTAATCCGAAGACAGCACCATATACTGCGTTCATGTTAAACGCACTACTAAAGATTAAGCCGAAAACATAGGGAACCGTACTAAAATTAATAATCAAAATAATTAATGCAAGAGCAATGTAAGCAACCGCCATGAATGGAACAATCAACCCTGCTACTTTAGCGATTCTCTTGCCGCCGCCGAATACGATATATCCGAGTAACCCTGCATAGAGAACAGCTACAATGAGCGGGTCAATACCAAAGGCCCCTTTTGCAGCAGTAGCGAATGAATTGGATTGAATACCTGGAAGAAGGATACCGCAAGATACCAGGGTAAGAACTGCAAAGGCCATACCTAAGCCTCTACTACCTAAACCTTTTTCAATGTAGTAAGCTGGACCGCCGCGATACTCACCATGAATCTCTTGTTTCCACACCTGGGCTAATGCGGCTTCTATATAAGCTGAACCTGCACCCAGGAAGGCTATGGCCCACATCCAAAAAACTGCACCAGGACCGCCAAAGAATATGGCACTTGCAACACCTGTAATGTTACCAGTACCAACTCGTCCGCCCAAAGCCATCGCAAAGCCCTGGAAGGATGAAACGCCCTCTTCTGAACTTTTAGTTCCAAAAAGATGTTTAACCATGTCTTTAATTAAGCGTACCTGTGGAAATCTCATGAGTACTGAAAAATAAATACCGGCTGCCAAGCATAAATAAATCATGACTTTACCCCAGAAAAAATTATCCAGACTGGCTGATAGATTTAATAAGTCCATAAAACAACCTCCCGTATTTTTTTATTAATATGCAGTCATGTTTAGTCAAACGGCCGTTTTGATTACACAAAACTGCATAAAAACCAAAATATGTGAAATTTGAATTTATATTTCATGCTATGTTTTTTGATTTTACAATAGAAAGAATTTAACGTCAATTTTTATTTTACAGTAAATTAAAAATAAACAAATAGCAAATTATATCAAGAACAACTTCGTTAAGAGTTATAATCCGCTTAGGAGGGACTCCCCTTTCAATCATGGACTAGTTTTAATAAATGAATTATCTCATAATTCCAATATTAATGATAGATAAATCTATCATTAAATTACTAGAAATTATTCCCATTGAATTTTTATCTTACTTTTTATTGACTGACGATAGCCCAAGGAAGCTGCCCACAATCCCTAGGACTGCGCTCAGCAACATAACCACTATGGTTATACCAGATAAAAGTGTATCCTGGGGCGGAAGAGGGATGAAGGGAAGGGGGCCTGCCGTCCGAGCATAAAGGTAGGAGACCGAGAACGCGGCTAGAGCCACTGCCAAGATGCCTCCGCCTAGGGTTAATAACAATCCCTCGAGCATAAATGGGAATGCAATGAAGGTTTCAGGTGCGCCTAATAATCTTAGAGTGTTTATTTGTTCCTTGTTGTTAGATATCTCAAGCCTAATAATATGAGATATAATAACGAAGGTAGATATACCTACAGCAACTACCACTAGGAACCCAACAAGCCTTAATAACCCGGCAATATTACGCAGACGATCCAAAACTGCTCTGTTGTCCCTGACGTGTTCAACGCCCACCATGTGGTTTAATCTTTCTAATACCGGGTCGATCTCTTCCAGATTAATTTTTAATTCCACGAAGGAGCTAAATGGATTATCCTCAAAATTCTTCAAGACACTCGCTTCTTTGCCAAGAATTTCTACCATCCTCCGGTAGGCTTCCTCTTTATCAACCAGTCGCGCCGCACGAGCGCCCTCTAACCCTTTAATACTTTCAACCAGTTGCATGACATCCGTGTTAGTGCTAACAACACTTTCATCAAGATAAACGTTAATCTCTGCCTCCCCCTGGACAACATTGACAACATGACTGCTTACCCACCAGCCGGAAATTATCATAGCGAGGATAAAGAAAATAAGGCCTGTACTTAAAACTGTTAAAATATTGGAAATTAAACTTAAGCGGATCATCGTTTTTACTTCTTTTAGGAAATAACCTGCATTTAAAAAAACAGTTTTCATTCTAAGTTCATCCCAGCCTTTCCCAGCTCAAGCTTCCATTATCCATTCGGATATACTTAGAATTTTTTTCTGCATTAATCAGATGGGTTGCATGGGTGGTAATAACTACTGCAGTTTTTTGATCAATGAAAGACGTTAAAAGTTCTAAGATATTTAGGGCATTGTCCTTGTCTAAATTACCCGTGGGTTCGTCGGCCAGGATTAATACTGGCTTCCTTGCCACCGCCCGGGCAATGGCAACCCTCTGGCTCTCCCCCCATGACAAGTTTTCCACTAATGAAAGTGCCTTGTGCTCCAACCCAACTTTTAGCAAGGCATTACTGGCATTATCTTTTAATTGACCTGGAGGTATATCTAGAAAACGCATGCCCAGCATGACATTTTCCATAACAGTTCTCCCTGCAAAAAGTTTAAATTCCTGGAAAACAGGTCCGATTATCTTTCTCAGTTGCCTGATTCCCGCTGTCTGACCTTTGGTCATTGGTTGTCCCAGCACCTTGAGCGAACCAACGGTCGGATACTCAATTCCCATGAACAACTTTAAGAGGCTGGTTTTCCCAGAACCGCTGGGCCCCGTGATATAGACCATATCACCTGGTTCCACTTGCAGTTCGATATCTTTTAGAGCCGTTGTCCCATTGGGAAACTTCAAACTAACTCCTTTTGCTTCAATCATTCTGTTGCTACCTCCTCAGTAGTTTGGTGTAATCCTCAATTCCAAATATCCATCGGTAGAATTGATAGAGTTTATGGTGTAGCTGCTCAGTGGTAGTTGAATATTAAACACCAAGTCTCCTTTTAAGAATAAATCTTCTATTGCACCAGTATCAAGTGGCATTCCATAGAAGCTACCTTCTTTCACCTGAAATTTCAAGGTATGCTCCGCTTGAATAACAAAGATCCCTGCTAAAACAAGATTTTCGTCAGGCATGCTGATTTCAACGTGGCTCGTAAAAAAGCGAAATACTAACTTGGGGAGCAACGGATGTCCTGAGGTTATTTGATTGAGGGTTTCTTCATCTATTGATCCTTTAATACTTATAAAATCATAAGCTATATTCAATTTTTCAGGCGGAATGTTTCCTCCATCGATAATACTAGAGAGTTCTTTAATAATCACAGGAACAGAAGTCTTAAGCTCGTCCCAATTCTGCTGCAAATTTTTAAGATTATCCTGGTAATACTCCCTTTCTTCCTTCAATGATGCAATGTATTGCTCTTGATCCTCTATTAACTGCTTTTTCTTAGCTAGAGATTCTCGTAACTGTTTTTGATTTTCTTCAGTAAACCTAACTTTTTCAGCTAGGTTTGCCTTTTCTGTTAACCGCCTTGTTTTACTTTCCTCTAGCAATTTCATTAGCTCTCCCGTGTTGCGGGTGAGGTCCCTCAAAGTATTGATTCTCTTGAGAAGCATAGCCAAGTTGTCTGAATTCAGAATTATCTCTAAGTAACTCCCCGGTCCCATCCTCTGATAACTCTTGAGAACCTGCTTAAGGTCTTCCGTTTTTTTTGTATAGGCGACTTCTTCCTGGGCAATAGATACCCTCAAGCTCTCAATTTCCTGGTTTTTTGTTCCTATATCACTAGTAATCCGCTCTTCCTCTTTCTCCATTTCTTCAATCTGTTGGCTAAGGACAAATAGGTTTTCAAGGTTTTCCCGCTCGGTTTCAGAAATACTAGCCATTTTTTCTTTAATTCCAGCAAAGGGTCCTTCTTGTCCAACTACTATGCCCGTCGGTATTATTGCAAGAGCAATAACCAAGCAGGAAACTAAAAATAGTCTTAAGGTTATTGTTTTATGTATGTAACTCAACCTCCAGTTTAAATTCTTCTCTGATAATTCAACACGTTTCCTAATTATTCCTCCTGAATTAATAAAAACTTCAGCAAACAAAAAGCCAGAGCGTCAAAATGGTATGCTCCCATACCATTTTGACGCCTGGCTTTTTCTATATTGGTTAAGTGGGGTACCTTCATTTTAAATTAATATATCTATGTGATTATTGTATTGTCTACTTGCGAGATTGAAATCTATTTGATTTGTTATTTGATTATAAAGAAGGTTCAGACTGCGCAAGAGCACCGCCTGTCCCTAAAATATACATCAACCTTTAAAAAAGCGATTTCAGTTCAAATTCCTAGAGCTGAATATTTTCTGTTTAAATTCATTCGTTGAATGTGATATCTGTAGGAATTTCTCGACTTTGTCAATATGTCTATCCACTCTTCATTGGAAAACAAGGCTGTTATCTGGGCTCGATCCTCTAACATCAAAAAATATTGACTCGGATAATCTGCCTCGATCACATCTAAAATCCCTTCTGGAAAAACCAAATCCTGAACATACTTTTTTTTATGATGTTTTCTTTTATAATCCGCTAAATCATTCATAAAATTCCTCACCAGCAGGTTGTATATTATCATAGCAACCAATTTTTCAGGATAAACGGGTTTTGAAATCTCCATAACCGAATTGTCTGACTATCTTAATGCCTTCCTCTTCGTTGTAAAGCGCTATAGAAGGAAGATTTACACCATTGAACATATTGTTCTTCACCATAGTATAGTGTGCCATGTCACAAAATACAAGCCTTTCGCCAGCTTTTAAAGGCTGTCTGAACGAATAGTCGCCAATGATATCTCCGGCAAGACAAGTAAGACCACCAAGTCTGTAGTTATGAGGAAACTCACCGGGCTTTCCAGCATCGATTATATTAGGTCTGTAAGGCATTTCGAGCACATCTGGCATATGACAGGCTGCTGAAGTATCCAAAATGGCAATTTTCATGCCATTATCAACGATGTCAAGCACCCTAGCAACTAGGAATCCAGTGTTCAGGGCCACAGCTTCACCAGGTTCTAGGTAAATATCTACTCCATATTTGTCCTGTAAAAACGTTATGGAACGAACCAAGGTTTCAAGATCATAATCCGGTCTGGTAATATGATGACCCCCACCTAAATTGAGCCACTTCATAGGTTTTATAAATTCACCAAACTTTTGATCAACCACTTGAATCGTCCGTTCCAGGGTATCTGAATTCTGTTCGCACATTGTATGAAAATGGAGTCCTTCAATACCCTCAAGCTCTGACCGTCGGAAATTGGACAATGTCACGCCAAGTCTTGAGTATTGATAGCAGGGATCGTAAATAGGCGTCTCTATCTCCGAGTATTCCGGATTGATACGGATACCACAGCTTATCTTTTTAGTTTTAATTTTTTTTACTTTGTCTTTGTATCGATTCCATTGATCAAACGAATTAAAGGTAATATGGTCACAAATGCTGAGGATTTCATCGAAATCTCCCTCAACGTAAGCCGGCGCATAAATATGGACTTCTTTTCCCATTTCTTCATAACCCAGCCTAGCCTCAAACAATGAGCTTGCGGTGACCCCTTTAAGATACTTGCCCACGAGAGGAAATGCCGAATGCATTGAAAACCCTTTTAAAGCAAGCAGAATGCTGCATCCCGTACGATCTTGTACGGAATTTAGTCGCTCAAGATTTCTTATAAGAAGTCTTTCATCCACAATATAGCAGGGTGATGGCAGGGAAGTGATATCAATGTCCATTATACACCTCAATCAAGGAGAGTTGGCGAGAAGGTTTCCTGCCAAGGTAGTCCGTATTTATTTAAAGCTTCCATAAACGGATCCGGATCAAATTCTTCAACATTGAAGACACCAGGTTTTTTCCAAAGCCCTTTGAGCATTAACATTGCTCCAATCATGGCCGGAACTCCCGTTGTATAGGAAATAGCCTGCGACCCGACTTCTGCATAACATTCTTGATGATCGCAAATGTTGTAAACATAATAGGTTAAGGGCTTGCCATCTTTAATTCCTTGCATAATACATCCGATATTCGTTTTTCCTTTAGTTCTGGGCCCGAGGGAGGCTGGATCAGGAAGCACAGCCTTTAAAAATTGCAAAGGAATGATCTTTTGCCCCTCAAAATCAATAGGCTCAATCGAGGTCATGCCGACATTTTCGAGGACACGTAAATGATTAAGATAATTGTCAGAGAACGTCATCCAAAATCTTATCCGCTTAATTCCCTTGATATGAATGGCTAAGGATTCTAATTCTTCATGGTACATAAGATAAATATTTTTGGGGCCTATCTCCGGAAGATCGTAAACTTTTTTCACAGAGAGAGGGGCAGTTTCGACCCAAGAGCCGTTTTCAAAGTACCTTCCATTCGCGGTTATTTCGCGAATATTAATTTCAGGGTTAAAATTTGTAGCGAAGGGATAGCCATGATCCCCAGCATTGGCATCCACTATATCAATAGAATGAATTTCATCAAAATAGTGTTTTTGGGCATAGGCACAAAAAACACCGGTAACCCCAGGGTCAAAGCCGCTTCCTAACAAGGCCGTCAACCCGGCCTGAGCGAATTTTTCTTGATACGCCCACTGCCATTTGTACTCAAATTTCGCAAGATCAGGTGGTTCATAATTAGCAGTATCCAGATAATCTACCCCGGTAGCGAGGCAGGCATCCATAATGGTCAAGTCCTGATACGGGAGCGCAAGATTAATGACAATATCGGGCTTATAGCTCTTAATCAAGTCAATGACCATGTCTATATTATCCGCATCAAGCTGAGCCGTAAGGATTTTCGTGCGACTTCCAGCTAACTTATTCTTGATCGCTTCACATTTTTCGACCGTTCTGCTGGCAATACAAATCTCCTCAAATACATCTGGATTCTGGCAACATTTATGAATAGCAACACTGGCAACTCCACCTGCGCCGATAATCAAAGCTTTTCCCATTTCAGCACCCCCTAAATGACTTTTTCAACAATGCAAATTATACATAAACCACTCCAAATAATCAATTAAAACGACAAAAAATGAATTGAAAGAATTAACTATAATTCGTTTCCAAGAATTTAACCCATTCTAGATAAATCGTTTCGCGCTTTTCCCAAAGGTTCTTTCATAGTTTGACGTATTTAGCAAAGTTAATACGCTGGTCCAGCCATAAGTTACATCGAGATATTCTATATAGGCAAATGCAAAATCATAGCCACCCATATCACTGAATTTAATTGGACTTTTGGTTTGTAATTGCTTAAATGTAGGAATGCCTGAATAATAATCGTTGTACAGATTACTGGGTGGGTTGCCATTTGATAGATAAGAAGCAATTCCTTCATCAAGCCATAAAGATAGCCGCGGATTACAAACAGGAGGAACGGGCTTAGGGCTGGCAATCGTTGAGAAAATCATAGTAGCACATGAATAGTGGCGGAAGGTTCAGGGGCAACTCCGGCTGCCGCTATCGTCCATAGTCTAAGCAATTATAAAAATCGAAAAATGGTCGCACTACTCAGCAGCGGAAACGTTGATGTTAACCTACTTGCCCGCACGATCGACAAAGGACTTGTTAAAAATGGACGAAAGTGTTTTCTTACGTCTGTCATCAGTGATCGACCTGGTGCTCTAGCGCAACTTTTACAGTTGATAGCCAGCAGGGGGGCCAATGTCCTGGCAGTTTCACACCGTCGGGAAACCTTGGATATCCCGATTAGTTACGCTAAGGTGGAATTGAGTTGGAGACCACCGATGCGGCCCACGTACAAACAATCAAAACGTTGCTCGAGGAGAATTACTACCGAGTTAACATTCAGTAAATGTTAAGGCAAATAAAAAAGACTACCACAGAGGTAGTCACTTGCTTTAAACCACAGTTTCCATCTCGCCAGCAACATTAGTATCACTATCTTACTATACCCAATTATTCAACACTTAGGGAAATATGGGCTTGAAAAGAATATATAGAGAATTAAACGACCCTTGTCGACAGTCTACTCTCGGTGATTAGTATTCGTTGTCCTTTCTTTAAATCCTGCTTTTAAATTATATTTTTGATTTGGTGAGTATATTTGCTTTTTTTGAATCTTTCCTCTGCCTAAGCACATTAGGAACGGTTATTCCAACAATCTATTTGGGGAAAAAGCTCAAGTCTAGCCTTCCTTGTTATTTCATTCTATCTGGACTCATTGTGGGCATTTTATTTTCATTGTCGTATTCTCTTAACCAGATTGGATTTAAGGATATATGGGGTCTTTATCTTGGATCCCTATTTGTGTTAGTTTGATAATTCTGGTTTATATCATTCGTTTGCCGGCACTCAGTTTAAAAAGCGCTTTAATAATTAAGTTGTTTTACAAATACTTCGTATATCTTGCCTTCCGATAAACAATCAGCTTTTTATTGAGAATACTTTGTTAAGCCAAATGTTGTACTAAATTCGGCATTTCTTCGTTTGTGGTATTTTGTTCCCTAAGTAATTAAAGCACACCCCATTTGCGCGTATATTCCACCTTCAAAACAAACTCATCATCATGGTAACCATGTTCCTCCAAGGCCTTAAGCGAGTCATTAAAATCAAAGGACTCAGTCTCCATTAGAATGTGGTCCTTCCATCCTGTGATTGCCCAATCATCATGTACCTTTAAAAGAATGTCCATCATTTCCGCTATACGATTTAATCGAGTATGGATAAACGTAGCGAAATATCTTAGATTTTCTGGCTGGACATTCTTCACCTTAATAATGTCAACCAGGGGAGGTTTCTCGCCAGGCAACCACTCATTTTTTTCGTAATAATTAAAGATAAAGCGCGCTCTCTGAACACAGGTTTCATTATTCGGATCCATCGATACGTCTCCTTTTCAAGATAACAATGTTGCTATTTCAGACCCCACTCAGTATTTTAGCTCCCGCCATAACATTATTTTTCCAACAATCGTGACATCTCCAGATTAGGGGAAATCGTAACACGCCTCAAGAATTTATACAACCATAAACTAAAAAACTCCCGGACTTGCGGAGGCTTCTTGCAATGCAGAAAATAGTTTTTGCCCAAAGCCCAGTGGCGCCTCCATGGGAACAGCAAGACGGTCAAGTGTCTTGCCTTGTCTTGCGTATGACCGAGACATTGTCAGATACAAGACAAATTGTCATGACGTTTTGTCAGATACGAGACAAATTGTCATGGTCTCTCAAATAATTAAACCCCTTTTAAAGACTGTAAACGTTGTAGTTACACTAATTTTAACAGGTACAGGGACTTGGCATGCTTATTGCTTATATGATTATTTATGAAACAAAATAATGGTCTAAATACAATAATTCACAAAGGAGATGAGCAATGAGGGTGTATATAAGGTTTGGCAAGAGGGTATCGATAATATCTAACAAACTTTCTTGTTAGCTTGGTCGGTCTTCAAAAAAATTACAATGTGGTTACTTAATGAATGAAGGAAAATGGAGGTATTTATGTGAACGATAAAACTAGTACATGGATTAAAGCATTACCTGGAATTTTATTTATGGTCTTTATTGCTATGCTAGCAATGGGTACAAAATCTATCGGTGGTGGGTGGACTGGTATCGAGGGGTGGATTAAAACCAACTCTAAATTTTTTGGTGACGTACTGAAAATCAATCACGTCATTATTGTTATTATCATAGGTATGGTGATACGTAATACGATTGGAATTCCTTCTTGGGCCCAGATGGGTGTAAAAACTTCTCGAATTTTTATTAAAATGGGTGTAATATTACTTGGGTCACTTTATAGCCTAGCTGAACTGGCTAAGTTGGGTTCGACTTCCATCCTCATGATTGCTTCTTTTATGTTCGCAACAATTTTCTTCGTGTTCTGGTTAGCCAAGAAATACAAGATGGATGCTGGGTCTGCTGCTTGTCTGGCCGCTGGTGCTGGTGTATGTGGTGTATCTGCCATCGTTGCGGTTGCTCCAGCTGTTAAAGCCAAAGGGGAAGACATTGCCTACTCCATTGCTACAATTCTTTCGTTCGGTATCGTTTGCTTATTCACCTTCCCTATTCTAGGGCATTTAATGGGATTGACTCCTGAGCAGTTTGGAATGTGGGCTGGTACAGGTATCCTAAACTCAGGGCAAGTATTAGCAGCAGCCCTTGCTTTTGACCCCGGCACCAAAGAAATACCGTCCATCAGCTTAAAAGTGGGCGAGATCTACAACTTAACTCGCGTGGTTTTCCTGCCTTTTGTAGTTCTATTGATCACGGTTCTTTATGCACGTTTGTCTGATGACAAAACCTCAGATGCAACCGCTAACATGGGGAAAAATTTCTTCAGCAAATTTCCCTTATTCGTACTTGGTTTCATCATAACGGTTACTTTAACTTCCTTCGGTGCGTTTGGTCCTACTTCTCCGGTCTCTGCAGATTTAAAAGCATTCCGTGATGTTTATAGCTGGTTCTTCTCTATTGGTCTCACTGGCTTAGGCTTGCAAATTTCCTTTGCTGAAATGAGAAAAGCCGGAGGAACTCCTCTGATTATTGGCTCTGTTGCAGGTTTCATGAAGGCTGCACTTTCCTTAATCGTTGTTCTATGGTTATTTTAATAAAAGTTTGATTGATGGGTAATATTAAGGAGGTAACGATCTATGTCTGAAAAAAAAGAAGAAAAGCAGTTATCATTATTTAGTAATGATAAACATGAAGATCTATTTGCTATTTTTGGTGCTGCTCTTGTAATGATAATAATTTTGATTCTCTAAACATCAGAAAGAAGGTTCCAAATGAACGGTCAAATTCTATTTATTACCGACGGTTCGCCTTCGGCGGATGCAGCCGGTCAAATGGCAACCGAGATGTCTCTAGCACTCAAGCTACCTTTAAGGGCAGTCTTCATTTTGGATGAAGGATGGAAGAACTTTTTAGGGGATGAATGGATTAACACTTCCTCTACTCGGATGCGATTCTTCCACTGGTTTGAAGACGGTCTTCATAAACACTCTGAAGAGATCCTAGCTGAGGTTGCAGAAAAGGTCAAGGGAAATGGTGGTCAAGTGGAAACCGAAATAAAAATCGGTAAAACGGAAAAACTCATCGGGGAACTCACCGTTGAGAATGAAACCGCCATACTGGTTTTGCCGAACCCACATGCAACCGCTCCGGCAGCTACTGCTGGTCTTAGGTATAATCTTCATTCTTTAGCTAAAAAAGTTAAATGTCCCATATATATTGGTCCGAAATAATTTTGAAAGCCACCTGCAAAGGTGGCTTTTCTTGTACTAGTCTGAAAGTTATCATGAACGAGGCGGCCACCTGCGCTAAGGCTTGGTGCCAGCCAAGTTTTCTTAATGGAATGGAGTGTACCTAAACAAGCTTACTTAACTGTTATCCAATAGTTACCCATAATTACAACCGATAACAGATATCCAAGTGGAATATTTACCAATACACCGGCAGTAAAAGCTGCAAACGGCTTCCAACCGACTGAAGCAAGTTCCTTAAATCGACTGGTTAGACCAATCGAGAGAAAGGTAAAGATAAAGGCCCAATTTCTCAATTCTATAATTGGATTAATGATGTTTTTATCGAGCGCTCTGGAAGTCACTAAATTCGGTGAAGCAGCTAAGAAAGTTATGATAATTGAGGCTACAAAGAACCCTATAACGAATTTCGGAAAGCGTATCCAGACATCAAGAGCATTCGGTTTGGTGCCAGCATACCTTTTATCCCATCGTGTAACCGAAGTAAAAGCCATAATAAAACACCAGATCCCAATGAACATGTCACGACCTACGACTTTCATCAGGGTAAACGTTTTGATTGCTTGCTCATTGATAGCAGCCGCAGCGGCCATGCCAGGCGCATCAGCAAATTCTGCTGTACCAATCCAGGCACCTGCTGGACCGGGTGGAATATGCAATGCTTTAATCGCTAAGGGGAGGATAAAAATCATGATGATAGACCAAAGAATAACCAGAGAAATTGCAATTGACACGTGCTGCTTTTCTGCTTTAACAGCACCACCAATGGCAATCGAAGCAGAAACTCCGCAGATCGAACCTCCGGCTGCCAGTGTAGCAGCAAAGCGCTTATCTAGCGCGAAAACCCGTGTTCCTGTCCAGTAAATGGTGAGGAAAGTAGCGAGGGCAATAATTGTTGCTTGGGCAAAAGCAGTCGTACCGGCTTTGACAATTAAAGTAAAGGGTAAGGAAGCACCCATTAACACAATTCCTAGCTTAATGTAAAATTGGGTCTGGAGTGCGGTGCTTAGCCAATACGGAATTTTAAAAAGGTTACTAATTAAAAGTCCTACTACGAGCGCAAGAAGCGGGGTTTCAAAGTTATATCGTTTCATGACATCCCAAGAACCCCATACCGAAACCAAAACACTCATTAAAAAAAGAAACGTGAATCCCACTAAAAAGCGTTTAACTTCTCCAGTCAGGGCTTTAACCGCGATTGAAAATAAGATAAGAAAAAATAAATAGAGTGTTAAGAGTGTGTGCTTATGGCTGCTAAGATAATTTATAGCAGTGCCATAAGCACTGTAGTTTGGTATCTTCAGTACAATCCAATTCATAAAGTTATTCCCATTACTCCAAAACACGATTGCTAAAAGTACGATCGTTAGGCCAAGCCACACTGCCCAAGAATCTTCCTGTTTCCAAAGGTCGGACCAACCCCCGGTAGGAGACGTTGATTTCTTTTCGGTGGATATATAGCCCAATGGTTTACCCCCCTTCTATTTAAGACTCCATAACCCCGGAAAGTACAACTCGACAAAGTCATACAGGGTCCTTAGAATATCCAGTCCTCAGCACACTACAGAAGAGCCATTTTTTGAAATTCAAATCAGCAATCCAGCGAAAAATTTTGTTATTAAGGGTAGGTTTTCTCTAGCTAATTCATTCAATACATACTCGCTATCTTTCCTACATGAATGGACTTTATGAAGTAATTATAAACATAAGAACTTTATTCAACCACCCCATAACTCTGTAACTTTCGATATAAATTCCTTACGCTGATTCCTAATACATTTGCAGCTTGTGTCTTATTGCCTTTCACTCTATTAAGAGTCGCTAGAATGTAGTGTTTTTCAACATCTTCTAACGATGGAGATTGATTGCCACGGAATATATCGAAGAATCCTTCTTCTGAACCGAAAGAGTGAAATGTCTTCAGGACTTGATCTGAGTTTCCCCAAATATCTTTAGGTGAGATACTTCCATCGATAGACAAGATTTGTCCCCGTTCAATGAGATGGAAGAGCTCACGAACATTACCGGGAAAATCATAATTTAGCAATTGCTCCCTCGTTTCTGGTAATAAAATATAATCGTGATGAAGCAATTTTTGTTTGTTCTGGTGTTCAAGGAATTGATTTATAAGAGGAAGGATATCATTTCGCCGTTCGCGTAGAGGGGGAACAATTAAGGTTAAGCCGTTTAAGCGATAAAACAAATCTTCACGAAATCTTCCGAGATTTATTTCCTGCTGAAGATCTCTATTCGTTGCTGCGACAATCCGAACATCTACCTGCCGGAGTCGGGTATCTCCAACGCGCCGAAATTCTCCGCTTTCCAAAAACCGAAGAAGCTTGACTTGAATAGACAAGGGCATTTCACCGATTTCATCGAGAAAGAGAGTGCCATTATCGGCCATTTCTACTAATCCAATTTTCTGAGAACCGGCACCAGTGAAGGCTCCTTTTTCGTGTCCAAAAAGCTCACTCTCTATTAAAGTTTCTGGTATCGCGCCCGCGTTTACAGGAACCCAGGGGCGGTTAACCCGAGAGCTACATTGATGGATTGCTTGGGCAATCAACTCCTTACCCACGCCGCTCTCTCCTTGTATGAGGACCGATGCATCAGTTTGGGCAACCTTACGGGTCATCTCGAGGAGCGCTATCATGACTGCACTTTCGGCGATAATTTTCAGTTCTGGGGTTTGGCGGTTCACTACCTGCCTGAGCCCCGTATTTTCCAACAATAACCTCTGCTTTTCAAGGGCCTTTTGCATCGTGATTTCGAGCTCAGCTAAGTTACACGGTTTGGTCAAGTAATCATACGCTCCAAGTTTCATGGCTTCTATGGCTGACTCGATCGTACCATTTCCAGTTAACATAACGACTTGGAGATCAGGTTGTAATTGTTTAAACTTTGGTAAAAGGATAAGCCCGTCACCGTCCGGTAGCTTGATATCCAACAGGACAGCATTGATTAAAGTATCTTTGAGAAGGGATAAACCTTCTTCAGCTGTGCCGGCTTCCATTATCTCATAGCCTTTACGCTTTAAACGCTGCGCAATAATCGCGCGCAAGGCTTCCTCATCGTCTAAGATTAGAATCCTTTGATAATGCTTCATCTGCTTTAATCTCCTCCCTTATGGAGAGGCAAGGTTATCTTCACACAAGTTCCTTGACCTTCCGTACTTTCTAAGATCATCTCACCTTGCATCTTCTGAACAATTCCGTAACTTACATAT
The DNA here is from genome assembly GCF_054657535.1 of Desulfosporosinus burensis. Taxonomy (NCBI): domain Bacteria; kingdom Bacillati; phylum Bacillota; class Clostridia; order Eubacteriales; family Desulfitobacteriaceae; genus Desulfosporosinus; species Desulfosporosinus burensis. Next base: position 321,836 of record NZ_BAAHYN010000007.1, read on the forward strand.
AACCCCAAACCGGTTCCTTGCCCTACGGACTTCGTTGTAAAAAACGGGTCGAATGCCTTCTTCAGATTTATATGCGGAATTCCTTCCCCATAATCCTTAATCATAAAATGGATCTTTTCGCCTACGCAGCATCCTTTTACTTCGATCACGTTGCCTTCAGTGGAAGCATCCAACGCATTGTTGATTAGATTGAGTAACACTTGCTGCCATTCATTTTCATTACCCAAGATAAAGAGACTATTTTCCAGTTGGAGTTCAATCTGAATCTGCTTTTGTTTCGTCTTGTGTTCCAGAAGTCCAAGTGTCTGCAAGCTGACGACACCAATATCAATGAGGTCACTCCCATTGATGCGCTGACGGGCATAACCAAGTAAACGATTCGTAATCTGTTTACATCTGACAATTTGCCCCAAGACAATCTTAAAGCCAGTTTTGATTTCCCCTCGAGTCGGCCCCAGCTCTTCCTCAGTCAAGCGGTCCAATAGGTCTTCACTGTGTGCGGCAACGATAGCCAATGGATTGTTAATTTCATGAGCCACTCCCGAGGCCAAAAGTCCAATGGCCGCCATTTTATCCGTCTCAATCATACGGGCTTCCATTTCCACTTCTTGGGTAACATCGTCGAGTAGTAACAGGTAAGCCGCACTCTCTGGATTATCAGGTGACAATTCATAAAACATCTGACGGAAATGTCGGCGTTCCTCGTTCACAAAAACAGAACATATATTGCGGCTATTTTCGTGATAAATGTCCTCCATTCCTGTTCCTTTAACAACTTGATCACATGGGAGATTTTCTAAATGATGTCCAAACCATTCTGCAAACTTCGTATTCCACCAAATAATCTTCTTATCCGGATTTAGAAGAACCATTCCAGCGCCAACCCCGTCAACGACGGTGGTCAACAGCTCCTTCTCATCCTTTAGGTTTTCATTCTTTTGATCCAATGAATTTAACAACTGATTAAAGGATCTAACTAATCTCCCGATTTCATCCCAACTCTCAATTGGAATATGGGATTCTAAGTCACCAGTTGAAATGATTCGTCTAACTTGACCTTCAAGATTTTCAATTGGATGAACCACTTTTAAACCAAAGGCAATACTTAAAATCATGACTAGCGCCATGATTAAGATGGCAATCACGATAAGTCGAAAAGCAAATTCTATAATTGGTTTATTCGCTTCTCGGGCCGGCTGTTCAATAAATACTGCCCAATTCGGAGTGTCTACGGAAGCAAACGCCCCTATAACGGAAACACCGTCCAGATTTTTATACTCACTTCCGGAGGAATAATCCTCCCCTTCCAGAAAACTTTGAACTGCAGGATCTTGACGAATTTCCATATGCTGCAAAACCTGATTGGAGTCGGTATGCCCAATCAGGTTTCCGGCTTGGTCAACTATAAATACGTACTCTCCCTCACCCAGCCGTATATTAACATATCGGTTGATCATCCCCTGTAAGTCAACTTTAGCTTGTAGATATCCGATTCCATCTTTAGTTATAGGGTCTTGAACCCTTACAGTCAAATAGATTTTCGCACGCCGGTCACTCGTGAAGAACACATCACTCATAGCATAGGATTTTTCCGGGGATATTGGATTTTCAATTTTGGCTGCCGTTATAGAAGGGGAAATTTCTTCTTGGCGAGTGATTTGATCAAGGATGTTAAAATTTGCATCTGTAATCTTAATTTCTTCGATAAAGGACTCTTTTTGTAAAAGTACTTCTAAAATAATTTGACGTAAAGTTGCATCTTTCCCGACGAGCGCGTTAGCACTTGTTGTCTTCGTAAGGATTAAACTGTTCTCAACATTTGCGACGAAGTCCCGTATTTCACTAGCAACTATTGTTACCTTCTCAAAGTCTTGTTCAAAAATATTCTTTTGTAGATTTTGTCGCACCGATGTAAAGCCTAAATTCCCAAGCAGGAACAGGGGAAGAATAGACATGGTAACTCCAAATAAAAGAAAATGAACTTTAAGGCGCATCCACCAAGGAATTGAGCTTTTTCCCAACATTTGGCCCCCATCTGATGTTCTTGATCTTTATATTCTTTAATAACTATATGTTTACTTGTGTTTCTCATAGTGTTGCATGATTTAAATTCGTCTGAAAGACGACCACTATGGCCCTGCTTTTTCGTTTTCTTTCTACATATATTTTACCATAATTTCTTCTAAAAACGGCAAAAAGGCCTAAAACTTTCGGTTTAGGCTGTTTTTTCACAGGCCTTTGCTTGTTTACCTAAGATACGTTAGGCGCGATAGTCTCAGGTGGAGAGTATCGCCGAGCCACCTACCCATAAGAAACACTTCGTGGCGACGGAACGAGATTATCGCCACACTGCAACTCATAACGCAGGCTTCAGCAGTGTGACGAAAGTCGGATGAGACTTTCGCCACATTGCGACTCGTAACGCAAACTCCTGCAATGTGGATCCGAACAGGTGGAACCCCGGTGCCTCGTTTTCACAGTATAACTAACACAAAGATGACTACCTCGTCAGAGATAGTCATCTTGCTTGTTTACCTGAAGATACGATAAGCACGATAGTCTCCAGTGGAGAGTATCGCCGAGCCACCCACCCCAAAGGAACACTTCGTGGCGAAGGTGAGCCTATCGCCACACTGCAACTTATAACGCAAACTCCAGCAGTGTGGATCCTACTTTCCCAGGGGCTATGCCCCAAGTATCATCGGCCCTGAAACGAAAGGCACGATAGTCTCCGGTGGAGAGTATCGCCGAGCCACCCACCCCAAAGGAATACTTCGAAGGGGAGCCTTTCGTCACACTGCAACTTGTAACGCACA